>NZ_BHYL01000092.1 GCF_003851725.1 Cellulomonas algicola | reverse complement strand
GGGCCCGCACGGCCGTGACGGACCATCGAGCGAGGGGCACATGACCACCGACCACATCCTCGAGATGCGGAGCATCACCAAGAAGTTCCCCGGCGTGATCGCGCTGGCGGACGTGAACCTCTCGGTGAGCCGCGGCGAGGTGCACGCGATCTGCGGAGAGAACGGCGCCGGCAAGTCGACGCTGATGAAGGTGCTCTCGGGCGTCTACCCGCACGGCACCTACGAGGGCGACATCGTCTTCGACGGCCAGGTCGTGGAGTTCAGGGGCATCCGGGACTCCGAGCACCACGGCATCGTCATCATCCACCAGGAGCTCGCGCTCAGCCCGTACCTGTCGATCGCCGAGAACATCTTCCTCGGCAACGAGCAGGCCGAGCGGGGCGTCGTCGACTGGAACAAGACCAACTCCGAGGCCGCGAAGCTGCTCGCCCGCGTCGGCCTCGACGAGCGTCCCGACACCAAGATCGTCGACATCGGCGTCGGCAAGCAGCAGCTCGTGGAGATCGCCAAGGCGCTCTCCAAGGAGGTCAAGCTGCTCATCCTCGACGAGCCCACGGCGGCGCTCAACGACGAGGACTCCGCGCACCTGCTCGGCCTCATCGACGGGCTGCGCGAGCACGGCATCACCTCGATCATCATCAGCCACAAGCTGAACGAGATCGAGGCCATCGCCGACACCACGACGATCATCCGCGACGGCAAGACCATCGAGACGCTCGACATGCGCGGCGCCGACAGGGTCAGCGAGGAGCGGATCATCCGGGGCATGGTCGGGCGCTCGCTCGACAACCGGTTCCCGGACCACACGCCGAACATCGGCGAGGAGGTCCTGCGCATCGAGGACTGGACCGTCCACCACCCCATCGACCAGACCCGCAAGGTCGTCGACAGCGCGTCGCTCAGCGTGCGCCGCGGGGAGATCGTGGGCGTCGCCGGCCTCATGGGCGCGGGGCGCACCGAGCTCGCGATGAGCCTCTTCGGCCGCTCCTACGGCGCCCGCGTCAGCGGCCGCGTCTTCAAGGACGGCAAGGAGATCGACCTCCGGAACGTCGGGGCGGCCATCCGGCACGGCATCGCGTACGCGACCGAGGACCGCAAGCGGTTCGGCCTCAACCTGATCGACACGATCCAGCACAACGTGTCCGCGTCCGCGCTCGGCAAGCTCGCGCGGCTCGGCGTGGTGGACCGCCGGCAGGAGGAGAAGGTCGCCGAGCGGTACCGCAAGGAGCTCAACATCAAGACGCCGACCGTGTCGGCGCTCGTCGGCAAGCTGTCCGGCGGCAACCAGCAGAAGGTCGTGCTGAGCAAGTGGATCTACGCCGATCCGGACGTGCTCATCCTCGACGAGCCCACGCGCGGCATCGACGTGGGAGCCAAGTACGAGATCTACGGGATCATCAACCGGCTCGCGGACGCGGGGAAGGGCGTCATCGTCATCTCCTCCGAGCTGCCGGAGCTGATCGGGATCTGCGACCGCATCTACGCGCTCAGCCAGGGACGGGTCACGGGTGAGGTCGCCCGCGACGACGCCACGCAGGAGCGCCTCATGCAGTACATGACCATGGAGAAGGACGTGACGGCACGATGACCACGGACACCAACCTCGCACCGGCGGCCCCTCCGGGGTCGAAGCCGCGCGTGCCGCTCTCGCAGCGCATGCAGGGCCTCGGTGGGAACGCTCGCCAGTACGGCATCTTCGGCGCGCTCGTCGTGATCGTCCTGCTGTTCCAGGTGCTCACCGACGGCAAGCTGCTGCTCGCCAACAACGTCGCGGCGCTGTTCCAGCAGAACGCGTACGTCATGATCCTCGCCATCGGCATGGTCATGGTGATCGTCGCCGGGCACATCGACCTGTCCGTCGGGTCGGTCGTCGCGTTCGTCGGCGGCATCGTCGCGGTCACCATGCGCGACTTCGACATGCCGTGGGTCGTCGCGATCCTCATCGGCCTCGCGGTCGGCGGCGTCGTCGGCGCCTGGCAGGGGTTCTGGGTCGCGTACGTCGGTATCCCCGCGTTCATCGTGACCCTCGCGGGCATGCTCGTCTTCCGCGGCCTCGCGCTCGTCATCGTCGGTGAGACCGTCGCCGGCCTGCCGTCGCAGTTCATCGCGATCTCGAAGGGCTCGTTGCCGAACTTCCTCGGGTTCGCCAGCAACATGGACGTCGTGACGCTCCTCATCGGGGCGCTCGCGATCGTCGCGATCGTGGTCTCGCAGCTGCGGGCACGCTCGTCGCTGCGCAAGCACGAGCTGTACGTCGAGCCGCTCGGCGCGTTCGTCGCCAAGCTCGCGCTGATCGCGATCGGCATCGGCATCCTCACGGTGATCCTGTCGTTCTCCGCGGGCGGCACCCCGATCGTCCTCGTCATCGTCGGCGTGCTCGTCGTCGCCTACACGTTCCTCATGGGGCGCACGGTGTTCGGCCGGCACATCTACGCGATCGGCGGCAACCGCCTCGCGGCCGGCCTGTCGGGCGTCAACACGCGTCGCGTGGACTTCTGGATCTTCGTGAACATGGGCGTGCTCGCGGGTGCGGCGGCCATCGTGACGACCGCCCGTGCCGGTGCGGCCATCGCGGCGGCGGGCCAGAACTTCGAGCTCGACGCGATCGCCGCGTGCTTCATCGGCGGCGCGGCGGTCACGGGCGGCATCGGCCGGATCTCGGGCGCGATCGTCGGTGCGCTCATCATGGGCGTTCTCAACATGGGTCTGTCGATCATGTCGGTCGACCCGTCCTGGCAGATGGCGATCAAGGGGCTCGTGCTGCTCCTGGCGGTCGCGTTCGACCTGATCAACAAGCGGCGTGCCGGGACGCAGTAGCGTCCTGGCGGTCCCGACGGCGCGGTAGGTTCTGGCCCCGTGAGCAGGCGAGCAGCGGCAGCCGGCTCGCAGTCGTCCCTGCGCGAGGCCAACCGCGTCCTCGTCGTCGAGACCGTCAAGCGGTACGGCGGGCTCACCCAGGTCGAGCTCGCCACCGCGACCGGCCTGTCGCAGGCCACGGTGTCGACGATCGTCCGCGAGCTCCTCGCCGCGGGCGTCGTCGACACCGCCAACACCACCCGCAGCGGGCGGCGTGCCCAGATGGTCACGCTCGCCCGCCGCGTGGGTCTTGCCGTCGGTGTGCAGGTCGGCCACCGCAGCCTGCGGGTCGTGCTCGGCGACTTCACGCACGAGGTGATCGCCGAGCAGTCCCTGCCGCTCCCCGCCGGCCACCGCGTCGACACGAGCCTCGACCGCGTCGCGCTCCTGGTCGTCGACCTGCTCGAGCGCGTCGGCGCGACCCTCGAGGACGTCGTCGGCCTCGGCGTCGGCCTCCCCGCCCCCGTCGACTCCTCGACCGGCATGGTCTCGGTCGCGGGCCTCATGCCCGGCTGGGACGAGGTGCACGTCGGCCAGGTGCTGTCCAAGCGCCTCGGACGGCCCGTCTACGTCGACAACGACGCCAACCTCGGCGCCGTCGCGGAGTCGACCCTCGGCGCCGCGCGCGAGTTCGGCGACTCCGTGTACGTGCGCGTCTCGCACGGCGTCGGCGCGGGCATCGTCATCGGCGGCCAGCTGCACCGCGGTGCGGGCGGGACGGCGGGGGAGATCGGCCACGTCCCGGTGCGCTTCCCGGGTGAACCCTGCCGCTGCGGCAACAGCGGCTGCCTCGACACGGTCGCCGGCGCGACGCCCCTCCTGGGCGGGCTGCGCGACAGCCACGGCGTGCTCGCGTTGCGCGACGTCGTGCAGCGCGCCAACGAGGGCGACCAGCGCTGCGCGCAGGCCGTCGCCGACGTCGGCTCCCTCGTCGGGACGGTCGTCGCCGGGCTCGCGACCGCCGTGAACCCGCAGGTCGTCGTCGTGGGCGGCGAGCTCGCCGACACCGGCGAGGTGCTGCTGCGTCCGATGCGCGAGGCCATGCGCCGGCACGTCCTGCCCAACCAGCTCGTCCCGCTCGACGTCGTCGGCGCGTCGCTCGGCACGCGGGCCGAGGTGCTCGGCGGCCTCGTCCTCGCCCTGCAGTCGACCGACGTCCCGCTGCGCGTCGACGCCGACGAGGTGGGCCTGGTGGAACAGGCATGAGGGCCCGGCGGGTTGACGCAGGCGCACCATGGTCATTCACTGCACGTATCACGTGCCCGACGGGGAGCAGGTGAACAGATGAGCAGCGACGTCCCCCTGCTCTCGATGCGCGGCATCACCAAGCGGTTCGCCGCGGTCGAGGCGCTCGTCGGCGTCGACCTCGACGTGCACGCGCACGAGGTCGTCGCGCTCGTCGGTGACAACGGGGCGGGCAAGTCGACGCTCGCGAAGATGGTGTCCGGCGTGCTGGCCCCCGACGCGGGGTTCATCGAGATCGCCGGCGAGCAGGTCACGATCCCCACGCCGACCGCCGCGCGCGGGCTCGGCATCGCGACGGTGTTCCAGGACCTCGCGCTGTGCGAGAACCTCGACGTCACGTCCAACCTGTTCCTCGGCCGCGAGCTGCGGCTCGGCGCGTCGCGCGACGACTCCCGCATGGAGCAGATCGCCCGCCAGGTGCTGCGCGACCTCAACAGCCGCATCCCGTCGGTGCGGTCGCCGCTGTCGAGCCTGTCGGCGGGGCAGCGCCAGTCCGTCGCGATCGCCCGCACCCTGATCGGCAGCCCGCGGATCGTCGTGCTCGACGAGCCGACCGCGGCGCTGTCCGTCGCGCAGACCGCCGAGGTGCTCGTGCACATCGAGCGCCTGCGCGACCTCGGGCTCGGCGTCATCCTCATCTCGCACAACATGACCGACGTGCGCGCGGTGTCGGACCGCATCGTCGTGCTGCGGCACGGGCGCAACAACGGGACGTTCGACGCGGCGGCCGTGTCGCACGAGACCGTCCTCGCGGCGATCACGGGCGCGACGAGCGCCGAGCTGACGCCGCGGTCGCTGCCCCCGCTGTCCCCGCTGCTCCGCTGACCCGGTCCGCCCCGCACGCGCGACCGGCCCGGTTCGGGGTGTTCGTCCGGGTCGTCCCGCGCGTCGTCGTCCCGGGCGACGAACTCACAGGATGCGTGCGGCGTGTCACACGGGGGGTGGCCCCGCGCCGCTGCCTACGCTCGACGAGGCCAGCAGCAGCACCCCGTTCCCCGACCCTGGCCGCACCGGTGCAGTGATCCGATTCGAGAACGTCACCAAGGTCTACGCGCGCGGCGCCCGCCCCGCGCTGGACCGCGTGTCCCTGGACGTCGAGCGCGGCGAGTTCGTCTTCCTCGTCGGCGCGTCCGGCTCCGGCAAGTCCACGTTCCTGCGCCTCGTGCTGCGCGAGGAGCGGGCGTCGGCCGGTCGGGTCTTCGTCGCCGGCAAGGAGCTCGGCACGCTGTCGTCGTGGCGCGTGCCGCACCTGCGCCGCCAGATCGGCGCCGTCTTCCAGGACTTCCGCCTGCTGCCCAACAAGTCGGTGTTCGAGAACGTGGCGTTCGCGCTGCAGGTCATCGGCAAGCCGCGCCACCACATCCTCACGACCGTCCCCGACGTGCTCGAGATGGTCGGGCTGTCCGGCAAGGAGAAGCGTCGGCCGCACGAGCTCTCGGGCGGTGAGCAGCAGCGCGTCGCGATCGCGCGCGCGTTCGTCAACCGGCCGAGCATCCTGCTGTGCGACGAGCCCACGGGGAACCTCGACCCGACGACCTCCCTGGGGATCATGCGCCTGCTGGACCGCATCAACCGCACGGGCACGACGGTCGTCATGGCGACGCACGACGACGAGATCGTCGACCAGATGCGCAAGCGCGTGATCGAGCTCTCGACCGGCCAGATGGTGCGCGACCAGTCGCGCGGCGTCTACGGCTCGGACCGCTGAGGGGGAGCCGTGCGCGTCCAGTTCATCCTCTCGGAGATCGCCCAGGGCCTCCGTCGCAACCTCTCGATGACGGTGTCCGTCATCCTCGTCACCTTCGTCTCCCTCACGTTCGTCGGGTCCGCGGCGCTGCTGCAGCTGCAGATCGGCAAGATGAAGGACGACTGGTACGACAAGGTCGAGGTCTCCGTCTTCCTCTGCCCGCAGAACTCGTCGGAGCCGACGTGCGCGTCGGGCGAGGTCACCGACGAGCAGCGCGCCGACATCCGGACGGCGCTCGACGCCCCCGAGATCGCCCCCTTCGTCGAGCACGTGTACGAGGAGACGAAGGAGCAGGCGTTCGCCGCGTTCCAGGAGCAGTTCGCCGACCAGTTCTGGGCGTCCGCCGCGACGGCCGACGACATGAACTCGTCGTACCGCATCAAGCTGACCGACCCGCAGAAGTACCAGGTCGTCGCCGACGTCGTCTCGGGGCGCCCGGGCGTCGAGGAGGTGCAGGACCAGAGACGGCTGTTCGACAAGCTGTTCCTCGTGCTCAACCGCGCGACGCTGCTCGCCGGGGGGCTCGCGGCCGTCATGCTGCTCGCCGCGGTCCTGCTCATCACGACGACGATCCGGCTGTCCGCGCTGAGCCGCCGCCGCGAGACCGGGATCATGAAGCTCGTCGGGGCGTCGACCATCTTCATCCAGCTGCCGTTCATGCTCGAGGGTGCGCTCGCCGCGACCGTCGGCGCGCTGCTCGCCGTCGGCGGCCTCTGGCTGGGGGTCGAGTACCTCGTGACCGACTGGCTCGGGGCGTCCGTCGGCTGGATCCCGTACGTGAGCACCGCCGACGTGCTCGCCGTCGCGCCCGCGCTGATCGCCGTCGCGATCCTGCTCGCGGCGATCTCGTCGCTCGTGACCCTCAGCCGCTACACGAAGGTGTGACCGTGGCCCGTCGTCGTCTGCCCGCCGTGCTCGCCGCGTTCGCGCTCGTGGCGGGGATCGCCGTCGCGTCGCCCGCGCTCGCCGACCCGATCGACGACCGCCGCAAGGCCGCCGAGCAGCGGGCCGCCGCGAACGCGAAGGCGCAGGCCGACGCCGAGGCGGCGATGGAGGGCCTCGACGCGAACCTGCAGGCCACCGCCAGCAGGCTGCTCGACCTGCAGGCGCAGATCCCCGCGGCCCAGGCGAAGCTCGACGAGGCGAAGGCCGCGCTCGAGAAGGCGCAGCGCGAGGCGGCGCTCATCGCCGCACGGCTCGTCGACGCCCAGGAGCAGCAGGTCACGCTCTCCGCCAAGATCCAGACGGACACCGACGAGGCCGCCAAGATGCGCGCGGCGATCGGGCAGATGGCGCGCGAGGCGTACCGCGGCGGGGGAGAGGTGTCGGGCGTCAGCGTCATCCTCGACGCGCAGAGCACCGAGGACTTCGTCCAGAAGTACGGGCTCGTCTCGACCGCGCTGCGCACGCAGGCGCAGGTGCTCGACGCGCTCAAGGCCGCCGAGGCCAGCAACCGCAACGCGCAGGCGCGGCTCGACGCGGTCGAGGACCGCATCGCCGAGCTCAAGGCCGAGGCCGACCAGAAGGTCGTCGAGGCCGACCAGGCGCGGGAGGCCGCCGCGGACGCGAAGGCGAGCCTCGACGCGCTCGTCGCCGAGCAGCAGGCGCAGCAGGCGTCGCTCGAGTCGCAGAAGTCCGCGCTCGCCGCCGCGCTCGCGCAGATGGACGCCGAGGCCAAGGCCATCGAGAACGAGCTGCGCGCCGCGATCGAGGCGCAGCGCGCCCGTGACGCCGCCGCCGGCAGGCCGCAGCCCGCACCCGGGCCCGTCGGCGGGGGTCTGTTCGGCAACCCCACGAGCATCAGCCCGATGTACGTGACCTCCGAGTACGGCATGCGGCTGCACCCGACCCTCGGGTACGTGCGCCTGCACGCCGGGATCGACCTGCGCACCTACTGCAACACCAAGGTGTACGCGGGCCGCGCCGGCACCGTGACCTGGGCGAAGACGCGCTTCGGGTTCGGCAACCAGGTGATGATCGACAGCGGGTTCGTCAACGGCAACGCCGTGTCCGCGTCGTACAACCACCTCACGTCGTTCGCGGTGGCGACCGGTCAGCGCGTCGAGCGCGGGCAGCTCATCGGCTACTCGGGCAACACCGGGACGTCGGCCGCGTGCCACCTGCACTTCGAGGTGTACGTCAACGGCGCGACGACGAACCCGCGGCCGCTGCTCGGCCTCTGACGGTCCCGCGGCTCCCGTCCGCTGCGCCGGTGGCGTAAAGCGGTGGTGGGTCCCGGGGTGGCGGGTAGGCTGCTGCGGCACTGCTGAGCGGCGGGCGGCGATCGTCGCCCCGCTCGACGAACGACGGACGGAGGCCGGGACGTGGCCAAGGAGACAGGGCGCAAGCTCGTGGCCGCGAACCGCAAGGCCCGGCACGACTACACCATCGAGGACGTGTTCGAGGCCGGCGTCGTCCTCACCGGCACCGAGGTCAAGGCGCTCCGCGCCGGGCGCGCGTCGCTCGTCGACGGCTGGTGCGAGATCGAGGGGTCCGAGGCCTACCTGCACGGCGTGCACATCCCGGAGTACTCGCAGGGCACCTGGACCAACCACGCGCCGCGGCGCAAGCGCAAGCTGCTGCTGCACCGCGAGGAGATCGACCGGCTCGAGTCCCGCACGCGCGAGAAGGGCCACACCATCGTGCCTCTCGCGCTGTACTTCCTCGACGGCCGCGCGAAGGTCGAGATCGCGCTCGCCCGCGGCAAGAAGGACTGGGACAAGCGCCAGGCCCTGCGCGAGCGGCAGGACAACATGGAGGCGCAGCGCGCCATGCGGGAGCTTCGCGACCGCTGAGACGTGGTCCTTCTCACCCGTCCGGACGCGTCCCTCGCCGTGCGTCCGCACGTGCGCGCGACGACGATCAGGGCATGACCACGAGCGCTGCCCGCACCACCTCGGCGCTCCCGTGGGCGATCGAGCAGCACGGCAGCCCCCGTGGGACGACGACGCAGGTGCTCGTGCACGGCATCGGCGTCTCCGCCCGGTACTTCCGCCCTCTCGCACGCGCCCTCTCCGCCGACGCGCACGTCCTCGTGCCCGAGCTGCCCGGCTTCGGGCGCTCGCCCCGGCCCGACGAGGCCCCCAGCATCTCGGAGCTCGCGGACGGGCTCGTCGAGCAGCTCGCCGCGCACGGCGTCCGGCGCGCCGTCCTCACGGGTCACTCGATGGGGGCGCAGGTCGTGGCCGAGGCCGCGCGCCGGCACCCCGACGTCGCGGAGCGCGTCGTGCTGCTCGGGCCGGTCGTCGACCCGAGCGCGCCCACCGCCGTCGCGCAGGCCCTGCGGCTCGCGAGGGACTCCGTGCACGAGCCGCTCCGGGCGAACGCCATCGTCTTCAGCGACTACCTCCGGGCGGGCGTCCGGCGGTACGCCCGGCAGCTGCCCCACATGCTCGACTTCGCGACCGACGCCGCGGTCGCCGAGACCCGCTGCCCAGTGGTCGTCGTCCGCGGCGCGCGCGACCCGATCGCGTCCGACGCGTGGGTCCGCCGGCTCGCCGACACCGCCCCCGACGGTCGCGCGCTCGTCGTGCCGGACGCCGCGCACGTCGTCCAGTACGCGCAGGCCGCCGTCGTCGCGGAGGTCTGCCGCGGCGGGACGTCGAGCGGCGCGCACGTGGTCCGGTCGTGACCACCTCACCGCCGCCGCCGGACCGGCCCGGGAGCGACGCCCTCGGCCGCGCCCTGCCGGGTGACGTCGTGCGGCGCACCTGGTGGCGCGTCGCCGACTACGCCTACGCGGGGTGGTACCAGGTGCTCGGCGTGCTGCACCCCGGCGAGCCCGACCGCTACCTGCAGCCCGACCGGCCGACGACGCCCGAGGTCGTCCTCGTCCCCGGCGTCATGGAGCCGTGGCCGTTCCTCCAGCCGCTCGCGCACCGGCTCTTCCAGGCCGGGCACCCGGTGCACGTCGTGCCCGGCCTCGGCTACCACGTGCAGGACCTCGCCGAGGCTGCCCGGGTCGTCGCCGAGCTGATCCTCGACCGCGACCTGCGCGACGTCGTCGTCGTCGCGCACTCCAAGGGCGGGCTCGTCGGCAAGCGGCTGCTCAGCGAGCCCGCCGTCGCCGACCGGGTGTGCGGCGTCGTGGCCGTCGCCACACCGTTCGCCGGGTCCCGGCTCGCCCGGCTCCTCCCGCTGCGGTCCCTCCGGATCTTCCGACCCGACCACCCCGACATCGTCGGGCTCGCGCGCGTCGTCGACGTCGACGAGCGCATCGTCTCCGTCTTCTCGCGCTGGGACCCGCACGTACCCGAGGGGTCGATGCTCGCCGGTGCGCAGAACGTCGAGCTGCGGACCCCCGGTCACTTCCGCGTCCTCGCCGACCCGGACCTGCCCGACGTGGTCCTCGACGCGGTCCGCCGCCTCGCCCGCTGACGATCGCGGGCGCCGCTCGCGGGCCGGGGTGCGGTCACCGCGCCGATGACGAGCGCTAGGGTGCGGCGACGAGCCGCCGAACAGCGGCGACGGGGTGTGCTGAGCCGAGGGGGCCGGGTGGGGCAGAGTCACGGGCGGCGCCGTCCACGTCCGCGGGACGACATCCGCTATCTCGCCGAGGCCTACTTCCACCAGGACCACGACCTGGACGCGGACGACCCCCTCGACGTCGTCCGCGCGTTCGTGCGGGCCGAGGGGGAGGAGGTCGTCGGTGGCCTGCGACGCGAGATCGTCCGGCTGCTCGACGACGCCGGCGACGGTGAGGTGCCGGCGTCGGCCTGGATCGTCTCGACCACCGTCTCCTACGACCCGCGGCGTGACGGCGTCTCGATCAGGGAGTGGTTCGACGCGATCGTCGCGGTCGTGGACGGCCGTCGCTAGACCCGCTCTCCGTGCGGCCGCCGGGTACCGCCTCGGCACGTCAGCGGCCGAGGATCTCCGCGAGGTCGAACGTCACGGGGGTCTCGAGCTGTGCGTACGTGCACGACTCGGGGTCACGGTCCGGGCGCCAGCGGCGGAACTGCGCGGTGTGCCGGAACCGGTCGCCCTCCATGTGGTCGTACGCGACCTCGACCACGAGCTCCGGCGACAGCGGCACGAACGACAGGTCCTTCGTCGCGTTCCACCGGCTCACCGCGCCCGGCAGCCGGTTGCCCGCGTGCGCCTCGGCGTCCGCCCAGCGCCCCCACGGGTGCTCCGCGAGCGACACGTCCCGGTACGGCGCGAGGTCGTCGAGCAGCGTCTTGCGGCGCGCCATCGGGAACGACGCGCTCACGCCCACGTGCTGCAGGTCGCCCGCCTCGTTGTAGAGCCCCAGCAGCAGCGACCCCACGACGTCGCCGGACTTGTGCCAGCGGAACCCCGCCACCACGCAGTCGGCGGTCCGCTCGTGCTTGATCTTGAACATGGCCCGCTTGTCCGGCTGGTACGTGCCGTCGAGCGGCTTCGCGACGACCCCGTCGAGTCCCGCACCCTCGAACCGGGTGAACCAGTCCTGCGCCTCCGCGAGGTCGCCCGTCGCGGGCGTCACGAACACCGGGTCGCGCGCGTCCTTCAACGCGTCGACGAGCGCCGCACGCCGGTCGCCGAACGGTCGCTGCGTCCAGTCGTCGTCGCCCAGCGCCAGCAGGTCGAACGCCACGAAGCTCGCGGGTGTCGTCCCGCTCAGGAGCTTCACGCGGCTCGCCGCCGGGTGGATGCGCTGCTGCAGCGCGTCGAAGTCCAGCCGGTCGCCCGTGACGACGACGATCTCCCCGTCCAGGACGCACCGCTCCGGGGTGTTCGCCTTGATCGCCTCGACGAGCTCCGGGAAGTAGCGCGTCATCGGCTTCTCGTTGCGGCTGCCGAGCTCGACCTCGTCGCCGTCGCGGAACACGATCGTCCGGAACCCGTCCCACTTCGGCTCGACGTGCCCCACGTCGGGGATCGTCGGGACGGACTTCGCGAGCATCGGAGCGACGGGCGGCATCACGGGCAGGCGCATGGCCCCATCGTGCCCGCCCCCGCCCACACCGGCCGGTCGAACGGGTCCGGCGCCGCGGTCCTCCTGCGGGCGGCACCGCTGCCGCGATCGTGCGGCAGCGGTGAAGTTGTTCACCGCCACGACGTCCGAATGCCGCCGAACGTGGTCATGGAGTGGTTAACATCCGTCGCCGAGGGGTATGTCTCGCTCGCCGCAGGACGCTCGTCCCGCGGCCGGGATGCCCCCTCCGTCACGTCCCGGTGCTGCCGACAGCGATGTCGCCCTGCCTCTGGCCGTGCTGGTCCGAGCGGGTCCTGGTCGATGTCGTCGGTGCTGGGTGATCGCGGTCGTGGTGGCGGGGAGCCACGACGGCCGCGCCGGAGGGGGAGTTCGTGGCACGCATCGGGTGGCGAGCGCTGTGCGCTGGTGTGGTGGCGGTGGTCCTGGGCGTCACGCTCGGCACGACCCCGGCCCTGGCGGCCGAGCCTGACGAGGTGCTGGAGGCGCGCCCCTGGGTGGTCTCCCTGCTCTCGACGGGCACCCCGTCGGTCCGGCGGGCCGCCGAGGCCGCGCTGGTCGGCTCCGACGCCGACCTGCGCACGTTCGTGGAGTCCGGCTTCGGCACCGCCGTCGCCGCGGACTACCGGGTGTCGGCGCAGGTGCTCGCCGGCACCGACGGTCCCGCGCTCCGGTCGGCCGCGACCGCGGCGCTCGCCGGGTCCGCCGAGTCGCTGCGCGCGTTCGTCGACGGCGGGTACAAGACCGCGTGGACCGCGGACGAGCGTCTGCGCGTCGCCCGGGCGCTCGACGCCGGAGGGCCGGCGACCCGGGCCGCGGCGCAGAAGGCGCTCGCGGGAGACGCGGAGGCGTGGTCCGACTTCCTGTCGACGGGGCTCCCGCTCGCCCAGGCCGCCGACGAGCGGCTCATGGTCGCGACCATGCTCGCCGGGGCGCCCAACAGCTCGGGTGCCGCGCTCGACGCGGCGGCGCAGTCGGCCCTCGCGGGCACCCCCGAGGAGCTCCACGAGTTCCTGGTGCACGGGCAGGACGTCGCCCGGGCACGTGACCAGGAGATGGCGACGGTCCGCGGCCTGACCGAGAAGGCCCGGCAGGCCGGGCAGGTCACGGCGACCGAGGCAGCCGCCGCGTCGGAGGCGTCCGCCCGTGCCGTCAGCGCCGCCGAGCAGGCGAAGGCGGCCGCGCAGCGCGCGCTGGACGAGGCTCGCGCGGCGGGCGGCGCGGCGCAGGGGGCGTCCGCGGCGGCAGGTCGCG
>NZ_BHYL01000091.1 GCF_003851725.1 Cellulomonas algicola | reverse complement strand
CCCTCGGGCTGCGCTGGGCGAGCGAGCCGCGCCCGACGACCGCGGCGCGGGCGCTCGGCTTCGACCTCGGCGCGGTGCCCGACGACGGTGCCGTGCCGGACGCTGCCGCGTCCGCCGACCCTGCCGCGTCCGACGGCGCTCCCGCGTCCGACGACGCTCCCGCATCCGACGACGCTCCCGTCCCGGCGGAACCCCGGGTGGGCGCCCACGCCGCGACCGGCCCGGAGGTCGACCTCGACGCCGCCGACAACGCCGCACCCGTCGCGGAGGGCGCGCCGGCGGCGAACCCCGACGGCGGCGCGGGACGTGCGGGAGACGTCGAGGCCGGTGCCGCCCGAGCGGGCGACGTCGAGGCCGGTGCGGCCCGGACCGACGACGTCGACGCGTCGGGGTCGGCGGCCGACGGCGAGCCGGCGTCGGACGGGGACCCCGTCGGAGGTCAGCGCCCCGCGTCCTGACCGGTCGGCGCCGTCCTGCCACGTCGGCGCCGCCGGGGCCTCCCCCCGGAGGAGGAGGGCGGTCCGACCTGCCTGCACCCGACGGCTCGTTCGGGGTGACCTCAGGGATGATCCGGGGGTGTCCCCTATATCGGCGGCGCTGCCCCGGGTCCTACCGTGGGAGTCACGACGCCGGTCCGCAAGGCCGGCGCCCGACGACCTGGAGGACGCGTGGAGGCATGGGTGCTGGCCCTGGTGGGCTCACCGTGGGTCTTCGTCGTGCTGTACCTCTTCGCGACGATCGACGGGTTCTTCCCGCCCATCCCCAGCGAGTCGGTCGTCATCGCGCTGGCCACGCTGGCCATGGCGCAGGGCGAGCCGAACCTGGTGCTCGTGATCCTGGTCGCCGCCGCCGGCGCGTTCACGGGTGACCAGATCGCGTACCAGATCGGGACGAAGGTCAAGGTGCGCGAGGTCCGCTTCCTGCGCTCGGCCCGGGCGCAGGCGACCATCGACTGGGCGGAGCGCGCGCTCGAGCACCGCGGGGCGTCGTTCATCATCGCCGCGCGGTACATCCCGGTCGGCCGGGTGGCGGTCAACATGACCGCGGGCGCGCTGGGGTACAGCCGCCGCAGGTTCAGCGCGCTCGCGGCGCTCGCCGCGCTCACGTGGGGCGTCTACTCGACGGCGATCGGCATCGGTGCCGCGGCGTGGCTCGGGCACAACCCGATCCTCGCGGTGGTCGTGGGTGTCGTCGGCGGCGTGCTGCTCGGCGTGGTCATCGACTGGCTGCTGCGCCGCTACCAGGCTCTCGCGCAGCGCCGCCGGGCCCGGGTCCACCACGCCCCCGCGGTGCCGCTGCGCAGCGTCGAGGCGTCGGCGCACCGCCGCGCCGTGGCCGAGGACGACGCCGTCGCCTGACGTCCCCGGGTCACGGTCTGCTCACGATCGGACCGCGGCTGCTAACGATCCGGTGTCGACCGCGACGTGCGCGCCGGAGCGTGCCTACGCTCGTCTCGGGTCGACAGGGCAGTCGGCACTCCCTGCGACCCGTGTGGCCTCCCGGCCTGCTGTCCGCGGGGCTATACGACAGGGGGCAGACATGGCAGGGGAACCGCACGAGAGACGCACGTCCCGACGACGGGGTCGGCGGTCGTCCGGCGTACGCGGGGGCGTGGCCGCGCTCGTCGTCGCCGGGATCGCCGCGGCCGGCGGGTGCGCGAGTGCGCCGACGGTGACGCGGCAGGCCGAGGCGCGGGTCGCGGTGCAGGCGGACTGCCTCGACCCGGAGGTCGTCCGCGAGCTCGGGCTCGTGCTCGAGGACCGGACGGCCGCGGCCGAGGAGACCGGTCCGGCCGCGACGCCGGGCGCCGTGCCCGAGGACTTCGCGGCGTCGAGCGTGCTCGTGTGCTCCGCGTCCGGCACGCTCAAGTCCGCGTCCGGCACGTGGGCGGCGGTGACCGAGAGCCGGCGCGAGGGGGATCTCGCCCCGCTGCTCGCCGCTCTCGAGCGGCCGTCGCAGGAGCCGTCGGGAGCGTGCGAGACGTCGGGGGCGGTGCCGACGGTGCTGTGGCTGGTCGACGCGCTCGGGCGAGCGGTTCGGCCCGTGTGGCCGACCGACGCGTGCGGCGCGCCGGTCGCGGACGTGCTCGCGGCGCTGGACGCTCTGCACGAGACGGACACGACCGAGTTCCCCGTGGAGCGGGTCACGCCGACGGGTCCGCCGTCGGGCCGCTGACGCACGGAGCCTCGGACGCTCAGAGCTTGCGCAGGCGCACGCGCTCGACGGAGTGGTCGGAGCCCTTCGTCAGCACGAGAGTCGCGCGGCTGCGGGTCGGCAGGATGTTCTGCTGCAGGTTGGGCGCGTTGATCGTGTCCCAGATGCGCTCGGCGCGCTCGACGGCCTCGTCGTCGGAGAGCGACGCGTACCGGTGGAAGTACGACTCGGGCTGGGCGAACGCGGTCGAGCGGAGGCTCAGGAACCGGTCGACGTACCACTGGCGGATGTCGGTCGTGCGGGCGTCGACGTAGATCGAGAAGTCGAAGAAGTCGCTGACCGCCAGGTTGGACGTGCCCTCGCTCGTCGGTCGCGCGGGCTGCAGCACGTTGAGACCTTCGACGACCAGCACGTCGGGGCGGTTCACGACGATCTCGCGGCCGGGGACGATGTCGTACGTCAGGTGGTCGTAGACGGGCGCCCGGACCTCGGGGCGGCCGGCCTTGACCTTGGAGACGAACCGCAGCAGCGCGCGCCGGTCGTACGACTCGGGGAAACCCTTGCGCTCCATGAGCCCGCGCCGCTCGAGCTCGGCGTTGGGGTAGAGGAACCCGTCGGTCGTGACGAGCTGGACGCGCGGCGTCGCGGGCCAGCGCGCCAGGAGCTCGCGCAGCAGCCGGGCGGTCGTCGACTTGCCGACCGCGACGGACCCGGCGACGCCGATCACGAACGGCGTGCCGCCGACGTCCTCGCGCAGGAACGTGCTCGACGCCGCGTGGAGGCCGCGGGTCGCCTCGATGTGCAGGTCGAGCAGGCGCGAGATGGGCCGGTAGATCGCGTCGACCTCGGCGAGGTCGATCGGGTCCCCCAGGCCGGCGAGACGGTCGACGTCCGCGTCGGTGAGGGGCAGCGGCGTCGAGGCCGAGAGCCGACGCCACGCGTCGCGGTCCAGGTCGACGTACGGCGTGGCCGGGGTGAGCGACGGTGGCACGGGACGATTGTGCCGGACGACGACGTCGACCGTCCGACGTGCGTCCGGTGGTGGCGTCCGGGCACGCCGTGACGGTGCTCACCCCCGCCGGTCACCCGCCGCACGCCCGTTAGACTCGCGGCCATGTGTGGAATCGTGGGCTACGTCGGATCCCAGACCGCGAGCGACCGCCCGTTGGACGTCGTCCTCGAAGGTCTCCGACGGCTCGAGTACCGCGGGTACGACTCGGCGGGGGTGGCGCTCGTCGGCCCCGACGGCGAGCTCGACACCGCGAAGAAGGCCGGCAAGCTCGCGAACCTCGTCGAGGAGCTCGACGCCCACCCGCTCGCCGAGGCCACCGCAGCGATCGGCCACACCCGGTGGGCCACGCACGGCGGACCCACCGACGTCAACGCGCACCCGCACGTCTCGGGCCGGCTCGCGCTGATCCACAACGGCATCGTCGAGAACTTCGCGACCCTCAAGGCCGAGCTCCTCGCCGAGGGCGTGGAGTTCGAGTCGGAGACCGACACCGAGGTCGCCGCGCACCTCGTCTCGCGCGCCTACGACCGCACGGGCGACCTGACCAAGGCCGTGACCGAGGTCGCGCGCACGCTGCACGGCACGTTCACCCTGCTCGCGGTGCACGCCGACGCGCCCGACGTCGTCGTCGGCGCCCGCCACGACTCGCCGCTCGTCGTCGGCCTCGGCGAGGGCGAGAACTTCCTCGGCTCCGACGTCGCCGCGTTCATCGCGCACACGCGCGAGGCGCTCGAGCTCGGCCAGGACCAGGTCGTGACCATTACGCCGACCGCGGTCACCGTGACCGACTTCGACGGCAAGCCCGCCGACGCACGGCGCTACACCGTGGACTGGGACGCCGCCGCCGCCGAGAAGGGCGGCTTCCCGTCCTTCATGGACAAGGAGATCCACGACCAGCCGCACGCGGTCGCGGACACGCTGCTGGGCCGCACCGACGCGCACGGCCGCCTCGTGCTCGACGAGATCCGCATCGACGAGTCGGTGCTGCGGTCCGTCGACAAGATCGTCGTCATCGCGTGCGGCACCGCCGCCTACGCGGGCCACGTCGCGAAGTACGCGATCGAGCACTGGTGCCGCATCCCCGTCGAGGTCGAGCTCGCGCACGAGTTCCGGTACCGGGACCCCGTCGTCAACGAGCAGACGCTCGTCGTCGCGGTGTCGCAGTCGGGCGAGACGATGGACACGCTCATGGCCGTCCGGCACGCGCGCGAGCAGGGCGCCAAGGTCCTGGCCATCGTCAACACGCACGGCTCGACGATCCCGCGCGAGTCCGACGCGGTGCTCTACACGCACGCCGGCCCGGAGATCGCGGTCGCGTCGACCAAGGCGTTCCTCGCGCAGATCACCGCCGCGTACCTGCTCGGCCTGTACCTCGCGCAGCTGCGCGGCAACAAGTTCGCCGACGAGGTCACCGCGATCCTCGACGAGCTCCGCGCGATGCCCGACAAGATCCAGCAGGTCATCGACCGCTCGGGCCGCGTCCGGGAGATCGCGCGCTGGATGGCGGACACGCAGTCCGTGCTGTTCCTCGGCCGGCACGTCGGCTTCCCCGTCGCGATGGAGGGGGCGCTCAAGCTCAAGGAGCTCGCGTACATCCACGCCGAGGGCTTCGCCGCCGGTGAGCTCAAGCACGGCCCGATCGCGCTCATCGAGCCCGGTCAGCCGGTGTTCGTCGTGGTCCCGTCGCCGCGCGGGCGCGACTCGCTGCACTCCAAGGTCGTGTCGAACATCCAGGAGATCCGCGCGCGTGGTGCCCGCACGCTCGTGATCGCCGAGGACGGCGACGAGGCCGTGCGCCCCTACGCCGACGAGGTGTTCTACGTGCCGCAGGCGCCGACGCTCCTCGCGCCGCTGCTCGCCGTCGTGCCCCTGCAGGTGTTCGCGTGCGAGCTCGCGACCGCCAAGGGCCTCGACGTGGACCAGCCCCGCAACCTCGCGAAGTCCGTCACCGTCGAGTGACGGGACCGGCTCGGGGCGTCGGGAGGCGCGCGTGATCGTCGGCGTCGGCATCGACGTCGTCGACATCGCGCGGTTCGTCGACACCCTGCACCGCGTCCCGGCACTGCGCGCGAAGCTGTTCACGCCCGCGGAGCGGGCGATGCCCGAGACGTCGCTCGCCGCGCGGTTCGCCGTCAAGGAGGCGCTCGCCAAGTCGCTCGGCGCCCCGCCCGGCCTGCACTGGCACGACGCGCAGGTGCCGCGCACGGCCGGGTCGCAGCCGGTGCTCGAGGTCACCGGAACGGTCGCCGCCCGCGCCGCCGAGCTCGGCGTCGCACGGTTCCACCTGTCGATCTCGCACGACGCGGGCATCGCGTCCGCCGTGGTGATCGCCGAGCGCGACTGACGCCGGCGCGAGCGGGAGCGCCCGCGCCGGCGTCGTCCGTCAGGCGGAGCGCAGCGCGGGCACGACCTCGCGCTCGAAGAGCTCGATGCCCGAGCGGTCGTAGGCGGCCTCCGCGAAGTACGTGATCGCGTACGTCATGCCGAGCGTCTCGAGGTGCTTCAGCTTCTCGACGAGCTGCTCCGGGGTGCCGACGAGCACGCCCTTGCGGAACTCCTCGGCGACCTCCGGGGCCTTGTTCGGCACGGTCAGCGACAGGTGCTCCTCGACCCAGGCCATGCGGTCGTCGACGTCGGCCTCGGTCTCGCCGATGACGACGTTGAAGTTCGACGAGCGCGTGATCTCCTCGAACGGCCGGCCGATGGCCTCGCAGTGGCCGCGCAGCACCTCCGACTTGTGCGTGAAGACGTCGGGGTGGCCGTCGAAGTTGGTGAACTGCGCGTGCTCGGCGGCGATGCGCAGCGTCTTCTGCTCGCCGCCGCCCGCGATCCACAGCGGCGGGCCGTCGACCTGCAGGGGGAGCGGCGCGAGCTGCGCGCCGTCGACCTGGTAGTGCTTCCCGTCGAAGGTGGCGACCCCGTTGGTCCAGAGCTGCTTGAAGATCTGCACGCCCTCGTCGAGCATCGCGAGCCGCTCGCCCGCGCGCGGGAAGCCGTAGCCGTACGCGCGCCACTCGTGCTCGTACCAGCCGGCGCCGATGCCCATCTGCACGCGGCCGCCCGAGATCACGTCGGCGGTCGCGGCGACCTTCGCGAGGTAGGCGGGGTTGCGGTACGCCATGCACGTGCACATCTGGCCGAGCTTCACGCGCGACGTCGTCGCCGCGTACGCGTTGATGAGGCTCCACGCCTCGTGCGTCGCCTCGCCGTTGGGCTCGGGCACCGCGTGGAAGTGGTCGTACACCCAGATCGAGTCGAAGGCGTCGCCCTGGTCGGCGTGCTGGGCGAGCCCGTTCATCACCGACCAGTGGTCGCGGGGCTCGATGCCCGTGAGGTCCTGACGCCAGCCCTGAGGGATGAAGAGTCCGAAGCGCATGCTCGGCACGTTACCTGCGCGCACGCCAGGATGAGACTCGTGCTGCTCTCGTGGAACGCCGCCTCCGTCCGTGCCGCCGAGGAGCCCTTGCTCGACGCGGGCGTCCCGCTCATGGAGCGCGCCGCGTTCGCGCTGCACGTCGCGGTCGTGCGCGAGGTCGTGCGGCGTCGCGGCCGGTTCGCCGGCGCGCGCGTCGTCGTGCTCGCCGGGGCCGGGAACAACGGGGGAGACGCGCTGCACGCAGGCGCCCTGCTCGCGCGGCGCGGTGCGCGCGTGCGGGTGGTCGCGACCGCGGACCGGCTGCACGAGGGCGGCCTCGCGG
>NZ_BHYL01000090.1 GCF_003851725.1 Cellulomonas algicola | reverse complement strand
GGCCCGGCCCGGAGGGGAACCCCTCCACGGCCGGGCCTCGTCGTCTGCAGGGGGCGCCGACGGGCTGCGGCGGGCGTCGGACCGCGTCAGCCAGGGTCGGCCCGGGTCAGCCCGCGAGCGCCGCGCGGACCAGGGCGGACAGCTTCTTGCCGTCGGCGCTGAGCCCGGCGCGGGCCGTCGCCTCCTTCATGACGGCACCCATGTCGCGCAGGCTGCTCGCGCCGGTGGCGGCGACGACGTCCTGCACGAGCGCGGCGAGCTCGTCGTCCGACAGCTGCTGCGGCAGGTACTCCTCGACGACGTCGGCCTCGGCCGACTCGTTCGCGGCCCGCTCGTCGGCGCCCGCGGTCGTGTAGATCTCCGCGCTCTCCCGGCGCTTCTTCACCTCGCGGGCCAGCACGCGCAGCACGTCGTCCTCGGTGAGGTCCTTCTCGACGGGGCCCGCCTTGGCCTCGGCGCGCACCGCGGCGACGAGCTGGCGGAGCGTGCCGGTGCGGAACGAGTCCCGCGCCTTCATGGCGGTCGTGAGGTCGGAGGTCAGACGGTCGAGGGTCGGGGTGCTCATGCGGCCATCCTCCTCTGCGACGGCCGGGCGCGGCGATCCGATTCACCGCTCCGGGATGCGGGTGCGGGCGCGCCGACCTACCCTCGCGAAGGCTCCGCGCGCGACGACGCACGCCGCGCCCACCGCGCACGGTCGCCGTCGAACACGTCGACGAGGGGGACCGCCATGACCGTCCGACGCAGCACCCGACGTCTCGCCGCAGGGCTCCTCGCCGCGGCGCTGGTCGTCGCCGCCCCGGCCGCCGCGATCGCGCACGGCGGCGGTCACGGCGGTGGTCACGGGCCCGGCGGCGGGCACGGGCACGACCGGCCGACGAGCTACCTGCTCGACCCCGTCGGCCCCGCGGCCGACGACGTCTACCCCGAGGGCGTCGCGGTGCACGGCGACGACTTCTACGTGGGCAGCACGACCGACGGCACCGTCTACCGCGGCGACCTCGACGACCCGACGGCCACGCCGTTCCTGACCGGTGGCGCCGACGGGCGCACGTCGGCGGTCGGCATGAAGACGGACGGGTGGACGCTGGTCGTCGCGGGCGGGGCCACCGGTCGCGTCCTCGCGTACGACGTCAGGACGCGCGCGCTCGTCGGCTCGTGGCTCGTCGCGCCGACCGGTGCGCCGACGTTCGTCAACGACGTCGCGATCAGCCCCCGCGGCGACGTGTACGCGACCGACTCGCAGCGGCCGTCCCTCTACCGCATCGACGCGCGCGACCTGCGCGCCACGCCCGCCGAGCGCACCCTTCCGGTGTTCCTCGACTTCACCGGGACCGCGCTGCAGTACCAGGCCGGGTTCAACGTCAACGGCATCGCGATCTCCGGCGACGGTCGGACGGCCGTGCTCGCGCAGTCGAACACCGCGACGCTCTTCGCCGTCGGGCTGCGGGACCGCACCGTGGCGGCGATCGACCTCGGCGGCGCGACGGTGGCCGGCGACGGCCTCGTGCTGAAGCACCGCACGCTCTGGGCCGTCGAGCGGCAGGGTGACGTCGGGTACGTTGTGCGCGTCGACCTCGACCGGTCGCTGCGGTCCGGGACGGTCGTCAGCCGCACGACCGACCCGTCGTTCGACGACCCCACGACCGCGGCGCTCGTCGGGCGGTCGCTCCTGGTCGTGAACAGCCAGTTCGGCGAGCGGGCCGCGGGTGAGGCACCGGGTCCGTTCACGGTCTCGCGGGTGCCCGCGCCGTAGCGCCGGCCGCGTCGGAGGCGTCGGTGACCGGCACCCCGGCACCCCGGACCTCCGGCCCGGAAGGGCCCGGGGCCGCGACGTACCGTGGACGGGTGACCGAGACAGCCTCCTTCGGCCCCGACCACCCCGTGCCCGACCCCGCCGAGATCCGCGCGCTCATGACGGACCTGCGGCGCCTCGTGCTCACGTACAAGTTCGGGATCGACGAGGTCATGACGAAGCTCTCGATCCTGCGCGAGGACTTCAAGCACATGCGCGACTACAACCCCGTCGAGCACGTCGGTTCCCGGCTGAAGTCGTTCGAGTCGATCCTCGCGAAGTGCCGTCGCAAGGGCATCCCGCTCACGCCCGACGCGATCCGCGAGCAGATGTTCGACGTCGCGGGCGTGCGCGTGACCTGCTCGTTCGTGTCCGACATCTACCGGGTGCGCGACATGCTCGTCGGCCAGGCGGACCTCACGCTGCTCGAGGAGCGCGACTACATCGCGCACCCGAAGCCCAACGGCTACCAGTCGCTGCACCTGATCCTGCAGGTGCCGGTGTTCCTGTCCGACCGCGTCGAGGACGTCATCGTCGAGGTCCAGCTGCGCACCATCGCGATGGACTTCTGGGCGAGCCTCGAGCACAAGATCTTCTACAAGTACCACCGGCAGGTCCCGCAGCACCTCACGGACTCCCTGCGCCTGGCGGCCGACGTCGCCGCGTCGCTCGACGCGTCGATGGAGCGGATCCACGACGAGGTGAAGGCCCTGACGGCCGACGACGACGGCCGCGCCGACACCGACCCGCTCGGGCCGGAGGAGGCGATCCTGCGCGGCTTCTGGCGCACGGCCGAGGCCGCGGAGGCGGACCGCCAGCACCTCGACGGCTGAGGTCCGGCTGCGCGGCATCAGGGGAGGCGCGCGCCCTCCGGGAGCGCGATGGCGTCGTAGGCCAGCACGTGCGGGGTGCCGACGCGGCTCGCGTGGAAGAGGACCTCGGCGTTCTCCTCGACCGCGACGGCGACCTTGAACGCGAGCTTCAGGGAGACGCCGACAGCGAGCAGCCCGTGGTTCGCCCAGACGACGGCGTCGACGTCGTCGCCCATGAGAGCCGCGCTGCGCTCCCCGAACGCGGCGCACGTCGAGAACTCGAACGGCATGACCGGCACGGGTCCCTTGGCGTACAGGACCATGTTGAGCAGGACGGGGTCGATCGTCCGGCCGAGCGTCCCGAGGACGTTCACGAACGTCGACTCGGTGTGCACGATCGCCTGCACGTCGGGTCGGCGCCGGTAGTGCGCGAGGTGGACGGGCAGCTCGGTGGACGGGAGCAGGTCGCCCTCGACCACGGTGCCGTCCAGGTCGACGACGAGCATGTCGTCGGGGCGCATGGCGTCGTAGCGGACGTCGGACGGCGTGATGACGACGCCCTCGAAGCCGTCGTCGCCGTGCACGCGGACGCTGATGTTGCCCTGGGTGTTGAAGTTGAGGCCCGTCCGGACCGACTCGCGGCAGTAGTAGAGGATCTCCTCGCGCAGCGCCTGGTCGGCCCTGGACCGCGTTCCCGTGCGGGTCATCGTCGTCTCGCCTTCGCGCGTCGTCTTGAAACCTTTCAAGCCGACTTTCCCAGTCCGGCGTCACCCGTCTGCAGGACGAATGTCCTGAACCCGCGCGCGGCAGGCGCCGGTGCGCTAGAAACACCGCGTGCTCACCATCGCGGCCGCTGCCGCTGCCGCCTCACCCGACCCCGGGTTCCCACCGGGCGCCGTCGCGCTCGTCGTGGTGTTCGTCGTCGTCGCGATCCTGATCTCGCTCATCCCGCGACGCGACGGCAGGACGCGCCGGTCCGGCCAGGACTCGCACCGCTCGTCCGTCCATGCCGGGGGCGGCGACGACGGGTGGTCGGGAGGCTTCGACGGAGGCGGCTCGGACGGTGGCGGGGGCGGCGACTAGGACGCAGGACCGCCGGCCGAGCCCCTACCCAGGTCGGCCTCGACGTACGCGACGACGCGGGGCGCGCCGTCGAGGTGGGTGCGCCACTCGGTGAGGAGCGCGCGCATCGCCGGGTCCTGCTCGACGCGGAGCTGATCGGCGTCGTAGGTGGCGCGGTCGGCGTACTCCATGATCTCGACGAACACCGCGGGGTCGTCGAGCGACCACTGCAGCCGCGTCCGGATGCCGCCCGGCTCCTCGTACACAGGGCGGGCGCGCGCCAGGAACGCCTCGAGGTCGGCGCGCGTCGTCCGGAGGCGGCCGTGCAGGTAGAGCGTGAACACGTCGACATCGTGCCGCGAGCGCTCCGAGGCGGATCGGGACCTCCGACCGGCGCCGCACGCCGAGCGAGCCATCCGCCCGTCACGTCCGGCATCTTCTCTCAGAGGGGCGCCGGACCCTGTGAGGTTGTGTGGGTCCAAGGGCCCGTCGCGAGCCTCGGACGTGCACGGATGCTGGTCGCAGCACCGTTCGTCCCCACAGGAGTCCACTCCGATGCGCACCTCTCCTCCGCCCGCACTCGGCCGGGTCGTCGTCGTCGGCGCCGGCATGGTCGCCCACCGCCTCGTCGCCGGCCTGCTCGACCGCGCTCCCGGCGACGGCTGGCACGTCACCGTCGTCGGCGACGAGCCGTGGGCCCCGTACGACCGGGTCCACCTGTCCGAGCTGATCACGGCGGACCGCACGCCAGCCGACCTCGCGCTCGAGCCCGGCGTGTGGGAGGACCCGCGCGCGTCGCTCATCACGGGCGACGCCGTCGACAAGCTCGACCGCGACGCGCAGACCGTGACGACCCGCTCCGGCGTGGTGCTGCCCTACGACCAGCTCGTCCTCGCGACCGGGTCGTGGGCGTGGACGCCGCGCACCGAGGGAACGGACCTGCCGGGCGTGTTCCGCTACCGGACGCTGACCGACCTCGACGAGCTGCGCGACTGGGTCGCCGACCGGTCCGCGGTGCTCGGGCGGCCGCTGCGCGGCGCGGTCGTCGGCGGCGGCGTCCTCGGTCTGGAGGCTGCGGCGGCGCTGCAGCACCTCGGCGCGAGCGCGACCGTCGTCGAGTTCGCGGACCACCTGATGAACGTCCAGCTCGACGCGGGCGGCGGCGAGGCGCTGCGGGTGCTCGTCGACGGGCTCGGCATCGACGTCCGCACCACGACCGGCTGCACGGGTCTCGCGGCGGCGGACGACGGTGCCGTCGCGACCATGCGGCTGTCGGGCGACGACGAGATCCCCGCCGACGTCGTCGTCTTCTCGACCGGTGTGCGGCCGCGCGACCGGCTCGCGCGCGAGTCCGGCCTGGCGATCGGCGAGCGCGGCGGTGTCGTCGTCGGCGCGTCGTGCCGCACGTCCGACCCGGCGATCTGGGCGATCGGCGAGTGCGCGTCGTTCGAGGGCGAGTGCACCGGCCTCGTCGCGCCGGGCAACGCGATGGCCGACGTGGTCGTCGACCGGCTGCTCGGCGGGCCGCGGCTGTACACGCCTGCTCCCGAGGGCACGAAGCTCAAGGGCGTCGGGATCGACGCCGCCTCGTTCGGCGACGTGCTGGCCCTGACACCGGGCGCGCTCGAGGTCACCTTCACCGACCCCGTCGCGAAGACCTACCGCAAGCTCGTCGTGTCCGACGACGCGCGCACGCTGCTCGGTGGTGTCTTCGTCGGCGACGCGGCCCTCTACCCGCAGCTGCGTCCCATGCTGGGCCGCCCGCTCGGCGCCGACCCGTCCGCGTTCCTCGCACCCGAGGGCGGCGCGCCCGACACCGGCGCCGACCTGCCCGACGACGTCGTCGTCTGCTCGTGCACCAACGTCACCGCCGGGACGGTGCGCGAGGCCGTCACCGAGCACGGCTGCACGACGGTCGGCGAGGTCAAGGCGTGCACCAAGGCCGGCACGGTCTGCGGCTCGTGCGTCCCCGTCGTCACGAAGATCGTCAACGCGCAGCTCGAGGCGTCGGGCATCGAGGTGTCGCGGGCCATGTGCGAGCACTTCGCGATGCCCCGCGCGGACCTGTACGCGCTCGTCGCGGCCGGCGAGGCGCGCACGTTCTCCGAGATCGTCGCCGCGCACGGCACCGGCCGCGGCTGCGCCGTCTGCAAGCCCGTCGTCGCGTCGATCCTGTCGTCGCTGCGCGCCGGGCACGTGCTGGAGCGCGAGCACGCCGGGCTCCAGGACACCAACGACCACGTCATGGCGAACCTGCAGAAGGACGGCACCTACTCGGTCATCCCGCGGGTGCCGGGCGGAGAGATCACGCCGGAGAAGCTCGTGGCCCTCGGGTCGGTGGCGGCGGAGTTCGGCCTCTACACGCGCATCACGGGCGCGCAGCGGATCGGCATGTTCGGGGCCCGTATCGACCAGCTCCCGGCGATCTGGCAGCGGCTCATCGACGCCGGGTTCGAGTCCGGGCAGGCGTACGGCAAGTCGCTGCGCGCCGTGAAGTCCTGCGTCGGGTCGGCCTGGTGCCGGTTCGGCGTCCGCGACTCCGTCGGCATGGGCATCCTGCTGGAGAACCGCTACCGCGGGCTGCGGACGCCCCACAAGTTCAAGGTCGGCGTCTCCGGGTGCGCGCGCGAGTGCGCCGAGGCACGCGGCAAGGACGTCGGCGTCATCGCGACGGCGGGCGGCTGGAACGTCTACGTCGGCGGCAACGGCGGGGCCAACCCGCGGCACGCCGACCTGCTCGCGGAGGACCTCACCGACGACGCGCTCGTCGCTGTGATCGACCGCTTCCTCGCGCTCTACGTCCGCCGCGGTGACCGGCTCCAGCGGACCGCGCCGTTCGTCGCCGAGTACCCCGGCGGCATCGAGGCGCTGCGGGCCGTCGTCGTCGACGACAGCGAGGGCATCGCCGCCGACCTCGAGGCCGACGTCGCCGCGCACGTCGACGACTACCGCGACGAGTGGGCCGCCGCGCTGGAGGACCCCGACAAGCTCGACCGCTTCACCGCGTTCGTCAACGCCCCCGACGCGCACGACCCCGACCTGGCGTACACGCCGCTGCGCGGGCAGGTCCGCCCCGCCGAGCCCGGCGAGGTCGCGCACCACGACCCGCGCGTCGCGCGCACGCTCACCCTGGAGGTGACCCGGTGACCGCCACCGCTCTCAGCACCGACGTCTGCGCGCTCGACGCCCTCGTCCCCGAGCGCGGGGCCGCCGCCCTCGTCGACGGCGTGCAGGTCGCGCTGTTCCGGCTCGCTGACGACACCGTCCTCGCCGTGCAGAACCGCGACCCCTTCGCGGGGGCCAACGTCGTCGCGCGCGGCATCGTCGGGTCGGTCGGCGACACCCCGACCGTCACCTCGCCCATGCACAAGCAGGTCTGGGACCTGCGCACCGGCGAGTGCCTGGACACCGGCGGCAAGACGCCGAAGGACGTGACGCCTGACCTGACGACCTGGGCGGTCGACGTCCGCGAGGGCAGGGTGGTCGTCGCGCCGCGATGACCAGGGCTGACAGTTGCGGTGATCACCCGCTCGCCTGAAGTCGCGCGGTGACCGCCTCGACCCACGCCCGGAGCCGACGCGCGTGCGGTCCCGGGACATCGGCGAGGTCCAGGCGTTCCAGCACGACCGGCGGGTCCAGGAGCCCGGCGCGGAGCAGCGCGTGCACGAAGTCCAGGTCCTTCTCGCGGAACGCAGCGAGCTTGGACACGGCCAGGTCGTGCCGTTCGAGGCACAGTGCACGTCCTGGTGCCGACGACAGCGACTCCCCTCGCACCAACCGGTCCTGCCACCCGACAGGCAGCACGATGAGGCCGTCGATCTCGACCCCTTGGGCGTAGTACCCGTACATCTGGTGGAAGCCCGAGTCCTCGCCGATGGCACCGTCGACGGCCAGAGCCTTCTTGGCGGCGTCCACGCCGAGGAACGCGACGTCGGCCTCGATCGAGCCGACCGCTTCGTCCGGCAGGTCGTCCTCGTCGAACGACCCCAGGATCGACTGCGACCCGACGATGACGATGTCGGGCGTGCTCGTGATCGTGGACGCGGCTCGGAGGATGTGCGCGAGGTCGGAGCGCATCATCGGGCTGCGTCCAGAGCGGCGAGGCGTTCGTCCTCGGTCAGGACACCAGCGAACGGCGAGTTCTGCCGGAGCTCGCGCGAGCGCTGCGACGGCGACGTGAGCGCCAGCAGGAGGTCGTCGAAGGGGCCGTCCAGGAGCTGCTGCCACTGCGCCAACCACTGCGCCGGGCGGCCGCGTGTGTGCCTGGTCCGCATGTGCGCGAGGTTCTCCCTGGCGAGCTCGACGAGCTCAGGATGAAGGACGAGCTTCCCGGCGGTCGCGAATGCCAGGTAGAGCGACCGGCGCTGGTCGGCGGACAGTCGCTGGGTCGAGTACCGCAGCCTGTCCACGTCGGACCGGCGCACTCGTCGGTGGGCGCCCGACATCTCGTACGGCAGGTCGCCGCGCTCGGTCAGGTTCACGACGTGCTGCCGCGACGCGCCCAGCAGACGAGCGACCTCTCCGGTCGTGAGGAGCTCATCCACCTCACCCCAGGAGGCATCCGACGCCGTACGCATGGACCAACGCTAGAGCCACAAACACCAGAAACACAACGCATGAACGCGGCGCTTGCGTTTTTGGTGTCTACGCCTGCGCGGTCAGCGGTCGGTCGCCCGGCGCTCCAGGCGGACGACGATCGCCTTCGAGACGGGGGTGTTGCTGTCGAGCGCGGTGCTCGCGAGCGGGACCAGGACGTTCGCCTCGGGGAAGTACGCCGCCGCGCAGCCACGGGATGTCGGGTAGGCGACCACGCGAAGGTTCGGCAGGACGCGGTCGGGCTCGCCGGGCCACTCGCTGTGCACGTCGACACGGTCGCCGTCGGCCAGGCCCAGGTCGTCGAGGTCATCCGGGTTCACCAGCACGACGTCACGCCCCCGACGGATGCCGCGGTATCGGTCGTCGAGGCCGTACATCGTGGTGTTGAACTGGTCGTGCGCGCGGACGGTCTGGAGGATCAGCCGGCCCGGCGGGCACTCGACGGGCACGAGGTCGTTGACGGTGATGTGCGCCTTGCCGCTTGGCGTCGGGAACGTGCGCGAGTCGCGCGGCCCGTGCGGGAGGACGAACCCGTCCTTGTGGCGGATGCGGGCGTTGAAGTCGTCGAAGCCCGGCACGACGCGCGCGATGGAGTCGCGGATCGTGTCGTAGTCGCGCTCGAAGCCCGCCCAGTCGACGGGACCGTCGTCGCCCAGCACGGCCCGGGCGAGGCGCGTGACGATCGAGATCTCCGAGAGCAGCAGCGGCGACACCGGCGGGAGCGGGCCGTGCGTCGCGTGGACCGCGCACACCGAGTCCTCGACGGAGACGAACTGCGGGCCGGTCTCCTGCAGGTCGAGGTCGGTGCGGCCGAGCGTCGGGAGGATGAGCGCCTCCGCACCCGTGACGACGTGTGAGCGGTTGAGCTTGGTCGACACCTGGACGGTCAGGTCGGTGCCGCGCACGGCCGCCTCGGCCGCGCGCGTGTCGGAGATCGCGCCGACGAAGTTGCCGCCGAGCGAGAACCAGACCTTCACGTCGCCGCGCTGCATCGCCTCGACGCACGCGACCGAGTCCAGCCCGTGGCGCCGGGGCGGCTCGAACGCGAACTCGGCGGCCAGCGCGTCGAGGAACGCGTCCGGCGGTCGCTCCCAGATGCCCATCGTCCGGTCGCCCTGCACGTTGCTGTGCCCGCGGATCGGCGACGCACCCGCACCCGGCTTCCCGATGTTCCCGCGCAGCAGCAGGAGGTTGACGATCTCCTTGATGGTGTCGACGCCCTTGCGGTGCTGCGTCAGGCCCATCGCCCACGTGACGATGACGCGGTTCGCCGCGAGGTAGCGGTCGGCGAGCTCGTCCATCTCCGCGACCGTGAGGCCCGTGGCCGTCAGGACCTCCTGCTCGTCGAGGTCCGCGAGGTGCCGGCGGAGGTCGTCGAGGCCCAGCGTGTGGGCGTCGAGGAACGCGTGGTCGAGCACCGTGCCGGGCGCGCGGTCCTCCGCCTCCAGCACGCGCTTCGAGACCCACTGGAGCAGCGCCATGTCGCCGCCGCTGCGGATCTGCAGGAACTGGTCGGCGATGTCGGTGCCGCGGCCGACGGCCCCGCGAACCGTCTGCGGGTTCCGGAACCGCTTGAGCGACGCCTCGGGCAGCGGGTTGACCGCCACGACCGTCGCGCCGTGCCGCTTGGCGTCCTCGAGCGCGGTGAGCATGCGCGGGTGGTTCGTGCCCGGGTTCTGTCCCATGACGACGATGAGGTCGGCCTGCGCGAAGTCGGCGTACGTGACCGTCGACTTGCCGATCCCGATCGTCGCGCCCAACGCCGAGCCCGTGGACTCGTGGCACATGTTCGAGCAGTCGGGCAGGTTGTTGGTGCCGAACGCCCGGACGAAGAGCTGGTAGACGAACGCCGTCTCGTTCGCGGCGCGGCCGCTCGTGTAGAACGCCGCCTGGTCCGGCGAGTCGAGCCCGCGCAGCCGGTCCGCGACGATCCGGAACGCGTCCTCCCACGTCACGGGCACATAGTGGTCGCTGCCGGCCGGCTTGTGGACAGGCTCGACGAGCCGCCCCTGCGACCCCAGCCAGTACTCCGAGCGGTCGGCCAGGTCCGTCAGCGAGTGCTCCGCCCAGAACGACGTCGGTACGGTCAGCTGCGTCGCCTCCCAGCTCACCGCGCGTGCGCCGTTCTCGCAGAACTCCGCCATGCCGCGGTGGTCCGGGTCCGGCCACGCGCAGCTCATGCAGTCGAAGCCGTCCTTCTGGTTGAGCTTCGTGAGCAGCCGCAGGGCGCGGGCCGCGCCCATCTCCCCGACCGCGTACGACATCGCGTTCGACACCGACGGCAGGCCCACGGCCCACGACGCGGGCGCGTGCACCTCCGTCGAGGGCGCGGCGGCCGCGTCGACGAGGGGCGGTCGACGCGTCATCGGGCGGCCGCCTCGACGGGCTGCGGCCGGACGGGGGCGGGGAGGGCGTCGGCCGACGACGGCGGGGCGACGCTCGACGGCGCGACCACCCGCTCCGCACCCGCGTAGGCGACCATCGACGGCCCGCGCAGGAACCCGACGAGCGTCATCCCCGCCGACCGCGCGAGGTCCACGGCGAGCGACGACGGCGCCGACACCGCCGCGAGGAACGGGATGCCCGCCATCCACGCCTTCTGCGTGAGCTCGAACGACGCGCGCCCCGACACCATGAGGACGGTCCCGCGCAGCGGCAGCCGGCCCGCGGCCAGCGCCCAGCCGACGACCTTGTCGACCGCGTTGTGCCGCCCGACGTCCTCGCGCAGCACGAGCAGCTCGCCGGTGCGCCCGTCGAACAGAGCTGCGGCGTGCAGGCCGCCCGTCTTCGCGAACACGTCCTGCTGCTCGCGGAGCCGGTCGGGGAACGTCGCGAGCAGCGCGGGCGGGACGACGAGGTCGTCGCCGTCGACGGTCCAGCACGAGTGCGTCCGGACGGCGTCGATGCTCGACTTCCCGCACAGCCCGCACGCCGACGTGCTGACGAACGCACGCTCCAGACCGGCGTCCGGTGCGGACACGCCGTGGCCGAGCGTCACGTCGAGGACGTTGTACGTGTTCTCGCCGTCGACGGTCGCACCCGCGCAGTACCGGGCCGCGGCGACGTGCTCCCGACGCGAGACGACGCCCTCCGACACCAGGAACCCCTGCGCGAGCTCGACGTCGTGGCCGGGCGTGCGCATCGTGACGACGAGCGACCGACCGCCGACGCGGATCTCGAGCGGCTCCTCGGCGGCGAGCAGGTCCTCGACGTGCCGCGGCGGGCCGTCGACGGTGATCCGGGTGACCCGGGTGCGGACCGCGATCCTCGACATCACCCCATCATCGCGCCGCCGAGCGGGCTGCCTCCACGATCTCGTTCCCGCGAACCTCTGTTGCACAGATGTGTAACATCGAAGCATGAGCAAGACGATCGGCTTCCGGCCCGGCCCCGCCGAGCTCGACGTGCTCGCGCGGGCCGCAGAGCACGGCACCTCGACCAGCGACGCGATCAAGCGCGGCCTCGCCCTCCTCGACCGCGAGATGTGGTGGCAGGGTGCCCGTGACGACATGGAGCGCCTGGCCGACGAGGACCTGACGACCGAACCCGACGCCTGGTGATCCGCGGCGCGGTGTACCGCGTCGACCTCGGTGCGGCGCGCGGTCACGAGCAGGGCGGTCGCCGCTACGGCGTCGTGCTCGCGCCCGCCACAGGTGTGGCCTGGTCGGTCGTCGTCGTGGTCCCGACCAGCACTCGGGCGCAGCCAGCTCGCTTCCGTCCGCAGCTCGAGCTCGCCGGTCAGACGACCGTGCTGCTCGTCGACCAGCTGCGGGCGGTCGACGTCGACCACATCCACGGAGACCCCGTCGACCATCTCGGACCTGACGAGCTCGCCGAGCTGGAGCACACCGTCAGCCGCTATCTCGGCCTCGACTGACGTTCGCGCCCACGCCGCGGGCACGGCGCTCCCTGCAGCCCGCGGGCCTCGCCCCGACGTCGTCAGACGTCCGCGACCAGGCGGTCCCACAGCGCCTGCGCCTCCGCGGGACGGCCGGACTCGTCGAGCCAGCTCGCCGCGGTGCCGGCGGCCGAGTGCACGAGCGACGTCTCCCCGGCGGCGCGGGCGCGCAGCGCGGCGGACTCGAGCGCGGCGACGCCGTCGTCCGGGCGGGGAGTGTGCAGCAGCAGCCGGCCGCGCAGGATCTCGGCGTCGATCGCCTCGACCCGCCCGCCGACCTCGTCCCACCGCGCGGGCAGCCCCTCGACGGCCGCGAGCGCGTCGTCGACGAGCCCCGCCGACGCGAGCACCCGGCTGCGCATGCCCGCGAGCACGACGTCCTCCCACGCGAAGTCCCAGCCCTGCCAGGCCGCCGCCGCGTCGGGGTCGGCGAGCGTGCGGGCGTGGGCCGCCGCGTTGGACCGGGCGGCGTCGTCGACGTCCCGCAGCGCGGCGTCGACCCCGTCGGCGTCGAACCGCGCCGCGACCCGCTCGCGCCGCACGACCTGCGCGAACGCGTCCTGACCGGCGCGCTCGGCGAGGTCGAGCGCGTGCGCGTAGAGGCGGGTGGCCTCGACGGCGTCGTCGTCCTCCACGAGCCCAGCGAGGCGCGCGACGACCGCGGCCGCACCGGGGTCGGGTTCGGCGCCGGGCTCGGCGGGGCCGCTCGCGAGGTCGACGGCCTCGCGGGCGAGCGCGACGGCGCGGTCCTGCTCGCCGAGCGCGGCGGACAGGCGTGACGTGAGGTCGAGCAGCTGGGCGCGCAGGTGGCGGCGCAGCGCGCGGTGCTGCCGCGACACAGCGGCGTCGGGGTAGACGAGCCCGAGCGCGGCCTCGGCGACCTCGACGGCCTCGAGCTCGCGGCCGCGCGACGCCATGAGCTGCGCCGCGAGCGTGCTCTGCTCGATCGCGAGGTCCGGGCGCTCGACCTCGCGCGCGGCCGCGGCGACCGCGAGCGCGAGCGCCTCCGCGCGGTCCGGCTGACCCGTCCCGGCGAGCACGTGCGCGCGGCGCGCCTCGACCTGGAGCAGCACCTCGTG
>NZ_BHYL01000089.1 GCF_003851725.1 Cellulomonas algicola | reverse complement strand
GGCCGTGGGCCGGTGCGGCGGTGGGACGAGGACGGCGGGGTGCCGTCGGTCGAGGCGCACGGCGCGGTGCGCCGGCGGCTCAGGTGCGACGGTGGCGGCGCTGTGCCGGTGTCAGACCAGCTGGCCGTGGGTCGCCGGACACGCGGGCATGCGACACATGACGGCCGTGGCGGCGGTCATGGTGCGGGCCTCGCGGGTGTCCATCGATCGACCTCTTCCTCGCGCGCCGGCGACGGAGTGCCGGGCGGTGGCGTCAGTGAAGCGAAGGTCCTGGACACGTGTCAAATTCCGACCAGCACTGTCGGGATATGTCACGCGGGCGGGCGCACCGATCGGCCGGGCGACGAGCGCGCGGGCGACGGGCTGCGGGGTCATGCGTCCTCCTCGGGCGCCAGGGCGCCGGTCGACTTGTGGGCGCCGCCGTGACGCACCACCGGTTCTCGCCCCGGGGCACCCCGCTCGATCAGGAGGGTTGCCGTGCAGCCAGCCGGGTACTTGACGCTGCAGCTCGTGAACCAGGTCCCAGGATAGACGACGCGACGCGACGCCCCGGCGTCACGCTCGTCACACCGGCGGCACGCCCGTCCCCGGCCGTCCGCGCCCGTCGGTCATGACGCGCGAGACCCCCGGTGCGGGTGCACCGGGGGTCTCGTCGTCGTGCGGGCGCCCCGGGCGCACCGCGCCGGCGGCGTCGCGCGCTCAGGCCTCGGGCGTCGCCGTCTCGCCCGTCGGGTCATCCGTCGCGACCGGCTCGCCGGCCAGGACGAGGTAGAGGTCGCGCCGCGCGCGCTCGACGATCGCGAGCGCGGCCGTCGCCTGCTCCGGGGTTCCCGTCCGGGCGACCTGGACCGCGGCGCCCGAGAGCGCCTCCAGGGCGGGTCGCAGCGCGCGGCCGGGGTGGACCGGGCGCTCCTGGGCGTCGAGCCACGGCGCGCCGAGCGCGTCGCGCTGCTCCTCGACGTACGCGGCGCCCGCCTCGGTGAGGCTCGCCATCCGGCGGCCGCCCTGCGCGGACAGGGTCACGAGGCCCTCGTCCTCGAGCATCGCGAGCGCCGGGTAGACGGCGCCCGGGCTGGGCCGCCAGCGGCCCTCGGACCGCGTGCCGATCTCCTGGATGAGCTGGTAGCCGTGCATGGGCTGCTCGGCGAGCAGCAGCAGGATCGCGGCGCGGATGTCGCCGCGACCGGCCCGGCCGCCGCGGCGACCGCCGTGACGCGGGTGCGGGCCGCCGTGGTGGCCGCC
>NZ_BHYL01000088.1 GCF_003851725.1 Cellulomonas algicola | reverse complement strand
CGACGTGCGGTGCGGTGGCATGCCCCCAGTCTGCGGGCGACGGGGCTGGACCCGCGGCGACCCGCCGACGCGCGTCGTCATCCGCCCGCGGCTGCCGGCGCCGGCGAGCCCTGCACGGTGCCGTCGGCGACCCGGACCCAGCCGGTGCCGTCGGCGGGCACCATGCCGAGCGCACGCGCCGCCGCGGCGAGCTGCGCCGGCGACGCCTTCTGGTCGAGCTGCGCCTGGAGGTCCTTCGCGTCCTGGTTGAGCCGGCCGAGCTCGTTCGTCAGGCCGTACTTCTCGTACGCGCCCTGCGCCATCTGCGTGTTGAGCAGCAGCGCCGACACGAGCGCGAGCGTCAGCACGGCCATGCAGGCCAGCACGAACGGCACGCGCGTGCGCGCCGTCTGCGGTGCCCGGACGAGCCGCAGCCGCGGTGCCGGTGCGGGCTGCGGCCGTGCCGCGGGGTACGCCCGAGCGGCGCTGACCCGCGCCATCGCCTCTGCGCTCATGCTGCCCTCCTGCCAGGGGTGCCACCACGGAGGTGGTCGGGGGTCGGTCGGGTCCGCTCGGCGGCGCGCAGGCGCACGGACTGCGAGCGGGGGTTCGCGGCGAGCTCGGCCTCGTCGGCCTCCTCAGCACCGCGCGTGACGAGCCGCAGGTACGGCGCGTGGGTCTCGGGCTCGACCGGCAGGTCGGGCGGGGCGCTCGAGGTGGCGCCCGCGGCGAACGTCCGCTTGACCAGACGGTCCTCGAGCGAGTGGTACGCCTCGACGACGATCCGGCCGCCGACGGCGAGGGCCTCGACCGACGCCGGGAGCGCCCGCTCGAGGACCTCGAGCTCGCCGTTGACCTCGATGCGCAGCGCCTGGAACGTGCGCTTGGCCGGGTGACCGCCCGTCTTGCGCGTCGCCGCCGGGATCGCCGCGCGGACCAGGTCCACGAGCTCGCCGGTGCGGGCCAGGGGCGCCTTCTCACGTGCCCGGACGATCGAGCGGGCGATGCGCGGCGCGAACCGCTCCTCGCCGTACTCGCGCAGGACGCGCGCGATCTCGCGCTCCTCGTACGTGTTGACGACGTCCGCCGCGGTGAGACCGCGCGTGGGGTCCATCCGCATGTCGAGCGGTGCGTCGTGGGCGTAGGAGAAGCCGCGCTCGCGCTCGTCGAGCTGCAGCGACGAGACGCCGAGGTCCATGAGGACGCCCTGCACGTGCGCGAGGCCGAGGTCGTCGAGCACGTCCCCGATCTCGTCGTAGACCGCGTGCACCGCCGTGAACCGCTCGCCGAACGGCGCGAGCCGGCGGCCCGCGAGGTCGAGCGCCTGCGGGTCGCGGTCGATGCCGACGACGCGGACGTGCGGGAACGCGCGCAGCACGCCCTCGGTGTGCCCGCCCATGCCGAGCGTCGAGTCGACCATGACGGCACCCTCCGCGGCGAGCGCGGGCGCGAGCAGGTCGAGGCAGCGCTGGAGCAGGACCGGCGTGTGCCGGGTGGCGGCGTCGTCGCGTCGCTCGTCCATCGCTGCCTCCTTCCGGTGCGCCGGATGCGGGTACGGGTGTCCCCGGTCTCGGGGGTGTGGGGTGGTGGTCGGACGGTCCCTCCGCCGTCCGGCCAGATCCCCCACCGACCCTCTGGCACCGGGGAAGTGCGCCAGAGCGGACGGGGGGAGGTCTCGACGGGCGGAGCGAGGGTTCGTGGGACGGGCAGGGGCGGGACGTGGGCCGTGGTGCTCAGAACGGCCCGTTCGGGAAGACCTCCTCCGCCGTGTCGGCGTAGCCGGCCTCCTGCTCGGCGAGGTACGTCTCCCACGCCTGCAGGTCCCAGATCTCGACGCGGGTGCCCGCGCCGATGACGGCCACGTCCCGGTCCAGCCCGGCGTACTTGCGCAGCACCGGCGGGATCGAGATGCGGCCCTGCTTGTCGGGCAGCTCGTCGCTCGCCCCCGACAGGAACACGCGCAGGTAGTCGCGCGCCTGCTTGCTGGTCACCGGCGCCTGCCGCAGCTGGTCGTGCATGCGACGGAACTCGTCCATCGGCAGCAGGAAGAGGCAGCGCTCCTGCCCGCGCGTCATGACGAGCCCCGGGGCGAGCTGGCCGCGGAACTTAGCCGGGAGGATGAGCCGGCCCTTGTCGTCCAGGCGCGGTGTGTACGTCCCGAGGAAGGGCGCGAAGGACCCGAAGAGGCCGGTCGACGAGTCATGCGTCACCACGCCTCCCTCCCGGTCCCTGTCGCGGGTTCTCCCCGCCTCACCACGTGCCTCCACGGTACTCCACTTCCCTCCACCCGCCACTGGAAAGGCGCGTGAATTCACCCGTCGGGAACGGTGAAGGTGCAGGTCAGGGGCGGTGGAGGGAAGTGGAGCGGAATTGGGGGTTCACCCGTCTGGGGCGTGTCGCGCCGGGGACGAGAACCGCGCTCTTCGGGCGGAACTCCGCGATTCGGCACACGCCCCCGGGCGGGACGTGGTGAGGTTTCGCCCGCCGGTGGAGGGAAGTGGGGGAAGGACTCCCGGTCGGCGCGGGCCTGATTCCTTTAGGCTCGTCACAGTTCCGCCAAGGGAGGCGTCATGCTGCAGGCCGTGCCGTCGTCGAGCGAGCTCGACGACGTCGTCGACACCACCGACCGGATGCGCGCCGGCATCGAGTCCGTCGTCACCGGGCGTCCGGACCTGGTCCGGACCACGCTCGCCGTGCTGCTCGCGGAAGGGCACATCCTCCTCGAGGACGTCCCCGGCGTCGGCAAGACGACGCTGGCCAAGGCGGTCGCGCGCACGATCGACTGCCCGGTCGGCCGCATCCAGTTCACGCCCGACCTGCTGCCGAGCGACCTCACCGGCGTCAACATCTTCCGCACGCAGACGCACGAGTTCGAGTTCCGGCCCGGACCCGTCTTCGCGCACGTGGTCATCGGCGACGAGATCAACCGCGCCTCGCCCAAGACGCAGTCGGCGCTCCTCGAGTGCATGCAGGAGGCGCAGGCCACCGTCGACGGCCGCACCTACCCGCTCCCCCGGCCGTTCCTCGTCGTCGCGACGCAGAACCCCGTCGAGATGGAGGGGACCTACCCGCTGCCCGAGGCGCAGCGCGACCGCTTCATGGCACGGCTCACCGTCGGGTACCCGAGCGTCGAGTCCGAGCTCGACATGCTCGACCTGCAGGAGACGTCCGACCCGCTCGACCAGCTGCGCCCCGTGACCGACGCCGAGGCGGTCGCCCGGCTCATCGGCACCACGCGCCGGCTCTTCGCCGCACCCGCCGTCAAGCGGTACGTCGTCGACCTCGTCACCGCGACGCGCCAGGACCACGGGCTGCGGCTCGGGGCCTCCCCTCGCGCCGCGATCCAGCTGCTGCGCGCCGCCAAGTCGGTCGCCGCGATGGACGGGCGCGACCACGTCCTGCCCGACGACGTGCAGCGGCTCGCCGAGCCCGTGCTCGCGCACCGCCTCCTGCCCAGCACCGAGTCCCGGCTCTCCGGGCGCAGCACGAGCGACATCGTCGCCGACATCGTGGAGCGCACGCCGCTCCCCGTGCCCGCGTCGCTGACCGCGACCGCCTCGCGCGCCCGACGCGCCATCGGCTGATGGGCCTGCGGCCCACCCGTCGAGGCTGGGCGCTCGGGCTCGGCGGGGTCGCCCTCGGGCTCCTCGGCGTCGGGCTCGGTGCCGTCGACCTCGTGCGCATCGGCACGCTCGTCGTGCTGCTCGTCGTCGGGGCGTGCGTCCTCGTCGGGATGCTCGACCCGGGCCGCGGGCGGCACCGGCTCGCCGTCGCGCGCGACGTCCAGCCCAACCCGGTCCACGCCGGTGAGCACGCGCGCGTCGACGTGCGGATCAAGGCGTCCGACCCCGCCGCGCGCGTGCGCCTCGCCGGTCTGCGGTTCTCCGAGCAGGCGGCCACCGAGCTCTCCGGCGGGCGTCCGCTGCGCGCGCGCGTCCAGCGATCGCCGCAGCAGGTCACCGTCTCCTACCAGGTCGACGCGGCCCGGCGCGGGCGCTGGCAGCTCGGCCCGCTCGTCGTTACGCGCGGCGACCCGTTCGGCGTGGCCCGGTCCAGCGCGACGCTCGGCGACCACGCCGAGGTCGTCGTGTGGCCCGCCGTCGTCCCGCTGCCCACCGCGTCCGACGTGCTCGTGGGCGAGCCGGACCGCGTCGCGCTCGGGGCCCGCACGCCGTCGACGGACGACGCGTCGCTGCGCGACTACCGCGAGGGCGACGACCTGCGTCGCGTGCACTGGCGCAGCAGCGCACGCCGCGGGGCCCTCATGGTCCGCTCGGACGAGCGCGCCGGGATGCGCCCGGTGTCGGTGCTCCTCGACCTGCCCGCGAAGCTGACCGCGCTCGAGTGGACCATCTCGCTCGCCGCGTCGATGGCGCTCGCGATGCTCGACGGCGGCCACCCCGTCCGGCTCGTCGGCGGGCGGGCCGGGACCCCGTCGACGTTCCACCAGGCGCGCACCGGCCCGACCGCACGCACCGCGCTGCTCGACTCGACCGTCGACCTCGAGGCGCCTCGCACGTCCGACGAGGCCGAGAGCCACCTGCTCGACGCGGCGCACCTGCTCGAGACGACCGACGCGGGCGGCGAGATCGTGCTCGCGGTCCTGGGCCCGCTCGGCGCGAGCGCGCGCGCCGCGCTCGCGCACGTCGCCGACGACGCCCAGGGCTGGGCCGTCGTCCGGGCCGACGGCGCGTCGCCCGCGCACGAGCGCGAGGCGCAGCACACCGTGCACGCCCTGCGCCGGGCGGGATGGCGCGCGTGCACGGTCTCCCCCGGCGAGGACATCGTCGGCTGCTGGCTGCGGCTGCTCGGGAGCGCCCGGTGAACGCCGCCCCCGGGCGCGTCCCGCGCGGCCCCCGCAGCCTGATCGCCACCGCGCTGTGCGCGATCGCGACGTGCGCCGCCGTCACCGCGCTGTCCAACCTCATCGAGCCCGGCCGCTGGCTCACCGTCACCTGGGTCGCGGTGCTCCTCGTCGCCGGGGTCGTGGCCGGCACGCGCGCCGTCACCCGGTCCTGGTGGGCACCGACCCTCGTCGGGTTCGTCGTCCTCGCCGCCGGGCTGCTCGTCCGGTACGGCGCTCCCCCGGGCCGCATCCAGGTCCTGCCCGACCTCGGCTCGCTCGACCGCACGCTCGCGACCGCCCGTGAGGGTGCCGCTGTGATCAACGCGTCGCTGGTCCCGATGGCGGGCGTCCGACCCGCCGAGCTGCTCGTCGTCGCCGGCGCCGTCACCGTGCTCCTCGTCACCGACCTCGTGGCCGTCGGGATCGGCATCCCCGCGCTCGCCGGGATCCCGCTCCTCGCGCTGTGGACGCCGACGGTGGTGCTCGGCTTCCCCGCGAGCAGCTGGGCGGTCGCCTGGACCGGCCTCGCCTACCTGCTGCTGCTCGCGCTCAGCGCCACGCCGACGACCGCGCACAGCGACCGCGCCCGTCGGACCGGCGGAGCGCTCGCCGGAGCCGTCGCCGTCGTCGTGCTCGCGCTGGTCGCCGGTCCCGTGGTCGCCGCGCTGCCGGGATGGGCGTCGCTCGCGCTGCCCACGTTCGGCAACGGCCCGGTCGGTCCTCTCCAGCTGTCCGACAACCTGGACCTGCGCGAGAGCCTCGGCACCCGCTCCGGTCAGGTCGTGCTGCGGTACACCGTCGTGTCGCCCGAGGACGCCGCCGCCGCCGAGGCGAGCGCCGAGCCGGACGAGGACGCGACCGGTGCCCTCGAGGTCCCGGTCCCCGCACCCACCGACGACGCCGTCGTCGTCACCGCGCGCATCGTGGGCCCGCTGCGCGCCTTCACGCTCACGACCTTCGACGGCCGGGAGTGGCAGCGCGACGACACCCTCGACCTGTCCACGTGGGAGCCCGGCGAGCTCCTCGCCTCGGACCCCGCCCTGCGCGGCGGCGCCCCGGACGCCACCCGCGGCTCCCTGGCCACCGTCGACGTCGAGGTCGGCGCACTCCGCGAACGACGCCTGCCCGTGAGCACCTTCCCCCGTACGGTCACCGTCGAGGGCGGCTGGAGCTACGACGAGCTGCGCGACGAGGTCGTCGGGCGCCGCAGCACCTTCGACGGCATGCGCTACTCGATGGTCGTCGAGGTCCCCGACCTCATGCCGGACGACCTCGAGGACGCGCCCGTCGGCACGCCCGACGACGGCGGCGCCTCCCTCGAGGTGCCCGGCACCGACCACCGCGAGCAGATCGCCGACCTCGCACGCGAGATCACGGCCGACGCCGAGACCCCGTACCAGCAGGCGATGGCGCTGCAGTCCTACTTCCGGGCCGGCACCAACTTCACGTACGACACCCGGATCGCGCCCGCGCGCACCGAGGACGCCGTGTGGGACTTCCTGCAGTCACGGCGCGGGTACTGCGTGCAGTTCGCCACGTCGATGACGCTCATGGCCCGCATGCTCGGCATCCCCGCGCGCGTCGGTGTCGGCTTCCTCCCTGGCGACGCGAACGGCGACGGCCAGTACGTCGTCACCGGTCGCAAGTCGCACGCGTGGCCCGAGCTGTACTTCGCCGACCAGGGCTGGGTGCGGTTCGAGCCGACGCCCGCGATCCAGGCAGGGCTCCCGCCGGTCTGGAGCGACCCGTTCAGCGCCGTCGACGCGCCCGCGAGCCAGCCCGACGAGGCGATCCCCTCCGCGGCCGCCGCGCCGACCGGTGCCGCCACGACCGCACCCGCGCCGTCCGGCCCGACCGCCCAGGAGGAGGCCGGCGCGAGCTGGACCCGCGTGGGCGTCATCGGGGGGATCGTGCTCGTCCTCGTCGTCGTCGGCCTGTCGCTCGTCCGGCGTCGCACGCGGACCCGCGCCGACGAGACACCCGAGCGCGCCTGGCTGCGGACCCGTCGGCGGCTCGCCGCGAAGGGAGTGTCGTGGTCGGACTCGACGACACCGCGCGACGCGGTCGCGGCCGTGCACGACCAGGTCCGCGCCACGTCGGGGGCCGACCTCGACGAGGTCACCGCGGCCGCCCTGCGTGCGCTCGCGCGGACCGTCGAGCGTCAGCGGTACGCGCCGGTCCCGGGCGACGTGGACCCCGACCAGCTCGTGCGGTGGACGGACGAGATCGTCGACGGCGTGGGGTCGGTGCTCACGGGGGCGTCCCGGTCCTCGTCCTGACGTCCGGTCGGCGAGGGTTCGACCTCGCGACAGGAAGACGAGGCTCGACCTCGCGACAGGAAGAGGTCCGGCGACAGGACGACGTCCCGTCGCGGGACGAGGGAGGGCGCGCCCACCGACTCACTGGTGACGACGCCCGGTGAACGGCGACCGCGTGCTCGCGGTCGCGTGCGCCCGGGAGTAAGCGCGGCGGATCAGCGACCCTGCTGACCCCGGCGACGGTCCCAGCGCTCCTCGAGCCGCGACATGAAACCGCTCTTGCGCGCCTGCGGAGCCCGACGGACGGCACCGTCCGCCTGGACGACGCCCTGCGGGCCGTGCCGTCGCGCGCCGCGGTGCGGGTCGGCGAACGCGAACGCAACGCCCGCGAACATCACGACGAAACCGACGACGCCGAGCCACGGAAGACTTCCCGCGGCACCGAGCACGAGCAGGAGCAGGCCGACGGCTGCGCCGCCGCCGGCGATGAGGTACCGACTGACGGGCCGGCGGCCACGCTGGGTGAGCGTGTTGGCCAAGCGCGGGTCGTCAGAGGTGAGCTGGCGCTCCATCTGCTCAAGTACGCGCTGCTCGTACTCGGAGAGAGGCATTCCGACCCCCGTTGGGCTGTGGATCCGTGACGGGTTCAGGATAGATCCGCGGGAACGAAGGTGGTAGTCGAGCGCGCCTCAGGGTCGGATGAATGGACACCTGTCCTGATGGCAGCGGCCCCGAACCGGGCGCGCACCTCGTCCATCACCCGTTCGGCGTCCCGTCGGTCGGGCGTCGGCTCCGCGACGGCCTCCTCGAGCGTCGGCTGCCGGACGGTCGCCGCGGCGGGCTCGAGACCCTCGGCGCGCACGCCGACGAGCCGCACCGGCAGCCCGCCGAGGTCCGCACCGGCGACGAGCTCGCGGGCGACGAGGTAGAGCTCGCGGCCGACGTCGCTCGGCGTGGTGAGCGTCCGTGAGCGCGTCAGCGTGCGGAAGTCGGACGTGCGGACCTTGACGGTCACCGTCCGGGCGACTAGCTCCTTGTGCCGCAGGCGCGTCGCGCACCGGTCGGCGAGCTCGAGCACCTTGGCCTGGACGACCCCGAGGTCGGCGACGTCCTCGGCGAACGTCTCCTCGGCGCCGATCGACTTCTCCTCGCGGTGCGGCTGCACGGGTCGCGGGTCCCGCCCCCACGAGAGGTCGAACAGGTGCGCGCCGGCCACCTTGCCGACCGCGCGCTGCACGGTCGCGACGTCGCTGTCCGCGAGCTCCGCGACCGTCCGGATGCCCCAGCGCGCGAGCGCGGCCTCCGTCCGCTCCCCCACGCCCCAGAGCGCGCCGACGGGCAGCACCCGCAGGAAGTCGAGCGTCGCCGCACGGGGCACGAGCAGGACGCCGTCGGGCTTGGCGTGGCCGGACGCGAGCTTGGCGACGAACTTGTTCGCGGCGATGCCGACCGAGCACGTGATGCCGAACTCGGCGTGCACCCGCCGCCGGATCTCCGCCGCGATCGTGGTCGGAGGGCCGAGCCGGCGTCGCGCGCCCGCGACGTCGAGGAACGCTTCGTCGACGCTGACCTGCTCCACGAGTGCCGTCACGTCGTGCAGGATCCGCATGACGCCCTGCGAGACGTCGCGGTACGCGGTGTGGTCGGGCGGGACGACGACGGCCTGCGGGCACATGCGCAGCGCCGCTGTCATCGGCATCGCCGAGTGCACGCCGAAGGCCCGTGCCTCGTAGGTCGCCGCGAGCACGACGCCGCGCTGCGCGCCCCCGACGATGACGGGGAGCCCGCGCAGCTGTGGCCGCCGCGCGAGCTCGACGGAGGCGAAGAACGCGTCCATGTCGACGTGCAGGATCGAGCAGCCGTCCTCCTCGCGGCCCCAGTCACGTCGGGCCGCGGCGGCCCGTGGGCCTCGGCTCACGAGGCCGTCACCGCGAGCATGCGCGGTGCACCCGGCAGCGCGGTCGACGACGCCTCGACCAGGGCGCGCGCGGCGTCGACGAAGTCCTCGGCTGCGCACACCGCCTGCTCGGCGCGCGCCGGGGTGACGGCGTCGAAACGGCCGGCGTCGACCGCCGACCGCAGCGAGGCCGCGTCCGCGAAGTAGCCGCTCCAGGTCGCGAGCTCGGGTGCCACGACGTCGAGGATCTCCCAGACGGTCCGCAGCGCGCGACGACCCGCCGGACGGCCGCGCGAGGCGATGACGGCGGCGCCCGCCCGCAGCGCCGCGAGGTGCGCGTGCGAGAACTGCTCCCACGCCTCCGACGAGAACTGGGCCGCGAGGAGCTCGGCGTCGGCGCGGCCGAGGAGCTCCGCGGCGCGCGGCGCCGTCCGTGCGGCGTCGAGACGCTGCACGACAGCGCCCTGCCCGTCCGTGCCGATCGTCGTGGCGCCCATCGCGTCTCCCTCCACCTCCTCCAGTATCGAACACGTGTTCGATCCCGTCAACGCCGTAGCGTGGGGGCATGCCCGACCGGAACGCCCGCCGCACCTCAGGATCGCACCGAGGACCCACACGGCCGGGGCGGGCGGCGACCCGTACGCCGTGGCCGACCGGACCCGTGGCGATCCCCACCGGCACGGTCGAGCTCGTGCGCGACCCCGACGACCCCGACGGCGTGACCGTGCTGGTCAACGGCGTGCCCAGTTCCTACCTCGACACCGCGGACCCGACGCGGCTGGTGTTCGAGTACATGCAGCAGATGGCGGCCGTCATCGAGCGCGTCGGGCCGCCCGGCTCGCCGCTGTCGGTCGTCCACCTCGGTGCGGGCGGCTGTGCGCTCGCGCGCGCGGTCGACGCGGAACGCCCCGGGTCCCAGCAGGTCGCGGTCGAGCTCGACACCGCGCTGCCCGAGCTGGTCCGCGGCTGGTTCGACCTGCCGCGCGCCCCCGCGCTGCGGATCCGTGCAGGCGACGCGCGCGAGCAGCTCGCCCGGCTGGCCGACGCGTCCGCGGACGTCGTCGTGCGGGACGTCTTCGCCGGGGACACGACGCCCGCGCACGTGCGCACGCGCGCGGTCGCGGCGGACGTCGCGCGCGTGCTGCGACCCGGCGGCGTCTACCTCGTCAACTGCGCCGACCGGCCCCCGCTCGCCGACGCTCGGTCGGAGGCCGCGACCCTGGCGGACGTGTTCGACGACGTGGCGGTCGTCGCCGAGCCCGGGCTGCTGCGTGGGCGTGGCTACGGCAACGTCGTGCTCGCCGCGACCGACGACCCCGAGCTGCTCGGCTCCCCCGCGCTGGCCCGCGCGGTGCGGAGCCTGCCCGCGCCGGCCCGACTGCTGCACGGTGACGACGTGGTCGCGTTCACCGGTGGCGCGGGTGTCCTGCTGGACCCGGACGTCGACCCGCACCCGGGCCCTGATGACCCGGCGGGAACCGGACCCGGGGCACGCACGGCGCCGGTCTCGGTCCCGGACCGTGCCCCGGACGACGCACAGGGCCGCACCTCGTGAGGTGCGGCCCTGTGGGAACCGTGCGGCGCGCGGGCGGGGTCAGAGCGGGCGGACGTGCTCCGCCTGCGGGCCCTTGTCGCCCTGCGTGATCTCGAACTCGACGCGCTGGCCCTCGTCGAGCGAGCGGTAGCCCTGCGTGTCGATCGCGGAGTAGTGGACGAAGACGTCAGCGCCGCCGCCGTCCTGCGCGATGAAGCCGTAGCCCTTCTCGGCGTTGAACCACTTGACAGCACCCTGTGCCATGACCGTTTCCCTCTGTCCAACCGGTGTGACGGCCCAGACCCTCTGTCCGAGCCGTGCCGCAATGCCTCACGTCCTGCACCGGGTGGACCAGCCCTGCGGCTGGAAGGTACCGAAGCCCAGGTGAGCGGGCCGGCGCCGGTCAAACGAGTACGTCACTGCAACGACTGCATCCTCGCACGGTGACCTACGCCACGCCACGATTTCTGGCACGTGCATGGCGCGACTCGACAACGATCCGGTAAACGTTCGGTCGCAGAACGGTTGCGGCCAGGCTCAGCGAGGGTCGTCGCCACCCTGCTCGGCGAGGAAGCGCTCGAACTCCGCACCGAGCTCCTCCGCCGTCGGCAGGTCGGTCGTCCCGGCAAGCAGGCTCGTGCGGCCGATGCTCCGGGCGAACGCGTCGTACTGCTCCTCGAGCGCACGCACGACGGTCGACACCTCCTCGGAGCCCGCGACCTGACGCTCGATCTCCCGCTCGGCGTCCTTCGCCGCCTCGGTCAGCGCGGCGACGCGCAGGTCCAGACCCGTCGCCCGCTCGATCCCCTCGAGCGCCGCGACGCTCGCCTGCGGGTACGACGACTGCGCGAGGTAGTGCGGGACGTGCACCGCGAAGCCCATCGCGTCGTGCCCGGACTGGCCGAGGCGCAGCTCCAGGAGGGCGCTCGCGCTCGCCGGGACCTGGACGCGGCCGAACCACGACGCGTGGTCGGCGACCAGGTCGGGACGCGTCGCGTGGGCCGTCACGGAGATCGGGCGCGTGTGCGGGATGCCCATGGGCACGCCGTGCACGCCGATCGTCAGGGGCACGTCGAAGCGCTCGACGATCTGCCGGACGGCCGCCACGTACCGCTCCCACTGCACGTCGGGCTCGGAGCCGTGCAGCAGCAGGAACGGGACGCCGGCCGCGTCCTCGAGGACGTCGACGACGAGCTCGGGCTCCGCGTAGTCGCTCCACGTCGTGGAGTCGAACGTCATCACGGGGCGGCGCGAGCGGTAGTCGAGCAGCTGGTCGACGTCGAAGGTCACGAGGCGTGTCGTGCCGAGCTCCTCCGTGAGGTGCTCCGCGACGAGCTGCCCCGCGCTCCCGGCGTCGACGAATCCGCGCACTGCGTGCACCAGGACCGGGCCGGAGCCCTCCCGGGCGTGCTCCGCGAGCGCCGCAGCCGCCTGCGGGTCGACGTCGTAGATCTCGCTGGGGTCCAACATCGTGGGCGTTCGCCTTCCTCCGACCACCCACCCGCTGCGGGTGGGCCTGCCCGCCACAACGTCGGGACGGTCGGAAGTCTTCCCCGGGCGGTCAGCGACCGGGGAGACGCACCACCTCGACGAAGAACTCGTCGATCTGGCGGACGACGTCGATGAACCGGTCGAAGTCGACGGGCTTGGTGACGTACGCGTTCGCGTGCAGCGAGTAGCTGCGCACCACGTCCTCCTCGGCCTCCGAGGTGGTGAGCACGACGACCGGGATCGACCGCAGCGACTCGTCGACCTTGAGGGCTTGCAGCACCTCACGCCCGTCCATGCGCGGCAGGTTGAGGTCGAGGAGGATCAGGTCCGGCGTCGGCGCGTCGGTGTGCTCACCCTCCTTGCGGAGGAACTCCATGGCGCTCACGCCGTCGGCCACGACCCAGAGACGGTTGCGCACCTTGTTGTGCTCGAAGGCCTCACGCGTCATGAGGACGTCGCCCGGGTCGTCCTCGACGAGAAGGACGTCGATGACCTTGGTGCTGGAGGGCACAGGAGCTCCGTTCAGGCGGTGAGGGTGTCGAAAGCCGGTGCAGGCAACGTCCAGAGGATACGGGTCCCGACGTCCTGCGTCGGCTCGATCCAGATGCGGCCGCCGTGGAACTCGACGATCTTCTTGCACAGCGCGAGCCCGATGCCCGTGCCCTCGTAGACGTCCTTGGCGTGCAGCCGCTGGAAGATCACGAACACCCGCTCGGCGTACTGCGCGTCGATCCCGATGCCGTTGTCCCGGCACTCGAGCTCCCACTCGTCGCCGACCTGACGCGCGCTGACGTGCACGTGCGGCACGCGGTCGGGAGCCCGGAACTTCACGGCGTTGCCGATGACGTTCTGAAAGAGCTGCACCAGCAGCGCCTCCTCGCCGCGGACGGTCGGCAGCGGGTCATGCGTCACGACCGCGCCCGTCTCCGCGATCCGTTCCTCGAGGTTGTCGACGGCCTCCGCGAACGCCGCGTCGAGGTCGACGTCGGTCACCTCGCCGCCGTGCCGGCCGACGCGCGAGAAGCCGAGCAGGTCGTTGATGAGCCGCTGCATGCGCTTCGCGCCGTCGACGGCGAAGTCGATGTACTGGTCCGCGCGCTCGTCGAGCTGGCCGCCGTAGCGCTTCTGCAGCAGCTGCGTGAAGCTCGCGACCTTGCGCAGCGGCTCCTGCAGGTCGTGCGACGCGACGTACGCGAACTGCTCGAGGTCCCGGTTCGACCGGCGCAGCTCCTCCGCCTGGGCGGTGAGCTGGTCGTGCGCCTCGGCGATCTCGGACCGCGACTGCTCGACGGCGCGCACCTCGGTCACGAGCGCGACGCGCATGCGCTCGACGTCGTCCGCGAGGTCGGCGATCTCGCCCGGACCCGTCGTGTCGACCGGGTGCGCGAGCTCGCCCGACGCGACCGCGCGGGCGTCCGCCGCGAGCTCGCCCAGGGGCTCCAGCACCCAGCGGCGCAGGGCGACCCAGAGCGCGACGCCGACACCGATCGCCGCGACCACCAGCAGGATGACGGACAGCGCCGCGACGAGCATCCAGTGCGACAGCTCGTCGACGGCCTCCGCGCGGCGGTCCCGCAGGAGGGTGATGTAGGCGTCGGCCTGCACGCGGGCCTCGTCGAAGAGCTGCCGGCCGGCCTCGATCTCCTCGGAGGTCACGGACGCCGTGCCCTCGGACGCGACCTGCGCCATGGTCGGCTGCGCGAACTCCTCGTTCCAGCGCGCCCCCGCGTCGGCGGCGGCCTGCGCGGCGGCCGTGAGCTCCGGGTCGGCGCCGTGCTCGCGCTCGCGCTCGGCGAGGACCCGGAACGACAGGTCGTCCTCGAGCGCGCGCTGGTACGGCTCGAGCGTCACCTCGTCGCCCGTCAGCGCGTACCCCCGGACGGACGTCTCGGCGTCGACGAGCTGGATGTACGCGCCGTCGGCCTGGGTGATCGCGTCGAAGTACGTCTGCGTCACGGCGTCCTGCCGCTCGACGACGCGGCCGAGGACGAGCGCGGCTCCGACCACGACGAGCGCGAGGAGGGCGGCCGCCGTGACGAGCAGCCTGAGCAGGCGACGGCGCAGCGTGACCCGCCCGCCGACGCGGGGGGTGGTCGGAGCGCTCATGCACCCCACCCGAGCAGGACGACCGCGGCGTCGTCAACGAGGTCGCCGCCGTGCAGCCCGCGGACCTCGTGCAGGACACGCTCGACGAGGTCGACGGGGTCGTCGTCGGCACGGGCGTCGTCGGTGCCGCGACGCTCGGTCGCGAGGACGCGGTCGACGACCGCGAGCAGCCCGGCCTTGCCGACGCGCTCCGGTCCGCCGTGCACCGTCGCCTCGAGCAGCCCGTCGGTGTACATGAGGATGCGCCAGTCCCCGTCGAGCTCGAGCCGCTCCGGCTCCCAGCCGCCGTGCACGGGGATGCCCAGCGCGCGGCCGCGACGCTGCGTCGGCAGGAGCGCCGACGGCGGGCCGAGCAGGAACGGCACGGGGTGACCCGCCTGGTAGAGGTCGGCGCTCGCGCGGTCGGGCGCGACGACCAGCATCGTCGCCGTCGTGAACACCTCGGGACGCGCACGCTCGAACGCGAGCACGCGCTCGAGCAGTCCGAGGATGTCGCCCGCCGGCGTCCCGGCCAGCACGAGCGTGCGCCACGCCGTGCGGAGCGTCGCGCCGAGCGCGGCCTCGTCCGGACCGTGCCCGCACACGTCGCCGACGAGCGCGAGCACCCGGCCGTCGGGCAGCTCGACGACGTCGTAGAAGTCCCCGCCGAGGAGCCCGTCGCGACCCGCGCGGTACCCGACGCGGACCTCGAGCTTGTCGTCGCGCACGGCCGGCGTCGGGAGCAGCGCCCGCTCGAGGCGCGTCGTCTCCTCGGCGCGCACCAGGCTCCGGTACAGCGCGCGGTCGGTCTCCTCGAGCCGGCGGCGCTGGACGGCGTACCGCACCGAGCGCGACAGCAGCTCGCCGTCGACCTCGCCCTTGACGAGGTAGTCCTGGGCACCCGCGGCGACGGCCTGCACGCCGGCGTCGGCGCCTGAGAGTCCCGTCAGCACCACGACCGCGGGGGCACCGGCGCCGAGCAGGCGCTCGAGCGCGCCGATCCCCATCGCGTCGGGCAGGCCGAGGTCCAGGAGCACGCAGTCGACGTCCAGCCGTTCGAGCGCCTCGTCGAGGGAGCGCACCCACACGAGGTCGACCGGCAGGCCGGCGTCGCTCAGGTGCTCCCGCACGAGAAGGGCGTCGCCGTCGTCGTCCTCGACCAGGAGGATCCGGACGACACCGTCCCGGGAGCCGACGGGACCGGGCGTGGCGGTGCCGCGGGCGTCGTCGCCCGCGGTCGTCGCGTGGGTCACGGGTCTCCTCTCGTCGGGCTGGGGGAAGCGTAGGCCCCGCGCGGCCTTCGTGCGTCCCCCACCGCCGGGCGGGCCGCCGACCGGACGGTGCGAGGCGTCCCCGTCGTGGTGGACAATGGACGGCCGCTTTCGGCGCCCGTCGACCCGACCGGGTGAACGGGCGGCAGGTTCGAGCGGAGCACCGTTCCGCGGACGGAGGATCGCGCACGTGGCAGGAATCGAGGCAGAGCTCGCCGCCGAGCAGCAGACGGTCGACGGGCTCTACGCGCGGCTCGACGACCTGCGCGCCCAGACGCGCGACCGGCTCGCACGGGTCCGCCGGTCCGGTCCCTCGGGGTCGCCCCAGAACCGCAGCGAGCGCGACGCGTTCGCGACGCTGTACGAGGACCGCGTCGCGCAGCTCGAGGCCGTCGAGGAGCGCCTGGTGTTCGGGCGGCTCGACCTCGAGGACGGCGTGCGCCGGTACGTGGGACGCATCGGCCTGACCGACGAGGAGCAGTCGCCGCTGCTCACCGACTGGCGCGCACCCGCGGCGCAGCCGTTCTACCGCGCCACCGCCGCGCACCCCGACGGCGTCGTGCGGCGACGGCACGTCGTCACGCGCGGGCGGAAGGTCACGGGTGTCGAGGACGAGGTGCTCGACCTCGACCTGCTCACCGACGGCGACGACGCGCGCCTCTCGGGCCTGTCGGGCGAGGGCGCCCTGCTCGCGGGCCTGGCCGCCGGCCGGACCGGGCGGATGGGCGACATCGTCGCGACGATCCAGGCCGAGCAGGACCGGATCATCCGCGACGAGCTCACCGGCGCCCTCGTCGTGCAGGGCGGGCCGGGCACCGGCAAGACCGCGGTCGCGCTGCACCGCGCGGCGTACCTGCTGTACGCGCACCGGCGCGTGCTCGAGCGTTCCGGCGTCCTGCTCGTCGGGCCGAGCCGCACGTTCCTGCGCTACATCGACCAGGTGCTCCCGTCCCTGGGCGAGACGGGGGTGGTCACGACGACCGTCGCCGAGCTCGTCCCGGGCATCGTCGCGACGGGCACCGAGCCCGAGGCGGTCGCCGAGCTCAAGGGCCGCGCCGTCATGGCGTCGGTCGTCGGGCGTGCCGTCCGCGACCGGCAACGGGTACCCGCCGAGGCGACGACGGTGCGCGTCGACGGCCGGACGATCGTCGTGCGGCCGCAGGACGTCGCGTCGGCGATCGCCCGGGCCCGGCGCAACCACCGGCCGCACAACCTCGCGCGCGTCGGCTTCGTCCGCGACATGCTCGCGCGGCTCGCCGAGCAGTACGTGCAGCAGCTCGGCGGCGAGATCCCCTCCGACGAGCGCAGCGAGATCGTCGAGGAGCTCCGTACGACCCGCGAGATCCGCATCGCGCTCAACCTCGCGTGGATGCCGCTGACCCCGGAGAAGCTGCTCGCCGACCTGTGGGCCAAGCCCTGGCGGCTCGAGTCCGCGGCGCCGCAGCTCTCCCCCGCCCAGCGCCGGCTGCTCGCGCGCGACCCCGACGCCCCGTGGACGCCCGCCGACGTGCCGCTGCTCGACGAGGCCGCCGAGCTGCTGGGCGAGGACGACCAGGCGGTGCGCGCGCAGGCCCGCGCGGCGGCCGAGCGCCGCCAGTCCGAGCTCGAGTACGCGCGTCAGGTGCTCGAGTCGACCGGCAGCGGCGCGCTCGTGTCCGCCGAGATGCTCGCCGACCGGTTCGCGTCGTCCGGTCCCGCGCTGACGACCGCGGAGCGCGCCGCCGCCGACCGCAGCTGGACCTACGGGCACGTCGTCGTCGACGAGGCGCAGGAGCTGTCGGCCATGGCGTGGCGCGCCCTGCTGCGCCGCGTGCCCACGCGGTCGCTCACGATCGTCGGCGATGTCGCGCAGACGACCGCCGCCGCCGGGGCGCGCGACTGGGCGCGCATGCTCGACCCGGTGCTGCGCTCGTCGTGGCGGCTCGCGGAGCTCACCGTGAACTACCGGACTCCCGCGGTCGTCGCGGACACGGCCCGCCGCGTGGCCGTCGCCGCCGGGCTGCCCGTGAGCCCCCTGACCTCGGCGCGCGACGTGCCGGACGCCCTGGTCGTGGAGTCCGTCGGGGGCGACACGATCGGCGCGGCGGCGGCCCGGTACGCCGAGAAGGCGGTCACCGAGGTGACCGACGCGTCCGGCGCGGGGCGCGTCGCCGTCGTCGCGACGCCCGGCCACCTGGGGCGCGTGCACGAGGCGCTGCGCGACGCCGGCACGCCCGCGGTGCTGGGCGCCGGTGCGACGAGCGCCGACCTCGACGCCCCGCTCGTGCTGCTCACGCCGCGCGAGGCCAAGGGCCTCGAGTTCGACGTCGTCGTGCTCGTCGAACCCGCCGACGTGCTCGCGGCCTCCGCGGGCGACCTGTACGTCGCGATGACCCGCCCGACGCGTGCGCTGCGCGTGCTCCACAGCGCGCCGCTGCCCGCGGGCTGGGCGGCGGACTGACGCGTCACGACCGCGGGCGGCTCGTGTCCGAGGGCCGGACCGTCTTGGGTCGCGGGCCGGACGGGGCGCACCATAGGGACGTGCCCAAGGCCCTGCTGCTCGAGAACCTCCACCCGCAGGCGCGCTCGATCCTCGAGTCCGCCGGCTACGACGTGACCACCCGCACGGGTGCGCTCGACGAGCACGAGCTCGTCGAGGCCCTGGAGGGGGTCCAGCTCCTCGGCATCCGCTCCAAGACGCACGTGACGTCCGCGGTGCTCGAGCAGGCGTCCGACCTCGTCGCGATCGGCGCGTACTGCATCGGCACCAACCAGATCGACCTCGCCGCGGCGGCGTCGCGCGGTGTCGCGACGTTCAACGCGCCGTTCTCGAACACGCGCTCGGTCGTCGAGATCGCGATCTCCGAGATCATCGCGCTGACCCGCCGCCTCACCGAGTTCGACAAGGCCATGCACGACGGCGTGTGGAACAAGTCCGCGACCGGCGCGCACGAGGTCCGCGGCCGCACGCTCGGCATCATCGGCTACGGCAACATCGGCACCCAGCTGTCGGTGCTCGCCGAGAACCTCGGCATGTCCGTCGTCTTCTACGACACGGCCGAGAAGCTCGCGCTCGGCAACGCGCGTCGCATGGACACGCTCGACGAGCTGCTCGAGGCCGCCGACATCGTCACGCTGCACGTCGACGGCCGCAGCGGCAACGCGGGCCTCTTCGGTGCCAAGCAGTTCGCGCGCATGCGTCCGGGCGCGGTGTTCCTCAACCTGTCCCGCGGCTTCGTCGTCGACTACTCGGCCCTGCGCGACGCCGTCGTGTCGGGTCACGTGAGCGGCGCGGCCGTCGACGTCTTCCCCGTCGAGCCCAAGCGCAAGGGCGACCCGTTCGACTCCGAGCTGCGCGGCCTGCCGAACGTCATCCTCACGCCGCACACGGGCGGCTCGACCGAGGAGGCGCAGGAGGCGATCGGCCAGTTCGTGTCGAACAAGGTGCGGGACTACCTGTCCACGGGCTCGACGACGCTCAGCGTCAACGTGCCGAACCTCGCGCTCGACCAGCCGCCGGGCGTGCACCGCCTCGCGTACCTGCACCACAACGTGCCCGGGGTCCTCGCCGCGGTGAACGCCACGCTCGCCGAGCACGGCGTCAACATCGAGGGCCAGCTCCTCGCGACGCGCGGCGACCTCGGCTACGTGGTCACCGACGCCGGCTCGGCCGTCGACCAGGCCGTCGTCGACGCGCTGTCGTCGCGCCCGGAGACGGTGCGGCTGCGCCTGCTGTCCTGACCCTCGTGCACGGCGGCGGTCACCGCTGCTGGCCCGTGCATGACGAAGGGCCCCACCGGTCGCCGGCGGGGCCCTTCGTCATGCGGTGCGGGTGAGGCTCAGGACGAGCCGGACTTGCGCTGGAACCGGCGCTGGGCCGGACCCGCCGTCTCCGACCCGTGGACCTGCCCGGTGTTCGTGGAGCCCGCGGCCGTCCGGTGCTGCGCCGCCTTCTTGCGGTCGAGCGCCTCCCGGAACTTCGCCTTGGCGTCCTCGCTCACCGCCTCCGCTGCCGGCTTCGCGCTGTCGTTGCTCATCGGCTACTCCTCGGTGTGACTCGGTCTGTCGACGCACCCGGGGGGCGCGTCGGTCCAGCCTCCCGGACCGCGCGCGGCCGCGCCACCCGTTTGGGCGCCCGCGTCGTCCGGGGCGTGCCGTGCGACGACGGCGGCGGCAGGTGACGGCTGCGCCGTCCCGCCGGGCGTCGTCGCGTGCGGGGTACGGTCGAGCGGTGACCACCGCACCGCCGCCCCTGCCCCACCGGCGCGCGGGCGGTCTCTCGCTCCCGGTCGTCTCGCTCGGGCTGTGGCAGAACTTCGGCGAGGCGCGACCCTACGCGCAGCAGCGGGAGGTCGTGCTGCACGCGGTCGAGCGCGGCGTCGTGCACCTCGACCTCGCGAACAACTACGGGCCACCGCCGTTCGCCGCCGAGGAGACCGTCGGACGGCTGCTCGCGACGGGCCTGCGCGGCCACCGCGACGAGCTCGTCCTGACCACGAAGGCCGGGTACCGCGCGTGGCCCGGCCCGTACGGCGAGCACGGGTCCGCGAAGTACCTGCGCGCCTCGCTCGACGAGTCCCTCCGGCGGCTCGGCGTGGACGCGGTCGACGTGTTCTACAGCCACCGCTACGACCCGACGACGCCGCTCGAGGAGACGATCGGTGCGCTCGGTGCCGCGGTCCGCGCGGGCAAGGCCGTGCACGTGGGCATCTCGTCGTACTCCGCGGACCGCACGCGTGAGGCGCTCGACGTCGCCGCACGCCTCGGGGTGCGCCTCGCCGTGCACCAGCCCGCCTACTCGATCCTCAACCGGTGGGTCGAGACACCCGGCGCCGACGGCCGGTCGCTGCTCGACGTCGCCGGCGACGCCGGGATGGCCGTCGTGGCGTTCTCGCCCCTCGCGCAGGGCATGCTCACGCCCCGGTACCTCGACGGGGTCCCCGCCGACTCGCGCGCCGCACGCGGCGGCCCGCTGCGCCCCGAGTGGCTGACCCCCGAGGTGCTCGACCACGTGCGCGCGCTCGACGGCGTCGCGCGCGCCGGTGGACGCACGCTGCCGCAGCTCGCGCTCGCCTGGGTGCTCCGCGACCCGCGCGTGACCTCGGTCCTCGTCGGCGCGCGCACCGTCGAGCAGCTCGACGACAACCTCGCCGCGGCGACCGCGGCTCCCCTGGACGACGACGAGGTCGCCGCGGTCGACGCCCACGCCGTGGACGCGGGCGTCAACCTGTGGGGGCCGCGGTCGAGCGACCGCTGAGTCGTCGCCGGACGGCCCGTCAGGAGGCCGGCAGGTGCCTGCCCCACCACGCGAGGACGTGCTCGAAGCGCTGGCGGCGGTGCCGCGGACGCCCGGACCGCGTCAGCTCGTGGCCCTCGCCCGGGAACAGCAGCAGCTCCGCCTCGACACCGCGCCGACGCAGCTCCACGAACCACCGCTGCCCCTGCTCGACCGGGCACCGCCAGTCCTGCTCCGAGTGGATCACCAGCGTCGGCGTGCGCACCGCACCGACGTGCGCCATCGGCGACTGCGCCGCGACCGCGCGCGCACCGTCCTCGTCACCCGCGTCGCCCAGGTACTCCAGGCCGAAGAACCAGCCGATGTCGCTCGAGCCGACGAAGCTCACCGGGTCGAGGAACCCGCGCTCGACGACCGCCGCCGCGAACCGGTCCGTGCGCGTCGTCAGCCACGCCGTGAGGTACCCGCCGTACGACCCGCCCATCACGCCCACCCGGTCCGCGTCGACCTCCGGCAGCGTCGCCGCCGCGTCGAGCAGCGCCAGCACGTCGTCCGTGTCGACCGTGCCGAACGCGCGGTGGATCGCCCGGCCGTGCGCGCGGCCGTACCCCGACGAGCCGCGGGGGTTGCCCAGCACGACCGCCCAGCCGGCCGCGGCGAGGACCTGCACCTCGTCGAACACCGCGTGGGTGTACTGCGCGTGCGGCCCGCCGTGGATCATGAGGATCGTCGGGTACGGGCCCGGGCCGTGCCGCTCCGGGTCGGGCGTCACCACCCAGCCGTGGACCGGGTAGCCGTCCGGTGCGGTCGCGTCGAGCTCGCGGGGCTCACGGACGCCCGCCGCCCGCAGCGGAGCCGAGAGATCGGTGCGCGGCGTCGCGACGCCCGACCCGTCGAGCGGCACCGCGAGCACGTCGCCCGCGGACGTCGGGTGCGCGGCGGTGACCACGGCGAACGGCACCGCACCCTGCGCGACCGCAGCGCCCGACACGACGTGCCGTCCCCCGAGCAGCGTGACGAACGCGCCGTCGTCGGCCACACGCGCCAGGTGCACCGCACCCCGGTGCTGGACCGCCACGAGCGGCCCGTCGGCCGACTCCACGAGCACGCCCGCGTCGAGGTCCACCGCGTCGGCGTCCGTCAGCCGCACCGGGACAGCGGGTTCCTGACCCGCGACCGGCAGCGCTGCACGGAACAGGCCGACCTGCGCCGCCACGAAGTCGTGGCCCGACGGGCCGAGGTCGGTCGCGAGCAGCCACACGGCCGTACCGTCGGCCGACGGCAGCACCGCCTCCACGCCCAGCGTGCTCCCCCGGTCCGCGTCGGTGACCGGCACCAGGTCGAGCACGTCGACCGCGTCCGACCCGGCGGGGACGACGACCGCATCCCGACGCAGGTCCTCCTCCCGGGCGGCGTGCCGCGGGACGACCGCGACCAGCGCGTCGCCCGACGGCAGCCAGCGCGCGCCGCGCACCTCGGCGTCGCCGCGGGTCAGCGCCGTCGACTCCGGGATCTCGGTCACCCGGGCCAGCTGTGCGGGCGACGCGTCGGTCGTCGGCACCTCGACGACGAAGACGTGCTGGCGCTTGTCCCGCTCGAACCCGATGCCGTCGCCGCGGTATCGGAACGACGTGATGTGCCGCGCGGGCTCGCCGGCCGGGTCGGCGCCGGCCACGTAGCGCCCCTCCTCCGGCACGCGGGCGAGGTAGGCGATCCGCCGCCCGTCGGGCGAGAACCGAGGTGCCGACACCCCGAGCGGCGCGTCCGTGAGCCGCACCGGCTCGCCACCCGACGCCTCGACGACGTAGAGCTGCGGCTTGCCCTTCGGCTCCGCACGGCAGAACGCGACCCAGCGGCCGTCGGGCGACACGTCCGGGGCGGTGTCACGGTGCCCGCGCGTGATCCGGTGCGGCGCGGCGTCTCCCGCGAGCGGGACGAGCCAGAGCTGCCCGGTGTACTCGTCGGTCACGAGGTCGGGGTGCGTGACGGCCACGACGGCCGCGGAGCCGTCGGGCAGCAGGGCGGGGGCGGACGGGACGGACAGGAGCGGGAGGTCGTCAGGTGTCACCGGACGAACCTACGTGACGTCACGCGGTGCTCCCGCTGTGGACGCCTCTCCGCCGCCCGGCCGGGGCTGGGTGGCCTCAGGCAGTCGGGCCGGGGCCCGTCGGGCCGGCGACCGAACCCACCTCGTCGGCGGAGTCCGGGTCCGCTGCCTCGATGCGGCCCTCGCGGTCCGCGCGCAGGACGGTGATCGCGGCCTCGAAGTCCTCGAGCGAGTCGAACGCCTGGTAGACGCTCGCGAACCGGAGGTACGCGACCTCGTCGAGCTCGCGCAACGGCCCCAGGATGGCCAGCCCGATCTCGTACGCGTCGATCTCGGCCGAGCCCGACGCGCGGAGCGTCTCCTCGACGCGCTGCGCGAGCAGCGCGAGGTCGTCCTCGCTCACCGGACGTCCCTGGCACGCCTTGCGGACGCCGTTGGCGATCTTCTCGCGGCTGAAGGGCTCGGTGACCCCCGAGCGCTTGACGACCGAGAGGCTCGCGGTCTCGACGGTCGTGAACCGCCGGTTGCACTGCGGGCACTGGCGGCGACGGCGGATGGACGAGCCGTCGTCCGACGTGCGGGAGTCGACGACACGGGAGTCCGGGTGTCGGCAGAACGGGCAGTGCACCGCGATGTCTCCTCGCTGTCACGGACAGCGAGTCCCCTGACCCCGCTCGTCCTCGTCCCGGCGACGCTAGGACACCGTCCTACGGCGTCGCAAGGCGCGCAGACCTGACCACTCGATCGACCGCCCGGTCGCGCGGGGGCGAGGTCGCGGAGTCGGGCACCCGCGTACAGGGAGGCGGCCGCTCGTCGCGGCCGCCTCCCTGGGGAC
>NZ_BHYL01000087.1 GCF_003851725.1 Cellulomonas algicola | reverse complement strand
CGTCGCGGACTGCGTGCCCGTGCTGCTCGCCGACGCCGAGGCCGGCCTGGTCGCCGCGGTGCACGCCGGTCGGCGCGGGCTGGTCGCGGGCGTCGTGCAGGCGGCCGTCGACGCGCTCGCCGTCGCGGGCGCCGACCGGGAGCGCGTGCGCGCCGCGGTCGGTCCGAGCATCGCGGGGGCGTCGTACGAGGTGCCGCGCGACCTGCACGACGAGGTCGCCGCGGCGGTCCCGGAGACGGCCGCGACGACGGCCTGGGGCACGCCCGCGCTCGACCTGCCCGCGGGTGTCGCGGCGGTGCTGCGCCGCGCCGGTGTGCGGGCGGTGCAGCGCGTCGACCGTGACACGTTCACGGACCCCGACCTCTTCTCCTTCCGCCGCGACGGCACGACGGGCCGCCTCGCGGGGGTCGTGCGCGCTCCGGGCTGACCAGCGACGCGACCCGATCGGGCGAGTCCGGCGCGTCGCGGGCGTGTCGCGGTGGCGGTCCGCGGACCCGTTGCTAGCGTGACCGTCGGAGGGAGCCCGTCGCTCCCGGTACCGGTGTCCCCGGTGCCGGACGGCGGGACCGGGAAGGCCGGAGAGATCCGGGGAGGGAGCCACAGGCGATGGCCGGAGCGCTGCGCAAGACGATGCTGTACCTCGGTCTGGCCGACGACCGGTCCGAGCACGAGGAGTACCTCGAGGACCTCGACGGAGGGGACGTCGCCGTGGAGCACGAGTACGAGGCACAGGTCACGCCGCTGCACCGCCCGGTGCCGCGCACGCCCGCCCCGGCGCCCGCGCCGGCGCCGGTCGCGCACGACCTGCGCCGCATCACCACGATCCACCCGCGCTCGTACAACGACGCGCGCAAGATCGGCGAGGCGTTCCGTGAGGGCACGCCGGTGATCATGAACCTCACGGACATGGACGACGCGGACGCCAAGCGTCTCGTCGACTTCTCCGCGGGTCTCATCTTCGGCCTGCACGGCGCGATCGAGCGCGTGACGAGCAAGGTGTTCCTGCTCTCGCCCGCGCACGTCGAGGTCGCGGGCGACGCCGCGCCCTCGGAGCCGCAGGCCGGACGCTCCGGCTTCTACAACCAGAGCTGACGTGCGCCTGCTCTTCGGCGTCCTGTACCTGGTCGTCCTCGCGTTCTTCCTGCTGCTGCTCGTCCGCCTGGTGCTGGACTGGGTCCAGTTCTTCGCACGCGACTGGCGCCCCCGCGGTGTGGCGCTCGTCATCGCCGAGGCGACCTATACGGTGACCGACCCGCCGCTGAAGGCGCTGCGACGGGTCCTCCCGCCCGTCGGGATCGGGTCGATCCGGCTCGACCTGGCGTTCTTCGTGCTGGTCATCGGGTGCTCGCTGCTGATGGCGGTCCTGGGCAACCTGGCCGCATGATCACGCGCCCCGCGACCCACGGACGGACCGTGTCCACGCCCGGTCCAGCCGTGTGTCGAGGGACGTGCCCCCGCTGCAATCTCCGCTACGGTGGCCCGAGGCGGTCGGTCGACCGCCGCGGCCCGACCGAGCTCGACCGACAGAGGTGACGACGATGGCACTGCTGACCGCAGACGACGTCCTGAACAAGAAGTTCCAGGCGACGAAGTTCCGCGAGGGGTACGACCAGGACGAGGTCGACGACTTCCTGGACGAGGTCGTCAACACGCTGCGCGAGCTCCAGAACGAGAACGAGGACCTCAAGACCAAGCTCGCCGCCGCCGAGCGTCGGATCGCCGAGCTGAGCCGCGCCGGTGCGCAGCAGGCGGCTCCCGCGCCGAAGCCCGAGCCGGTCCCCGAGCTGCAGAAGCCGCAGCCCGCCCCCGTGGTCGCCCCCGTCGCGCCGGTCGCGCCGCAGCGTCCGAGCGAGCCCGAGTCGGCGACGGGCATGCTCGCCCTGGCGCAGAAGCTGCACGACGACTACGTCCGCAGCGGCCAGGAGGAGAGCGACCGCCTCGTCGGCGAGGCGAAGACGCAGGCCAACCGCATCGTCCGCGAGGCGGAGGAGACGTCGCAGCGGACGCTGGGCCAGCTGGAGCAGGAGCGCTCGCTCCTCGAGCGCAAGATCGACGAGCTGCGGGTGTTCGAGCGCGACTACCGCACGCGTCTCAAGAGCTACCTCGAGAACCTGCTGGGCGACCTCGACAACCGGGGCAACGCCCTGCCGCCGCGCTCCGGTCAGGCGCAGCCGGTCGGGGACGGTCAGAACATCTGACCCAGGACGGCGCCGGGCCGCGTCGTCACAGGTCAGGGCAGTACTCGCACGACACACCACGCCGGGGATTCACCCGGCGTGGTGTGTTGTCTCCGGACGTATCCACGCATAAAGTCGCGGGACTTGACGACTTGGGGGGGACCAGGACGTGGCAATCAACGACGCACTGAGCGACGTCGCCGTAGCGGCCGACACGAAGGATCTGGACGAGCGCGTGAAGCAGTTCCCCGTCCGCGACGGCGAGTCGCCCTGGACGGCGGCCGAGGTCAAGGAGGTCGCCGACGAGCTGACCTCGGACATCGACCGTCTGACCGGTGAGCTCGCGGCTGCCGACGCGGAGCTGTCCGACCTGCTGCGGAACTCCGGTGACGGCGCCGGCGACGACCAGGCGGACTCGGGCTCGTCGGCGCTCGAGCGCGAGCAGGAGCTCACGCTCGTCAACAACACGCGGGACCTGCTCGCGCAGACGCAGCGCGCGCTCGGCCGGATCTCGGCGGGCACGTTCGGCACGTGCGAGTCGTGCGGCCGCGCGATCGGCAAGGCGCGGGTGCAGGCCTTCCCGCGCGCCACGTTGTGCGTCGAGTGCAAGCAGCGGGAGGAGCGTCGCTGACGCGCCCGTAGACTCCTGCGGTGCCTTCCACGACCTCCGGACCTGACGCGTCCGCGACCACGCCTGCGCGCCGCCGGCGGCTGGTGACGACGCTCGTCGTCCTCGCCGTCTCGGTGCTGCTCGTCGACCAGCTCACGAAGCAGTGGGCGCTCGCGTCGCTCGAGGAGGGCGTGCGGCACGAGCTGCTCGGCGACCTGCTGGGGCTGCAGCTCGTGTTCAACCCCGGTGCCGCGCTCGGGATCGCGACCGGCATGACGTGGGTGCTGACGGTCGTCGCGACGGTCGTCGTCGTCGTGGTCGTGCGCGCGTCGCGCCGGATCGGCTCGGCCATGTGGGCCGTCGCGCTCGGTCTGCTGCTCGGCGGTGCGCTGGGCAACCTCGTCGACCGGTTCCTGCGTGAGCCCGCCTTCGCGCGCGGCGAGGTCGTGGACTTCATCGCGTACGCCAACTGGTTCGTCGGCAACGTCGCCGACATCGCGATCGTCGTCGCGGCGGGCCTGATCGTCCTGCTCGCAGGGCGCGGGGTGCACCTCGACGGGACGCGCGACGGCGACGCCGCGCCTGCCGACGGCGCCGCACCTGCCGACGGCGCCGCAGGCCTCGACGGCTCCGCGACCCGCGACGGCTCCGCGCACGACGCGCCTGGCGCCGGGGCACCGACG
>NZ_BHYL01000086.1 GCF_003851725.1 Cellulomonas algicola | reverse complement strand
CGCGCGCGTCGACGGCGAGACCATCCTCGAGCTCGGCCTCCCCGGCAAGCCGGCCCCCGACGGGTTCCTCGAAGGCGCACGCCGCGTCGGCGTCGACCCCCGCCGCGCCGTCGTCGTCGAGGACGCGCTCGCGGGGGTCGCGGCCGGGCGCGCGGGCGGCTTCGGGCTCGTCGTCGGCGTCGACCGGGACGACCACGCGGAGGCGCTCGCCGCGCACGGCGCGGACGTCGTCGTGCAGGACCTCGCGGAGCTGCTCGCCGACCCCGACGAGCACGTGCACCGCTCGGGCCCGCGCGTGCACCGGCTGCGCGACGCGGGCCGCCGCATCGTCGCGACGTCGACGGACGTCCCGCCCGACCCGTGGCGCATGGTCGAGCACGCGTTCACCCCCAACCGTACCGAGCAGACCGAGACGCTGTTCGCGCTGTCGAACGGCTACCTCGGGATCCGCGGCGCGTTCGAGGAGGGCGCTCCCGCACGCTCCCCCGCGACGCTGCTCAACGGGTTCCACGAGACGTGGCCGATCGTCTACCCGGAGGCGGCGCACGGGTTCGCGACGACGGGCCAGACGATCCTGCCCGTGCCCGACGGCACCGCGCTGCGGCTGCTCGTCGACGAGGAGCCCGTGACGTGCGAGAACGCGGAGGTCCGCCACTTCGAGCGCACGCTCGACATGCGGCACGCGGTCCTCACCCGCACGGTCGTCCTGCAGCTCTCCGACGGGCGGCGGTTCCGCCTGCACAGCGAACGCCTCGTGTCGCTCGCCCAGCGGCACCTCGCCGTCCTGCGCTACGAGATCACCGCGCTCGACGCGCCCGGCCGCGTCGTCCTGTCCTCGGAGCTCGTCGCCCCGACCGACGCCGTCGGCGAGGACGTCACGCTCGACCCGCGCCAGTCCCGCCAGGTCACCGCGGCCCTGCAGCCCGGTCAGGACCGCACCGACGGCCTGCGCGTCGTGCGCGCGTACTCCACCACCCGGTCGGGCCTCACCGTCGCCGCCGCGATGGACCACGAGGTCGACGGCGGCGTCACCCACGTCGGCACCCGCGTCGAGCCCTCCCGCGCGCGCGTCGTGTTCGACGTCGAGACGCAGGTCGGCGTCCCCGTCGGCGTCACGAAGTGGCTCGCCTACCACCACGGCGACGAGGACGCGGGCGAGCTGCTCAACCGCGCCGGCATGACGATCCACCGCGCCCGTGACGCCGGGTACGCCGCGGTCCGCGCGGCGCACCAGCGCGAGGCCGACCTGTTCTGGGAGCGCAGCGAGGTCGAGCTGCCCGGCACGTCGGCGGGTCAGCAGGCCGTGCACTTCAGCCAGTTCACGCTGCTGCAGGCGACGTGGCGCAGCGAGGGCCACGGCGTGCCGTCGAAGGGCCTCACGGGGACCGGGTACGAGGGGCACTACTTCTGGGACACCGAGGCGTACCTGCTGCCGTTCCTCATCCACACCTCGCCGCGCGTCGCGCGGAGCCTGCTCATGCACCGCGTGCGGATGCTGCCCGCGGCGCGGGCCCGGGCCCGGGAGGTCGGGTGCGACGGAGCCCTCTTCCCGTGGCGCACGATCAACGGGCAGGAGGCGTCGGCCTACTACGCAGCGGGGACCGCGCAGTACCACATCGACGCGGACGTGGCCTACGCGCTCGAGCAGTACGTGACCGTCACCGGTGACACCGACCTCATGGTCCAGCACGGTGCGGAGCTGCTGGTCGAGACCGCGCGTATGTGGGCCGGGCTCGGCTTCTTCTCGGACCGGCACGACGGCCGGTTCGTCATCCTCAGGGTCACCGGGCCGGACGAGTACTCGACCGTCGTCGACAACAACCTCTACACGAACCTCATGGCCGCGGAGAACCTGCGCGCGGCCGCCGACACGCTCGACTGGATGGCGCGCGAGCACCCGAAGGAGCACGCGGCGCTCGTCGAAGGGCTGCGGCTGCTGGACAGCGAGGTCGCGACGTGGCGGCGGGCGGCCGAGCTGATGTACGTGCCGTTCGACGAGACCGCGGGCGTGCACCTCCAGGACGACGCGTTCACCCGGCTGAGGCGCTGGGACTTCGCAGGCACCTCGCCGGAGATGTACCCGCTGCTGCTGCACTTCCACCCGCTCGTCATCTACCGCCACCAGGTGATCAAGCAGGCCGACGTGGTGCTCGCGACCGTCATGCTCCCGGAGCGCTTCACGCCTGCCGAGCGCCGCCGGATCTTCGAGTACTACGACCCGCTGACGACGGGCGACTCGTCGCTGTCCGAGTGCATGCAGGCGATCGCGGCGGCCGACGTGGGCAAGTTCCGGACGGCTGAGGAGTACCTGGTCGACGCGGCGTCGATCGACCTCACGGACCGGGCAGGGAACCTGCGTGACGGCGTGCACGCGGCGTCCGCGGGCGGCATGTGGATGGCGCTCGTGCAGGGGTTCGCGGGCTACCGGTGGCGCGGCACGCAGTTCGCGCCGATGCTCCCGACGCGCGCGCGCCGCATGCGGTTCCCGCTGCAGATCCGCGGGTCCGTGCTCGAGGTCGACGTGTGCGAGGACCTCGTGACCTACACCGTGCGCAGCGGCGGGCCGGTGAGCGGGCAGCACCGCGGAACGCCGTTCACCGCGAAGCCCGGCGAGCCCGTGACCTTCCCCGGGGAGTACCACACGCGCGACCGGTGATGCCGGCAGGACCAAAGGTCCTACTGCGGTTTCTCCACCGTTCCTAGTCTCGGCGTCAAGAGCGGGCAATGCGTCCCGCAGACGCGCACGGACGGGAGCTCCCATGACAGTCGACGTCACGACCCCTGACGCCCTGCGGACGCTCGGCCTCCCGGCCGCCGTGCGCGACGTCCTCGACGCGGCCGACGTGATCGTCCCCGCGACGCGCGACGAGCTCTACGCGCTCGCCCTCGGACCCGACGGCGGCCCGCGGTTCGACGTCGTCTACGACGTCCACGGCGAGCCCGTGAAGGAGGCGGACGTCGTCCGCTGCGCCAACGGGCTCGCGATCAACTACCCCGAGGACTACCTGCGCCGCCGCGACCCCGACTGCATGCGGATCGCCGACGACCTGCCCACCGACAAGCCGCGCTACCGCGACGTCTACGGCGCCGACTTCGCGCCCGTGAAGACCGAGACCCTCGACTGGCTCGCCGGGCAGCGCCTCGTCGTGCTCCCCTTCCGCGCCGGCGGCCCGGTGCACGGGTACCCGTCGCTCGCGATCGTCCCGGCCAACGCCGCGTTCTTCGCCCTCACGCTCGCCGACCTGCAGGGCTGGGTCACGTTCGACGAGCTCGGGCCGTTCACCCCCCGCTCGATCCTGTACGTCGCTCCCCCGTTCCGGCACACGCACTTCGACGGCCGGCAGGTCGTCGTGCACGACCGGTCCACCACGCTGCACGAGGTGTTCGCCTACAACCTCTACCCCGGGCCGTCGGCGAAGAAGGGCATCTTCTCCGTGCTTCTCGACATCGGCGAGCAGGAGGGCTGGCTCACCGCGCACGCGTCCTCGGTGCGCGTCACGACGCCGTACGAGAACGAGACCGTCGTCATGCACGAGGGCGCGTCCGGCGGCGGCAAGTCCGAGATGTGCCAGGAGTTCCGCCGCCTCGACGACGGCCGCATCCTGCTCGGCACCAACGTCGTCACGGGCACGACCGACACGATCACCCTCGCCGAGTCCTCCGCCCTCGCGCCCGTCACCGACGACATGACCCTCTGCCACCCCGCGATCCAGGGCACCGACGGGCGTCTCGTCGTCGCCGACGCCGAGGCCGGCTGGTTCGTCCGCGTCGACAACCTCACCGAGTACGGCCAGGACGCCACGCTCGAGCGCGCCGTCATCCACCCCGACCAGCCGCTCGTCTTCTACAACATGCGCGGCCTCCCCGACGCCACCCTCCTGCCGTGGGAGCACACGCTCGACGCGAACGGGACACGGTGCCCCAACCCGCGCGTCGTCGTCGCGCGCTCGCAGTTCCGGCACGTCGTCGACGAGGCCGAGCCCGTCGACGTCCGCACCTTCGGCGTCCGCATGCCCGCGTGCACGCGCGACGCACCCACCTACGGCGTCATGGGCCTCATGCACCTCGTCCCGCCGTCGCTCGCGTGGGTGTGGCGGCTCGTCGCACCGCGCGGCGACAAGAACCCGTCCATCGGCGAGTCAGCCGCGGACACCGAGCGGCTCGCGCACGGTGGGCTGGTCGCCGAGGGCGTCGGGTCGTACTGGCCGTTCTCGACGGGCACCAAGGTCGGCGCCGCCAACCTGCTGCTGCGCCAGATCGTCGCCGCCCCCCGGACGCGGTACGTCCTCACGCCCAACCAGCACATCGGCTCGTACCACGTCGGTTTCGCCGCCGAGTGGCTCACGCGCGAGTACCTCGCCCGGCGCGGCACGTCCCGCATCCGGCGTGAGTCGCTCCAGCCCGCGCGCTGCCCGCTGTTCGGCTGGACGCCGCGCGAGCTGCGGATCGACGGCCAGACGATCCGCCCGTCGTACCTCGCGCCCGAGCTGAGTCCCAGGTCGGCGAGGAGGCCTACGACCAGGGCGCCGCGGTGCTCACGGCGTTCTTCCGGTCCGAGCTCGCGCAGTTCCTCACGCCCGACCTCGACCCGCTGGGCCGCCGCATCATCGAGACCGTCCTCGCCGACGGCACCGTCGAGGAGCACGAGGCGCTCACCCCCACAGCGCACTGACGCGCCCGCGCCCCGACACGCGAGAGGCCGGTCCCGACGTCCAGGGACCGGCCTCTCGCGTGATGCGGCTGCTCAGCGGCGGCGCTTCTCGCGCACCCGCACCGAGATCGAGATCGGCGTCCCCTCGAACCCGAACGTCTCGCGCAGACGACGCTCGATGTACCGGCGGTACCCCGGGTCCAGGAAGCCCGTCGTGAAGATCACGAACCGCGGCGGACGCGTCGACGCCTGCGTCGCGAACAGGATGCGCGGCTGCTTCCCCCCGCGCAGCGGGTGCGGGTGCGCCGCGACGAGCTCACCGAGGAACGCGTTGAGCCGACCGGTCGAGATGCGCGTGTCCCACGACTCGAGCGACCGCTTGAGCGCCGGCACCAGCCGGTCGGTGTGCCACCCCGTGCGCGCCGAGATGTTGACCCGCGGCGCCCACTGCACCTGCACGAGGTCCTTCTCGATCTCCCGCTCGAGGAACGGCCGACGGTCCTCGTCCATCAGGTCCCACTTGTTGTACGCGATGACCAGCGCACGACCCGCGTCGACGACCTGCGAGATCACGCGCGTGTCCTGCTCCGTCATCGTCGACGACGCGTCGACGAGCACGACCGCGACCTCGGCCTTCTCGATCGCCGCCTGCGTGCGCAGCGACGCGTAGAAGTCCGGGCCCGACGTCTGGTGCACCCGCCTGCGGATGCCCGCGGTGTCGACGAACACCCACGGCTCGCCCTTCAGCAGGACCAGCTCGTCGACCGGGTCGCGCGTCGTGCCCGCGGTCGCGTCCACGACGACGCGCTCGGTGCCGAGCACCTTGTTGAGCAGGGACGACTTGCCGACGTTCGGGCGGCCCACGAGGGCGACCCGGCGCGGACCGTCCGGGAGCGGCTTCGCGTGCGCCGACACCTCCGGCAGCGCGTCGACGGCGGCCTCCAGGAGGTCGCCCGTGCCGCGCCCGTGCAGCGCGGAGACCGGGTACGGCTCGCCGAGCCCGAGCGCCCACAGCGCCGCCGCGTCCGCCTCGACAGCCGGGCCGTCGACCTTGTTCGCGCACAGCACGACCGGCTTGCCCGCCCGCCGCAGCAGCCGCACGACCTGCTCGTCCGTGTCCGTCGCACCGACCGTCGCGTCGACCACGAACAGCACCGCGTCGGCCAGCGCGATCGCGACCTCGGCCTGCTGGGCGACGCGCGCCTCGATGCCCGCGACGTCGACCTCCCAGCCACCGGTGTCGACCACCGTGAACCGGCGACCGGCCCACTCGGCCGGGTAGCTCACGCGGTCGCGCGTCACGCCCGGCTGGTCCTCCACGACCGCCTCACGGCGGCCGATGATCCGGTTCACCAGCGTCGACTTGCCGACGTTCGGCCGCCCGACGACCGCGAGCACCGGCAGCGCGGTCGCCGCCGCACCGCCCTCCTCGTCCTCGTCGAGCCCGTCGATCAGCGCGAGGTCCTCGTCCTCCAGCGCGTACTCCGCGAGCCCGGCACGCAGCGCGCGCTCACGGTCGGCGTCGCCTGCCTCGTCGGGAAGCTCCAGGGCGTCGCCGTCCTCGTCGGGGAGCTCCAGGGCGGGGTCGGTGTCCGTCATGCCGACCATTCTCCCCTGTCGGGCGAGCAGCCGTGACCCCGGGACGCGCGGGTCGCCGGTCAGACGGCCTCGCTGTCCGGGCCGTCCGTCGGCAGGACGAGGCCCGACCGGGCGCTCGCCCGGGTCACGAGGTCCGAGAGCGCGACCCGCACCGCCTCGTTGGCGTCGACGAGGGCGGCCCGTCCGGAGACGCCCGGGGAACGCTCGACGACGACGGGCTCGCCGAACTCGACGACGAGGTGGCGGCGGAAGCCCGGCACGTGCCCGACGGACTCCCCCGTGCGCCGGGTCCCCAGGATCGCCACGGGCACGACGGGAGCCTGCCCGTTGAGCGCGAGCCATGCGATCCCCGCCCGGGCGCTCGTCGCGTCGCCCCGGCCGCGGTTGCCCTCGGGGAAGATGCCGACGACACCGCCGCGGCGCAGCACGCCGAGCGCGGTCGTGAGCGCCGCCCGGCCACCCTGCCGGTCCACCGGGATCTGACCCGCGGCGGTCAGCAGCAGCCCGACCGGCCCGTGGAACATCTCCTCCTTGACGAGGATGTGCGTCGGCCGCGGCGCGACGCCGATGAGGATCGGCCCGTCGACGACGCCCGTGTGGTTGGCCGCGAGCAGCACGGGCCCCGTCCGCGGCACCCGGTCGGCACCGACGACGTCCGCCGCCCACACCCCGCGCGCGAGGAAGCGGCCGATCCAGCGCGACCACGCCGGGCCGGCCGGCGACGGCAGGCGCTGCTCGGTCACGCCCGGGACGCGGCCGTCACGACCGCGAGCACCGCCTCGACCGTCTGCTCGAAGTCCAGGTGCGACGAGTCGACCGTCACGACCCCGTCAGCCGCGGTGTGGAACTGGACGACCGTCGAGTCGTCCGCGTCGCGCCGCAGCACCTGGTCGCGCGTCGCCTCGACCGCCTGCGCGTCCGCCGTCCCGTGCACGTCGAGCGCGCGCCGGGCGAGCCGCGCCTCCTCGCTCGCCGTCAGCAGCACGCGCACGTCGGCGTCGGGGGCGATCACGGTCGTGATGTCGCGCCCCTCCGCGACGACGCCGCGGCCGCCCGAGAACGAGCCCGGCTCGCGCTCGGCCTCGATGAGCGCACGCTGGCGGCGGCCCAGCTCGGCGCGGGCCTCCAGGTTCGTCGCGACCGCGCTCACCGCGGCCGAGATCGCGGTCTCGCGGATGTCCGCCGAGACGTCGGTCCCGTCGACGACGACGGTCGGCGCGTCCGGGTCGACGCCGAGGTCGAGCGGCAGGGTCCGCACCGCCGCGGCGACCGCGTCGGTGTCGGTCAGCGGGACGCCCTGCGCGAGGCACCACCACGTCGCGGCCCGGTAGGTCGCCCCCGTGTCGACGTACGCGAGCCCGAGGGCGCGCGCGACCGCACGCGACACGCTCGACTTCCCCGACCCGGACGGGCCGTCGATCGCGACCACGAAGGGCGCCGGGATCGTGCTCAACTCACCAGTCTCCATCCGCGGAGCGTGAGCTCCGCCTCGAGGTGCGGGACCGCGCTCGGCAGCACCGAGATCGCCGCCATGCCGACGGGACGCCCCGCCGCGTGCTCCAGGTGCAGGTCCTCCAGGTTGACGCCCGCCTCGCCGACGTCCGTCAGCAGCCGGGCGAGCTCACCGGGGGCGTCCGGGACGAGCACCGTCACGACCGAGTAGTCGCGGCGCACGCCGCCGTGCTTGCCGGGCACGCGGGCCACACCCGCGTTCCCGTCCGCGATCGCCTGCGCGATCGTCGACAGCGCGCCGGGCGCGACGTCCTCCGGGCCCGTCGCCGCGGCGGCACCGCCGAGCGCGTGGATGACGCCGTCCAGGTCGGTGCGCAGGTCGACGAGCACGTCGCGGACCGCGGCCGCGTTGGCGGCGAGGATCGACGTCCAGAGCGCCGGGTCCGAACCCGCGATCCGCGTGACGTCGCGCAGGCCCTGCCCTGCGAGCCCGAGCGCCGCCTCGTCGACGTCTCGCAGCCGCGACGCGACCAGGCTCGCCACGACCTGCGGCACGTGCGACACCGCCGCGACCGCCGCGTCGTGCGCGTCGGCGTCCATCGTCACCGGCACCGCGCCGAGGTCGACGGCGAGCGACCGCACCGCGAGCAGCGCGTCCGGACGCGACGAGCCCGAGTCCGCGATGACCCACGGGCGTCCGAGGAACAGGTCCGGCACGGCGGCGACGGGACCGGAACGCTCCCGGCCCGCCATCGGGTGCGAGCCGACGTAGCGCGACAGGTCCGCGCCCGACGCGCGCAGCTCCGACAGCACGTAGCCCTTGACGCTCGCGACGTCCGTCACGACCGCGCCGGGGTGCGCCTCGAGCTCGGCGAGCACGACGTCCGACGTCACGTCGGGCGGCGCTGCCACGACGACGAGCGCCGGCTCGGGGTCGTCGGCCGACGCGGGGCGGCCGGCGCCGACGTCGCGGGCCAGCGCGACCGCGGTCCGCGACGGGTCGTGCAGCAGCACCTCGACCCCGCGTGTCGCGAGCCCGAGCCCGACGGACGTCCCGAGCAGACCCGTCCCGACGATCCGGACCGGCCCTGCGGTCGCGACGTTCACAGACCCACCTGGGTCATGAGCGAGCCGACCTCCGTCTTCGACAGGACCCGCGTCCGGCCGGGCTTGAGGTCCCCGAGCCGGATCGGACCGACCTGCGTGCGCACGAGCCGCGTGACGGGGTGGCCCACCTCCTCCAGGAGTCGGCGCACGACGCGGTTGCGGCCCTCGTGCAGCACGAGCTCCACGAGGCTGGCCTGCGGCGTCGTCTGGACCACCTGGAACTTGTCGACCTTGACCAGGCCGTCCTCGAGCTCGATCCCGCGCGTGAGCCGCCCGGCCAGCGACCCGGCGACGCGCCCCTCGACGTGTGCGAGGTACGTCTTCGCGACCCCGTGCGACGGGTGCGACAGCCGGTTCGCGAGCTCGCCGTCGTTCGTCAGCAGCAGCAGGCCCTCGGTCTCCGCGTCGAGCCGGCCGACGTGGAACAGCCGCTCGTTGCGGTCCGCGACGAACTGCGCGATCGACGGGCGCCCCTCCGGGTCGTGCATGGTCGACACGACGCCCTTGGGCTTGTTGAGCGCGAGCGTCACGATCGACGAGTCGAGCTGCACGCGCAGCCCGTCGACGTGGATGACCGCGCGCACCGGGTCGACGCGCACGCCGAGCTCCCGCACCGTCGCGCCGTCGACGGTCACCCGCCCGGTCGCGATGAGCTCCTCGCACGCGCGTCGCGACCCCAGGCCCGCCGACGCGAGCACCTTCTGCAGGCGCACGCCCTCGGGGTCGTGGACGTCGATCGTCACCTCGGGCTCGCGCGCCGGACGCGGACGGGACGGTCGCTGCGGACGCTGCGTCGCGCGACCACCGGCACCGCCGCGCCCCGCGCCGCCCGACCGTGCGGGCTTCCCGGTCCCTCCGGCGTGCGACGGCCGGCCGCCGCCGGTACCGCCACCGCCGCCGCGTCCGCCGGACGCCTTGCCGGGCGTGCCGCCACGCCGCTCCTGCGGGCTCATCTGGTCTCTCCGATCGCCTGGTCGACGCCTTCCAGCGCGTCGATGTCCGGCAGGTAGGGGGCGAGCGGGGGCAGCTCGTCCAGGCTGGACACCCCCATGCGCTCCAGGAAGTATCCCGTGGTCCCGTACAGGACCGCGCCGGTCGTGGGCTCGGTGCCGACCTCGGCCACGAGGCCGCGGGCCGTGAGCGTCCGCACGACGCCGTCCACGTTGACCCCGCGCACCGCCGACACCTGGCCGCGCGTCACGGGCTGCCGGTACGCGACCACGGCCAGGGTCTCGAGCGCCGCCTGCGTGAGCCGCGCGGTCTGCCCGTCGACGACGAAGCGTCCGACGACGTCCGCGTACGCGGGTGCCGAGTAGATCCGCCAGCCGTCCGCGACGGGTCGCAGCTCGAACCCGCGCGGCCGGCCGCCGCGCTCCCCGCGGTACTCGGCGACGAGCTCGGCGAGCAGCGCCTCGACGTCCGCGACGGGCAGCGCGAGCACGGACGCGAGCCGCACGGCCGGGATCGGCTCGTCGGCGACCATGAGCACCGCCTCGAGCGTCGCGAGCGCGCCGCCCGGCAGGTCCTCGACGTCGAACGCGAGCTCGTCGGGCACGGACGCGTCCGGCGCCGCGGCGTCCTGGACGTCGTCGACCTGGACGTCCTGGTCGGCCTGGTCGTCAGTCATGCGGGACCTCCATCGTCAGCGGGGTGCGAGCCTCGCGACCCGGAACGTCGTCGTCGGGCACGGCCCCGTCGGGCACGGTCCCCTCCGGCGCCACCGCTCCCCCGGTCGTGTCGAGCTGGTCGAAGTCGTCGGACACCTGCACGTCCCCCTCAGCCGCACCCGTCCACCGCACGGTCAGCTCGCCGAGCGCCTCGACCTGGTCGAACGCGACGGCTCCCTCGCGGAACAGCTCGAGCAGCGCGAGGAACCGGGCGACGACCACGACGGTCGCGTCGGCGTCGGCGGTCAGCGAGCGGAACGACGCGGCGCCCGCGTGCCGCAGCCGGTCGACGAGCACGGCGGCCTGCTCGCGCACGCTGACCGCGGGCGCGTGCAGGTGGCTGATGTCGACCGCGGGCGGCCCCGGCTTCGGCGCGAGCGCACGCGCCGCGAGGCGGGCGAGCTCCTCGGGCCCGACCTGCCAGACGAGCTCGGGCAGCAGCGCCGCCAGGTGCGGCTCGAGCGTCACGGTCCGCGGGAACCGGCGACCCTCGGTCGCGAACCGCTCCGCGAGGTACCCGGCGACCTGCTTGTAGGCGCGGTACTGCAGCAGCCGGGCGAAGAGCAGGTCGCGCGCCTCGAGCAGCTCGAGGTCCTCGGCGTCCTCGACCTCGGCGCTCGGGAGCAGGCGTGCGGCCTTGAGGTCCAGCAGCGTCGCGGCGACGACGAGGAACTCGCTCGCCTGGCTGAGGTCCCAGTCGCGCTCGTGGTTGCGGATGTAGCCGACGAACTCGTCGGTCACGCGCCCGAGCGCGACCTCGGTGATGTCGAGCTTGTGCTTCGCGATGAGCCCCAGCAGGACGTCGAACGGCCCGCTGAAGTTGTCGAGGTGGACCTCGAAGCCGTGCGCGCCCGCCGGCGCCGGGCCGGCGGTCGACTGCTCGGGCGGGAGCGCGCGCTCGTCAGGCGGCGTCGCCACGGGCGACGAGCTCACGCGCGAGCTGCCGGTAGGCCGCCGCACCCGCGTGCGACGGGGCGTACGTGGTGATGGGCTCGGCGGCGACGGTCGCGTCGGGGAACTTGACGGTGCGGCCGATCACCGTGTGCAGCAGCGTGTCGCCGAATGCCTCGTGCACGCGGGCGACGACCTCGCGGGCGTGCAGCGTGCGCGAGTCGTACATCGTCGCGAGGATGCCGTCGACCTCGAGGCGCGGGTTCAGCCGGTCGCGCACCTTCTCGATCGTCTCGATGAGCAGCGCGACGCCGCGCAGCGCGAAGAACTCGCACTCGAGCGGGATGACGACGCCGTGCGCCGCGGTGAGCGCGTTGACGGTCAGGAGCCCGAGCGACGGCTGGCAGTCGACGAGCACGAGGTCGTAGTCGTCGAGCACGGGCCGCAGCACGCGTGCGAGCACGGACTCCCGCGCGACCTCGCCGACGAGCTGCACCTCGGCCGCCGACAGGTCGATGTTCGCCGGGAGCAGGTCGAGCCCGGGGGTGGCCGTCGGACGCACGACGTCGGCGATCTGCGCGTCGCGCTCCATCAGCAGGTTGTAGACCGTGCGGTCGAGCTCGTGCGGGTTGACGCCGAGGCCGACCGACGCCGCTCCCTGCGGGTCGAAGTCCACGACGAGGACCCGGCGCCCGTACTCGGCCAGCGCGGCTGCGAGGTTGATCGTGGTCGTCGTCTTGCCGACGCCGCCCTTCTGGTTGCACATGGCGATGACGCGGGCGGGACCGTGCGACGCGAGCGGAGCCGGCTCCGGGAAGAGGGGCAGCGGTCGTCCGACGGCGTCGAGCTGCGGTTCGGTCGTCTCCTGGCTCACCACGCGGGACAACCTACCCGAGCGGAGCGGTCGATCACCGGAGGACGGCCCGTGCCGACACGATTCGGGCGGCCGCTCACCGGGCGTGCGGGTGCGCGGCCGCGTACGCCTCGCGCAGCTCGTCGTCCTGCGACGTCGCGTAGAGCTGCGTGGTCGTGATCGAGGCGTGCCCGAGCAGCTCCTGGACGACCCGTACGTCGGCCCCGCGGGCGAGCATGTGCGTGGCGAACGAGTGACGCAACGTGTGCGGAGAGATGCCGTCGGCGTCGATGAGGCCCGCGCGGTGCGCCGCGCTGCGCAGCACCGCCCACGCGCTCTGCCGGCTGAGGCGCGCGCCGCGCGTGTTGAGGAACAGCGCGAGACGGTCGGTGCCCGGGCTGCCCGCGGTCAGCAGCGGCCGGGAGTCCGTGAGGTAGTCGTCGAGCGCGCGCACGGCCCGGCGCCCCAGCGGTGCGACCCGCTGCTTGGCGTTGCCGGCCGCGAGGCGCACCGCGGCGCGCCGCTCGGTGCGGTCGACGTCGCGCAGGTCGAGGCCGACGACCTCCGAGATGCGGGCACCCGTCGAGTACAGCAGCTCGAGCAGCGCGCGGTCGCGCGCGGGCAGCGGCCCGTCACCCTGCCCGGCGGCGTCGAGGAGTCGGTCGACCTCCTCGATCGAGATGGCCTTGGGCAGCCGCCGCGGCTGCGCGGGGGCGCGGACCGACCACGTCGTGTCGTCGACGGACACGCCGTGGCGGGCGAGGAACCGGTGCCAGCCGCGGACCGCGGCGACCAGGCGGGCCGCCGAGGACTCGGACAGGGGCCGGCGTCCGTCGGCACCGGCTCGCGCCGCGTCGACGAACGCCTCGACGTCGGGGCCCACGATCTCGGCCGGCGAGGTCCGCCCGACCGACGTGAGGTACCCCACGTAGCGCTCGAGGTCGCGGCGGTAGGCCTCGAGCGTGTTGTCCGACAGGCCGCGGTCGGACAGGTGGCGCAGGTAGCGCTCGAGCGACGTGCGCAGGTCGTTCGCCGGTACGGGCGGGGCGTCGTCCGTCACCGGGGGCTCAGAGCGGCAGGAAGACGTCCACCGCGATCGCGACGGACAGCAGCGTCAGGTAGGTGATGGAGCCGTGGAACACGGTCATCGCGCGCAGCTTGCCGCGGGCCGGGTCGTTCGCGCGGCGCAGCAGCGTGATGCACGACCACAGGAACCACGCGCCCAGCCCGGTGGCGACGACCGCGTAGACCCACGTCATCCCGGCCACGGGCACGAGGAGCAGCGTGCACGCGATCATCGCGAGGGTGTACGCGATCATCTCGCGCGCGACCTTCGAGTCCTTCGCGACGACGGGCAGCATCGGCACGCCCGCGGCCGCGTAGTCGTTCCGGAACTTCATCGACAGCGGCCAGTAGTGCGGCGGCGTCCAGAAGAAGATGACGCCGAAGAGCACGAGCGGCGTCCACGACACCCCGCCGGTGACGGCGGACCAGCCGATGAGCACGGGCATGCACCCGGCCGCGCCGCCCCACACGATGTTCTGCGGCGTTCGCCGCTTGAGGATCATCGTGTAGCCGACCACGTAGATGAGGATCGCGCCGGCCGTGAGCCAGGCGGACGCGGGGTTGACGACGAGCCAGAGCCACGCGAGCGACCCCACGCCGAGCGCGAGACCGAACGTCAGCGCGGCGCGCGGGCTGATCTCCCCCGTCGCGGTGGGACGCCGCTTGGTCCTGTTCATCACCTGGTCGATGTCGCGGTCCAGGTAGCAGTTGAGGACGTTGGCCGAGCCGGCCGCGGCCGCGCCGCCCACCAGCGTGGCGAGCACGAGGGCGAGGCTCGGGAAGCCGCCCTGCGCCAGGATCATGGTCGGCAGCGTGGTGACGAGCAGGAGCTCGATGACGCGCGGCTTGGTGAGCGCGAGGTACGCGCCGAGCACACGACGGACGCGTGCGGTGCGGGTCGCGGGCGTCGTGGACACGGCCGGTGCGGGCGCCGCCGTCAGGTGCGCGCGCGGGGTCGCCGCGGCCGACGCTCCGGCGTCGTCGACTGACAGTGGACTGCTGAGGCGCACGCGCTGCGGTTCCGTTCCTGGTCGGGCGGGGGGCTTGTCGCGCTGCCATGCTACGGCCTGGTCGTGCGTCCCGGGTGGCGGCGACGGCTGGATCAGGCAGGGTCGGGGTGTGAGATCGGTCGCTGCGGCAACCCGGGATGGCGCTTTCCCGTGCCGTGGGCACGGTGACGTCCGAACGCCGGGTGAGATATAGGCTCGACGCGCAGGGACCGACGACCGCCTCCCCCGGGGTCGTGTCGTGGTCCGCCGGCACCCCGGTCGAGGGTGCCCGACCAGTACGTCGGAGACGACACCCGGCCGCCGGTGCGGGTGGGAATGAGGTGCGGTGAACGCGAAGGCCCCCCTGGCGGAGACTGTCGGCTGGACCGACCTGGACCTGCGTGCCGTGGACACGGTGCGCGTCCTGGCCGCGGACGCCGTCGAGAAGGTCGGCAACGGCCACCCCGGGACCGCGATCAGCCTCGCGCCCGCGGCCTACCTGCTGTACCAGAACGTGCTCCGGCACGACCCGACCGACCCCCACTGGCTGGGTCGCGACCGGTTCGTGCTCTCCGCGGGCCACTCGGCCCTCACGCAGTACATCCAGCTCTATCTCGGCGGGTTCGGCCTCGAGATCGAGGACCTCCAGGCGCTGCGCACGTGGGGCTCCAAGACCCCGGGTCACCCCGAGTACCGGCACACCGCGGGCGTCGAGATCACGACCGGCCCGCTCGGCCAGGGGCTCGCCTCGGCCGTCGGCTTCGCGATGGCGCAGCGGCGCGAGCGCAACCTGCTCGACCCCGACGCCGCGCCCGGCACGAGCCCGTTCGACCACTACACGTACGTCATCGCGTCCGACGGTGACCTGCAGGAGGGCGTGACGAGCGAGGCCTCGTCCATCGCGGGCACGCAGGAGCTCGGCAACCTCGTCGTGCTGTGGGACGACAACCACATCTCGATCGAGGGCGACACCGAGATCGCGTTCACCGAGGACGTCCTGGCGCGCTACGAGGCGTACGGCTGGCACGTGCAGTTCGTCGACTGGACCGCCGGCGGCGAGTACCGCGAGGACGTCGACGCGCTCCACGCCGCGATCGAGGCCGCCAAGGCCGTGACCGACAAGCCGTCGTTCATCGGCATCCGCACGCTCATCGCGTGGCCCACGCCGAACAAGACGAACGACCACTCGTCGCACGGCTCCAAGCTCGGCACCGAGTCCGTCCGCGGCCTCAAGGAGCTGCTGGGCTTCGACGCGGACGTGAACTTCCCCGTCGAGCCCGAGGTCATCGCCCACACGCGCTCGCTCGCCGACCGCGCCGCCGCGACCCGCGCCGAGTGGCAGACGTCGTTCGACGCGTGGCGCGAGGCCAACCCCGAGAACGCCGCGCTGCTCGACCGGCTCGTCGAGCGCCGCCTGCCCGAGGGCTGGGAGCAGGCGCTGCCGACGTTCCCCGCGGGCAAGGCGGTCGCGACGCGTGCCGCGTCCGGCGAGGTGCTCTCGGCGATCGGCCCCGAGCTCCCCGAGCTGTGGGGCGGCTCGGCCGACCTCGCGGGCTCGAACAACACGACCATGAAGGGCGCGACGTCCTTCATCCCCGCGAAGCGCTCGACGCACGAGTTCGGCGGCGACGAGTTCGGCCGCACGCTGCACTTCGGCATCCGTGAGCACGGCATGGGCGCGATCCTGTCGGGCATCACGCTGCACGGCCTCACGCGGCCCTACGGCGGCACGTTCCTGCAGTTCGCCGACTACATGCGCGGTTCCGTCCGTCTCGCCTCGCTCATGGGCGTGCCGTCGGTCTACGTGTGGACGCACGACTCGATCGGCCTCGGCGAGGACGGCCCGACGCACCAGCCCGTCGAGCACCTGACCGCGCTGCGCGCGATCCCCGGCCTGACGGTCCTGCGCCCGGCCGACGCGAACGAGACCGCGCAGGCCTGGAAGGCGATCCTCGAGTACACCGACGGTCCCGTCGGTCTCATCCTCACGCGCCAGAACGTCCCGACGTTCCCCCGCGGCGAGGACGGGTTCGCCGGCGCGGAGGGCGTCGCGCGCGGCGCCTACGTGCTCGTCGACGCGAGCAACGGCTCGCCCGAGGTCATCCTCATCGGCACCGGCTCCGAGGTGCAGCTCGCCGTCGCGGCCCGCGAGACCCTCGAGGCCGCGGGCGTCCCGACGCGCGTCGTCTCGGCGCCGTCGCTCGAGTGGTTCGCCGAGCAGGACGAGGCCTACCGCGAGTCGGTCCTGCCGTCCGCCGTGCGCGCCCGCGTCTCGGTCGAGGCCGGCATCGCCCTGTCGTGGCACAAGATCGTCGGCGACGCCGGCCGGTCGGTGTCGCTCGAGCACTACGGCGCCTCCGCGGCCTTCGAGAAGCTCTACGAGGAGTTCGGGATCACCGCCGACGCGGTCGTCGCGGCCGCCCACGAGTCGCTCGCCGCGGCCCGCGGGGACGCGGCCCCGTCCGCCGCCTCTGCGGCGCCGACGCAGAGCGGGACGGGCGACCTCCCGGCCTGAGCACGCGGGTCCGACCGGACGACCGGTCCCGTGCACCCGGGGCCGTCAGTGGGAAGAAGGGGAAGCACGATGGCACCGAGCAGCACCCCGGTCGCACGACTCACGGAGGCGGGGGTGGCGATCTGGCTGGACGACCTGTCCCGTGAGCGCCTCCGCACCGGAGACCTCGCCGACCTCGTCGAGGACCTCGGCGTGGTGGGCGTGACGACCAACCCGACGATCTTCGCGTCGGCCCTGTCGAAGGGCGACGCCTACGACGAGCAGCTCCGTGAGCTCGCCGCCGAAGGCGTCGACCTCGACGAGGCGGTCTTCCGCATCACGACGGACGACGTGCGCGCGGCCGCCGACGTCCTGCGCCCGGTCTACGACCGGACCGCGGGCGTCGACGGTCGCGTGTCGATCGAGGTGGACCCGCGGCTCGCCCGGGACACCGAGGGCACCATCGCGTCCGCGAAGGCGCTCTGGTCGACCGTGGACCGGCCCAACGTGTTCATCAAGATCCCCGCGACGGTCGAGGGGCTGCCGGCCATCACGGCTGTCCTCGCGGAGGGGATCAGCGTCAACGTGACGCTGATCTTCTCCCTCGACCGCTACCGCGCCGTGCTCGACGCGTTCCTCGCGGGCCTCGAGCAGGCGCGCGAGAACGGGCACGACCTCGCGCCGATCGCCTCGGTCGCGTCGTTCTTCGTGTCGCGCGTCGACGCGGCGATCGACCCGACGCTGGACGAGCTCGGCACGCCCGAGGCGGCGGAGCTGCGCGGCAAGGCCGCCCTCGCCAACGCGCGGCTCGCGTACGGCGTCTACGAGGAGGTCGCCGGCGGTGAGCGCTGGCAGTCCCTCGCGGCCGCCGGCGCGCACCCGCAGCGACCGCTGTGGGCGTCGACCGGGGTCAAGGACACGGCGTACCCCGACACGCTGTACGTCGACGAGCTCGTCGTCGCAGGCGTCGTCAACACCATGCCCGAGGCCACGCTGCGCGCGGTCGCGGACCACGGCGGCGACGCGCACGACACCGTCACGGGCACGGGTGCGGCGTCCGCCGAGGTCATCGACCGGCTCGCCGAGCTGGGCGTCGACCTCGACGAGGTGACCGTCCAGCTCGAGGAGGAGGGCGTGTCGAAGTTCGAGGCGAGCTGGGAGCAGCTGCTGTCGACCGTGCGTACCGGCCTGTCCGAGGCGCAGGCGCAGGTCGCGGCCGGTGAGGCCCGGTGAGCGCGAAGATCGCCGCAGGCCACAACCCGCTGCGCGACCCACGCGACCGGCGGCTCCCCCGCATCGCCGGCCCGTCCGGTCTCGTCATCTTCGGCGTGACGGGCGACCTCGCCCGCAAGAAGCTCATGCCCGCCGTGTACGACCTGACGAACCGGGGGCTGCTGCCCCCGGGCTTCGCCCTCACCGGGTTCGCCCGGCGGGACTGGGCGACGCAGGACTTCGCGGAGATCGTGCACGACTCCGTCAAGGAGCACGCGCGCACGCCGTTCCGTGAGGCGACGTGGCGTCAGCTGTCCGAGGGCATCCGCTTCGTGCAGGGCACGTTCGACGACGACGACGCGTTCGACCGGCTGAGCGACACCGTCGAGGAGCTCGACGTGTCCCGCGGCACGGGCGGCAACCACGCGTTCTACCTGTCGATCCCGCCGAGCTCGTTCCCGGTCGTCTGCAAGCAGCTCGCGCGCTCGGGCCTCTCGCAGCCCAAGGACGGCACGTGGCGACGCGTCGTCATCGAGAAGCCGTTCGGCCACGACCTGGCGAGCGCGCGCGAGCTGCAGGACATCGTCTCGAGCGTGTTCCGGCCGGACGACATCTTCCGGATCGACCACTACCTCGGCAAGGAGACGGTCCAGAACCTGCTCGCGCTGCGGTTCGCGAACCAGCTGTTCGAGCCCATCTGGAACGCCAACTACGTCGACCACGTCCAGATCACGATGGCCGAGGACATCGGCATCGGCGGCCGCGCCGGCTACTACGACGGCATCGGCGCCGCGCGCGACGTCATCCAGAACCACCTGCTGCAGCTCCTCGCGCTCACCGCGATGGAGGAGCCCGTGTCGTTCGACGCCGAGGGACTGCGCAACGAGAAGATCAAGGTGCTCTCGGCCGTGCGCAACCCGCGGGACATCGGCAAGCACACGGCGCGCGGCCAGTACACCGCGGGCTACCAGGGCGGCGAGAAGGTCGTCGGCTACGCCGAGGAGGAGGGTTTCAACCCGAACTCCACGACGGAGACGTACGCCGCGATCCGCGTCGACATCGACACGCGCCGCTGGGCGGGCGTCCCGTTCTACCTGCGGACCGGCAAGCGCCTGGGCCGCCGCGTCACGGAGATCGCGGTCGTGTTCAAGCGCGCGCCGCACCTGCCGTTCGAGTCGACCGCGACGTCCGAGCTGGGCAACAACGCGCTCGTCATCCGCGTGCAGCCCGACGAGGGCGTCACGCTGCGGTTCGGCGCCAAGGTGCCGGGCACCGCGATGGAGGTCCGCGACGTCACGATGGACTTCGGCTACGGGCACGCCTTCACCGAGTCCTCCCCCGAGGCGTACGAGCGGCTCATCCTCGACGTCCTGCTCGGCGACCCGCCGCTGTTCCCGCAGCACCAGGAGGTCGAGCTGTCCTGGAAGATCCTCGACCCGATCATCGACCACTGGGCCTCGAAGGGCGGGAAGCCCGACGAGTACCGGGCGGGCACGTGGGGGCCGGCGTCGGCCGACGAGATGATGGCGCGTGACGGACGCGCGTGGAGGCGACCGTGATCATCAACCTGCCGGACACCACCACGCGCGACATCAACAAGCGCCTGCTCAAGGAACGCGACGAGGGCGGCGCCGTCGCGCTCGGCCGCGTGCTCACGCTCCTCATCGACGCGGGCACGCACGACCCCGAGGACGCGATCGACGCGGCCAACGACGCGAGCCGCGAGCACCCGTGCCGTGTCATCGTGCTCGCCAAGGACACGCACGACCGCACGTCGAGCCTGGACGCGCAGATCCGCCTCGGCGGTGACGCGGGGGCGAGCGAGGTCATCGTCCTGCGCCCGTCCGGGGCCATCGACCGGCACCTCGACACGCTCGTCATGCCGCTCCTCCTGCCCGACGCGCCGATCGTCACGTGGTGGCCGTACGAGATCCCCGACGTGCCCTCCGAGCACCCGCTCGGCCGCATGGCGCAGCGCCGCATCACCGACTCGTCGCAGTGCGCACGACCGGGCAAGGAGCTGCGCAAGCTCTCGAAGGTCTACGCCGAGGGCGACACCGACCTCGCGTGGACGCGTGCGACGCTGTGGCGCGGGCTCATCGCCGCGACGCTCGACCAGCCGCCGTTCGAGGCCGTCCGCAAGGCCGTCGTCACCGGCGAGAGCACGCACCCGTCGGTCGACCTGATGGCCGCGTGGCTCGCGGAGTCGCTGCGCTGCCCGGTCGAGGTCGAGCGCCTCGCCGACGCACCCGCGATCACGCAGGTGCGGCTCGAGCGCGCGTCGGGTGACATCGTGCTCGACCGTCCCGACGGCAAGACGGCGGCGCTGCGCCAGCCCGAGCAGCCGGAGCACCGGATCGCGCTGCCGATCCGCCAGCTGCGCGAGTGCCTCGCGGAGGAGCTGCGCCGGCTCGACCCGGACGAGGTCTACGGCGACGTCCTGCAGAAGGGCCTCGCGAGGATCGACGCGTGAGCCGCCGCGACGTCGTCGTCCACCCGGACGCCACGGTCCTCGCGGAGGCCGTCGCCGCACGGCTGCTGACCCGGCTGCTCGACCTGCAGTCGCACCGCTCCCCCGTCCACGTCGTCCTCACGGGCGGCACGGTCGGGATCAGGTCGCTCGCGGCGGTCGCGCACAGCCCGCTGCGCGACGCGGTCGACTGGTCGGGCGTGCACCTGTGGTGGGGCGACGAGCGCTTCCTCCCCGACGGGGACGCCGACCGCAACGAGACGCAGGCACGCGAGGCGCTGCTCGACGCTCTCGACGCCCTGCCGGCGGAGAACGTCCATCCCATGCCGGCGCTGTCCGACGACGTGCCGACGCCCGAGGCGTCCGCCGCGGCCTACGCGCGCACGCTCGCCGAGCACGCGCCGCCCGGGCTGGTCGCGCCGCGGTTCGACGTCACGCTGTTCGGGATGGGGCCGGACGGCCACGTCGCGTCGTTGTTCCCCGGGCACGACACCGTGTCCGTGACCGGGGTCGCGACGGTCGCGGTGCACGACTCCCCCAAGCCGCCGCCCCTGCGCGTGTCGCTCACGTTCGACGCGATCCGCGCGTCGCGCGAGGTCTGGGTCGTCGCCGCGGGTGCCGAGAAGGCGCCCGCCGTCGCCTCCGCCCTCGCAGGTGCGCCAGTGCGCGAGACGCCCGCGTCGGGCGCGCTCGGCACGGAGCGCACGCTGTGGCTCGTGGACACCGCGGCGACGCAGGACGCGGCCCCCGGAGCCCCCGCGGCGGCCGCGGCAAGCGACGAGGGCGTCGACCCCGTGGCCCGGTGGACGGCCGTCGACACCTGGTTCGAGCAGCTCGCGCCGCAGGACGTCGCGCTGGTCGACGCGGGGCGCAGCGCGCGTGAGGCCGGCCTGCCCGACATCGCGGTGTCGGCGCTGCAGGGCAAGCTCCTGCACCTGTTGGCGCGGGCCGTCAGCGCGCGTCGCGTCCTCGAGCTCGGCACCCTCGGCGGCTACAGCACTCTCTGGCTCGCGCGAGCCCTCCCCGAGGGCGGCCGGGTCGTCACGCTGGAGATCTCCCCCGAGCACGCTCGGGTGGCGTCGGAGACGTTCGCGCGCGCCGGCCTCGACGACCGGATCGACGTGCTCGTGGGGCCCGCGACGGAGACGCTCGAGCGCCTCGCGGCCGACGGCGTGGAGCCGTTCGACCTGGTGTTCGTCGACGCGGACAAGCAGATGCTCGCCGCGTACGTCGACAGCGTCGCCGGTCTGGTCCGGCCGGGGGCGCTCGTCGTCGTGGACAACGTCGTGCGCGGCGGCGCGGTCGTCGACCCGCACCACCCCGACGAGCGCGTGCAGGGCGTGCAGCGGTTCGTCGCGAGCGTCGCGCAGGACGCGCGCTGGGAGGCCACGGTGCTCCAGACGGTCGGCTCCAAGGGGTACGACGGCTTCGCCCTCCTGCGCCGCACGGAGCGTTAGCACCTCACGAGCGCGACGTCCCTCCACGCGCATCCTGGGAACGACGAAGGGCCCCGCCGCTCAGCGGCAGGGCTCTTTCGTCGTGCGCGGAACGGTCGTCCGGTCAGGCGCCGGTCGTCCGGCCGCCGCGACGGGCGCGGAGCGCGGCGAGCGCCTCGTCGAGGATCGCGGCGCCGTCCTCGTCGGACCGCCGCTCCTTCACGTACGCGAGGTGCGTCTTGTACGGCTCGTTCTTGCTGGGGGACGGAGGGTTCTCCTGGTCCTGGCCGGCCGGGAACCCGCAGCGCGGGCAGTCCCACGTGGCGGGCGCCTCCTCGGCGGCCTCCTCCGCGAAGCTCGGCCGCGTCTCGTGGCCGTTCGCGCACCAGTAGGAGATCCAGATCCGCGGTGCGGCGTCACCCCGCTCGGCCTCGCCCATCGGGCCGGCTCCGACTCGCGACCCCCTGATCGCGCTCCCGCTCGCCATCGCCAGCCCCTCTCAGCTCGCCGTGCGCTCGATGAGGCCGAGCAGCACGATCACGACGGTCCAGAACAGGGCCACACCGATGGTGATCCGGTTGAGGTTGCGCTCCGCGACGCCCGAGCTGCCGGCGCTGCTCGAGATGCCGCCGCCGAACATGTCGGACAGGCCGCCGCCCTTGCCCTTGTGCAGGAGCACCAGCGGGATGAGCAGGATGCTGGACAGGACCAGCAGCACCTGGAGGGTGATGCGCAGGGCGTTCACGGCGGAGTCGGTTCCTCACTGGACGGGCGCGTCGACCGGCCGGATGGCGGCGACGCTGCGGTGGACCGCGGTACAGGGTAGGCGACTCGTGGCGGGAAAAGCCACCACCGCCCACAGACGTGGGGCCCCGTGCCGCGTCGAGCGCGTGCACGGGGCC
>NZ_BHYL01000085.1 GCF_003851725.1 Cellulomonas algicola | reverse complement strand
GCCGTCGCCGTCTACGCGGATCCAGCCGAGCAGCTCACGGTCGCCCTCGCGCCGGTGCTCGATCCAGTCGGCCGTGAGCCCGCTCATCGGTGCACGCCCGCCCTCAGTGCCCGCCGCCGTGCGGGCCCTCGACCCGCTCGCGCGGCACCGCGAAGGCGAGCGGGAGCGCGACGAGCGACAGGATCGCGCCGACGAGGAACGCCGAGTGGATGCCGCCCGCGGTGGCCGCGACCTCGCTCGCACCGCCGTCGGCGAGCGCGATCGACTGCGCGGTGAGGACCGTGACGAACAGCGCCGTGCCGGCCGCACCGGCGACCTGCTGGAGCGTCCCGACGACCGCGGACCCGTGCGAGTACCGCTCGGCGGGCAGCGACCCGAGGGCCGAGGTGAACAGCGGCGTGAACATGAGCGCGAGCCCGGCGGACATCGTGAGGTGCGCGGCGAGCAGCATCCACGGCGAGGACTCCGGCTGCAGCAGGACGAAGCCCCACAGCGCGAGGCTCAGCGCGATCGCGCCGGGGACGAGCAGCGGACGCGGCCCGACCTTGTCGTACGCGCGCCCGACCGCGGGTGCGAGCAGGCCCATGAGCAGCCCACCAGGCAGCAGCAGCAGGCCGGTCTGGAGGGTCGTGAGGCCCAGGACGGACTGCGCGTAGATCGGCAGCAGGATGATGACGCCGAACAGCGACACCATGAGGCCCGCGAGCAGCGCGACGGACACCGCGAAGGTGCGCGACGAGAAGACGCGCAGGTCGAGCAGCGCGTCGTCGACGCGGGCGAGCGACCGCTGCCGCAGGACGAACAGGACGAGCGCGACCGCGCCGACGCCGAGCGAGATCCACGTGGTCGTCGCGACGCCGCCGTCGGTGATCTCGCCGAGGCCCGACAGGCCGTAGACGATCCCGCCGAACCCGAGCGCCGACAGGATCACGGACGTCACGTCGACCTTGGCGTACCGGGGCTCGGTCACGTTCGGCAGACGCATCGCGCCGAGCACGATCGCGACGACCGCGATGGGCAGGACCAGCCCGAACATCCAGCGCCAGCTGAGGACCGACAGGATGAGGCCGGAGATCGTCGGGCCGATCGCGGGGGCGACGGAGATGACGACGGAGATGTTGCCCATGGTGCGGCCGCGCGCGGCGGGCGGCGTGACCGTCATGACGGTCGTCATGAGCAGCGGGAGCATGATCGCGGTCCCCGACGCCTGCACGATGCGCCCGGCGAGCAGCACGACGAACCCGGGGGCGAGCGCGCAGATCAGCGTGCCCGTCGCGAACAGCGTCATGGCCAGCAGGAACGCGGGGCGCGTGGTGATCCGCTGCAGCACGAACCCGGTGACGGGGATGACGACGGCCATCGTCAGCATGAAGGCGGTGGTCAGCCACTGGGCGGTCGACGCGGTGATCGACAGGTCCGTCATGAGCCGCGGCAGCGCGACGCCCATGATGGTCTCGTTGAGGATGACGACGAACGTCGAGACGAGCAGGACCGTGACCGCGAGGCGGTCGCGCGGGCTCATCCCGGCGGTGGGGACGGCCGGCGCGGCGGACGACCCGCCCGAGGCGGGTTCGTCGCGGAGCTTGGCGGTGGAGGTCTCGGTCACAGGGGCACCTGGCTTCCGGGGGACGGTCGGGAGTGGTGTCGCACGCGTCGACGCGAGCGGCGTCGACGGCGGAGCGTCCAGTCTTGTCGAGGGGTCTGACACGGTCGACGCAAATACGCCACCGGCAGACGGGCCTCTTCCTGACCGACCGCCCACCACGCCACAACTCATCGGCCACCCCGCTGCTTCCCGCGACCGGCGGGCGAGCAGGCGCCCGCCACGCGTCTGCTGACGCGCGCGGCGGAGGGTCGGCGCGCCGGTCGCGAGGTTCGCGGTCCGGGGTCAGCGCAGGCGACGGCGCAGCGCGTGGACCATGAGGGCGACGCCCGCGGCGGCGAGCACCCACGGCCCGGCGACCAGGACGGGGTCCATCGCCTGGTGGCCCCGGTCGACGCGGTGCCCCTCGGCGCGCGACCGCAGGCCGCGCCGCTCGCCCTCCGCGAGCACGCCCGTCTCCGTCACGGGGTTGTCGGGGTGCGGCGTCGCGAAGGACGCGAGGTGCTGCTCGACGGCGTCCACGCGGTCGGCCGCGATGAGCAGCAGCCAGTGCGCGGCGCGGCCCTCGCTGTAGGCGGCGTACGCGTGCCGGCGGATCGCCCCCGAGAGGCCGTGCAGCGGTTGGGCGGTGCCGAAGACGGGTGTGAGACGCGCGTGCTCGATCGACCGCTCGCGCGGCGCGAGCTCGGGCTGCTGCTCGGGCTCGGTCCAGTGCGCACCGGTCTCGAGGTCGGTGCGCTCGCGGGGGTACGACGGGCGGTCGGCGGGGTTCTTGTCCGCCCCCCAGCCGGGGATGCGGGCGGCGAGCTGCTCGGGGGTCTCGGGCAGCGGGGGCTTGTCCGGGGTGTACGGCACGTCGACCTCCTGGTTGTCAGTCCTGGCCCGGCAGGACGAGCGTCTTGACGCAGCCGTCGAGCTTCGCGGAGAACATGTGGTACCCCTCCGCGATGTCGTCGAGCGGGATGCGGTGCGTGACGATGTCGCTCGGCTTCAGGTAGCCGTTGCGGATGTGCTCGAGCAGCCGCGGCCACTGCCGCTTCACGGGCGCCTGGTTGGTGCGGATGGTGAGGCCCTTGTTGACGGCGTCGCCGAGCTTCACGGCCGAGAAGATCGGGCCGTAGGCCCCCATGACGGAGACCGTGCCGCCCTTGCGGACCGAGTCGACGGCCCAGTTGAGCGCGACGGGCGAGCCGCCCTGGAGCTTGAGCTTGGCGCCGGTGACGTGCTGCGTGAGGTTGCCGTCGGCCTCGGCCCCGACGGCGTCGATGACGACGTCCGCACCGAGGTACCCGGTCGCCTTCTTGAGGTGTACGACGAGGTCGTCGACCTCCGCGAAGTTCACGGTCTCCGCGAACGCGAAGGTCCGCGCCTTCTCGAGCCGGTAGTCGACGTGGTCGACGACGATCACGCGGCCCGCGCCCATGAGCCACGCGGACCGGGCCGCGAACAGGCCGACGGGTCCGGCCCCGAGGACCACGACCACGTCGCCTTCGGCGATGTCGCCGAGCTGCGCGCCGAAGTAGCCCGTGGAGCAGGCGTCCGTCAGCAGGACCGCGTCCTCGTCGGGCAGCCAGTCGGGGATCTTCGACGGCCCGACGTCCGCGAACGGGACGCGCACGAGCTCCGCCTGGCCGCCGTCGTACCCGCCCGCGGTGTGCGAGTAGCCGTAGATCCCGCCGACGGCCGTCGCGTTCGGGTTGACGTTGTGGCAGTTCGACCACAGGCCTCGTGCGCAGAAGAAGCACGTGCCGCAGAAGATGTTGAACGGCACCATGACGCGGTCGCCGACGGTCAGGTTCCGGACCGACGAGCCGACCTGCTCGACGACGCCCACGAACTCGTGGCCGAACGTGTGCCCGACGCGGGTGTCGGGCATCATCCCGTGGTAGAGGTGCAGGTCGGAGCCGCAGATCGCGGCGCACGTGACCCGTACGACCGCGTCGTTCGGGTGCTCGATCCGCGGGTCGGGCTTCTCCTCGACACGGACCTTGTACGGACCTCGGTAGACCATCGCGCGCATGGGGGCGTCCTCGGGGGCCGGCGGGGGCGCGCCCGCGGCTCGACGCTCCCGACAGGCTCGCACGGGCCCGTCGAGGTCGCAGCCCGGACGCCCGACACGCGGCGACGCAGGCCGGACGACGTGCCCGGGGGCGACTTCCGGTGGCGGCAACCTGCGGGCTCCGGCATGGTCGGGCCATGGGCGAGGGGGCTCGACTCGACGGACCCGCGACGGATGCGCTCCTGCAGGCAGGGCGCTTCTTCACGCGGTGGGACGAGACCGCCGACAACCGGGCGGTGTTCCGGGAGGGCGGCCGGCGCGGCGACGCGTTCTACCGGGACCGCTGGCGCCACGACAAGGTGGTCCGCTCGACGCACGGCGTGAACTGCACGGGCTCGTGCTCGTGGAAGGTCTACGTCAAGGACGGGATCATCACGTGGGAGGCCCAGCAGACGGACTACCCGTCGCCCGGCCCCGACCGCCCCGACTACGAGCCGCGGGGTTGCCCGCGTGGGGCGGCGTTCTCCTGGTACACGTACTCGCCGACGCGGGTCCGGTACCCGTACGCGCGCGGCGTGCTCGTCGAGATGTACCGCGAGGCGAAGGCGCGGCTCAAGGACCCGGTGCTCGCGTGGGCGGACGTCGTCGGGGATCCCGAGCGCCGGCGGCGGTACCAGCAGGCGCGCGGCAAGGGCGGGCTCGTGCGCGTCGGGTGGGACGAGGCCGTCGAGATGGTCGCCGCGGGCCACGTGCACACCATCAAGACGTACGGCCCGGACCGGTGCGCGGGCTTCTCGCCGATCCCGGCGATGTCGATCGTGTCGCACTGCGTCGGGACGCGGTTCGTGCAGCTCATCGGCGGCGTCATGACGTCGTTCTACGACTGGTACGCGGACCTGCCCGTCGCGAGCCCGCAGATGTTCGGCGACCAGACCGACGTCCCGGAGTCGGGCGACTGGTGGGACGCGACCTACCTGATGATGTGGGGCTCGAACGTCCCGGTGACGCGCACCCCGGACGCGCACTGGATGGCGGAGGTCCGCTACCGCGGCACGAAGGTCGTCACGGTGTCGCCGGACTACGCGGACAACACGAAGTTCGCCGACGAGTGGCTGCCCGCGCAGGCGGGGACGGACGCGGCGCTCGCGATGGCGATGGGACACGTCGTGCTGCGGGAGTTCCTCGTCGACCGCGAGGTGCCGTTCTTCCGGGACTACGTGAAGCAGTACACCGACCTGCCGTTCCTGGTGACGCTCACGCCGCACGCCGAAGGGGGCTACGTCCCGTCGAAGTTCCTGCGCGCGGCCGACCTCCCGGACGCGGTCCCCGGGGCCGAGGGCGACGACTGGAAGACGGTCCTGCTCGACGCGGCGACCGGGCGGCCCGTCGTGCCGAACGGGTCGATGGGCTTCCGCTACACGGAGTCGGGCGAGGGGCGGTGGAACCTCGACCTCGAGGGCGTCGACCCGGCGCTCAGCGCGGCCGACGCGGGCGCGACCGCGGCTGAGCCCGTGCCGGTGCTGCTGCCCGTGTTCGACCAGCCCGACGGCTCGGGCTCGGTGCTGCACCGCGGCGTGCCCGCACGACGCGTCGGCGACCACCTCGTCACGACCGTCTACGACCTCATGCTCGCGCAGTACGGCGTCGGGCGGGACGGGCTCCCGGGGCAGTGGGCGGCGGGCTACGACGACGCCGACACCCCGTACACGCCCGCGTGGCAGGAGGCGATCACGTCGGTCCCCGCGGCGGCGTGCGCGCGGATCGCGCGCGAGTTCGCGGCGAACGCGGAGAAGTCGCGCGGCCGGTCGATGATCATCATGGGCGCGGGCATCTGCCAGTGGTTCCACGGCGACGCGACGTACCGCGCGGTGCTCGCGCTGCTCGCGCTCACGGGGTGCTTCGGGCGCAACGGCGGCGGCTGGGCGCACTACGTCGGCCAGGAGAAGTGCCGCCCGCTGACGGGGTGGCTGTCGCTCGCGAACGCGCTCGACTGGTCGCGCCCGCCGCGCACGATGACCGGCACGTCGTACTGGTACATGCACACGGACCAGTGGCGGTTCGACGGGTACCGCGCGGACGCGCTCGCGTCGCCGCTGGCCGAGGGGCACCTGGCGGGGATGCACACGGCGGACACGATCGCGCAGTCGGCGCGGCTCGGGTGGATGCCGTTCTACCCGCAGTTCGACCGCAACCCGCTGGACCTGGCCGACGAGGTGCGGGCCGCCGCCGACGCCGGGGAGGCGCCCGACGCCACGGCCGCGCTGGTCGAGCGCATCGCGGACCGCCGCGTGCGCTTCGCAATCGAGGACGTCGACGCCCCCGAGAACTGGCCGCGCACGCTGATCCTCTGGCGCGCGAACCTGCTGGGGTCGTCGGCCAAGGGCAACGAGTACTTCCTGCGCTACCTGCTCGGCACGCACTCGAACGTCACGGCCGAGCCTGCCGACGTCCGGCCGCGCGACGTCACGTGGCGCGACGGCGTGCCCGAGGGGAAGCTCGACCTGCTGGTGAGCGCGGACTTCCGCATGACGTCGACGACGCTGCTGTCGGACGTCGTCCTGCCCGCGGCGACCTGGTACGAGAAGTACGACCTGTCGTCGACGGACATGCACCCCTTCGTCCACGCGTTCACCCCGGCCATCGACCCGCCGTGGGAGGCGCGCTCCGACTTCGACGCGTTCCACCTGGTCGCACGCCGGTTCTCCGAGCTCGCGCGCACGCACCTCGGCACGCGGTACGACGTCGTGAGCGTCCCGGTCCAGCACGACACCCCCGGTGAGGCGGCGGGGCACGTCGGGGGCCGGGCGCGGGACTGGGCGGGCGGTGACATCGCGCCGCAGCCCGGCGTGAACCTGCCGCTGCTGCAGGTCGTCGAGCGGGACTACACGGCGGTCGCGGACAAGCTCGGCTCGCTCGGGCCGCTCGCCGACACGCTGGGGTTCACGATCAAGAACGTCACCTACCGGCTCGAGCACGAGGTCGAGCGGCTCGGTCGGCTCAACGGCGTCATGCTCGGCGGCGCGGGCGACGGGCGGCCGGCGCTCGACACCGACGTCAAGCTCGCCGAGGCCATCCTGTCGCTGTCCGGCACCACGAACGGCGAGCTCGCGACGCAGGGCTTCCGGTCGCTCGAACGTCGGGTGGGCAAGCCGCTCGCGGACCTCGCGGAGGGGTCGGAGGAGAAGCGGATCACGTTCGCCGACACCCAGGCCCGCCCCGTGCCCGTCATCACGTCGCCCGAGTGGTCGGGGTCGGAGACGGGCGGCCGCCGGTACGCGCCGTTCACCGTCAACGTCGAGCGGCTCAAGCCGTGGCACACGCTCACCGGCCGCATGCACTTCTTCCTCGACCACGACTGGATGACGGACCTCGGCGAGGCGCTGCCGATCTACCGCCCGCCGCTCGACCTGCACCGGCTGCTCGGCGAGCCACGGCTCGGCCCCGACGGCGACGCGCAGGTCACCGTGCGGTACCTGACCCCGCACAACAAGTGGTCGATCCACTCCGAGTACCAGGACAACCTGCTGATGCTGTCGCTGTCGCGCGGCGGGCCCGTCTGCTGGGTGTCGGTGCAGGACGCGGCGATCATCGGGGCTGCCGACAACGACTGGATCGAGTGCGTCAACGCGAACGGCGTGTTCGTCGCGCGGGCCATCGTGAGCCACCGCCTGCCGCAGGGCGTCGTGTTCGTGCACCACGCGCAGGAACGGACCATCGACGTCCCCAAGTCGGAGAAGACCGGGCGACGCGGCGGCATCCACAACTCCGTGACGCGCCTGCTGGTCAAGCCGACGCACCTCGTCGGCGGCTACGCGCAGCTGTCCTACACGTTCAACTACCTCGGCCCGACCGGCAACCAACGGGACATCGTGGCGACGATCCGCCGCCGCTCGCAGGAGGTGGAGTACTGATGCTCGCCGCACCGGAGGTCCAGGGAGGACCCGGCTCATGAGGGTCATGGCGCAGATGGCGATGGTCATGAACCTCGACAAGTGCATCGGGTGCCACACGTGCTCGGTCACCTGCAAGCAGGCGTGGACGAACCGCGCGGGCGTCGAGTACGTGTGGTTCAACAACGTCGAGACGCGGCCCGGGCAGGGCTACCCGCGGCGCTACGAGGACCAGGAGCAGTGGCGCGGCGGCTGGACGCTCAACAAGCGCGGCCGGCTCACGCTCAAGGCCGGCGGCCGCGTCAAGAAGCTCCTGACGATCTTCGCGAGCCCGGTCCAGCCGAAGCTCGAGGACTACTACGAGCCGTGGACGTACGACTACGAGAAGCTCATCGACGCGCCGCTCGGCGACGACTTCCCCGTCGCGCGTCCCAAGTCCCTCATCACCGGCGAGGACACCAAGATCCGCTGGTCGGCCAACTGGGACGACAACCTCGGCGGCACCGCGGAGCTGGGGCACCTCGACCCGATGGTCGCGAAGGTCCGCGCCGAGTCGGAGGACCGCATCCGGTTCGAGCTCGAGCGCACGTTCATGATGTACCTGCCGCGGATCTGCGAGCACTGCCTCAACCCGTCGTGCATGGCGTCGTGCCCGTCGGGCGCGATCTACAAGCGGGCCGAGGACGGCATCGTCCTCGTCGACCAGGACCGCTGCCGCGGCTGGCGTCAGTGCGTCACCGGCTGCCCGTACAAGAAGATCTACTTCAACCACAAGACCGGCAAGGCCGAGAAGTGCACGTTCTGCTACCCCCGCGTCGAGGTGGGCCTGCCGACGGTCTGCTCGGAGACGTGCGTCGGGCGGCTGCGCTACATCGGCCTCGTCCTCTACGACGCGGACCGCGTCACGGAGGCTGCGTCGGTCCCCGACGACCAGGACCTCTACGAGTCCCAGCTCGACCTCATGCTCGACCCGACCGACCCCGCGGTGATCGCCGCCGCCCGCGAGCAGGGCATCCCCGCCGACTGGCTCGACGCCGCCCGCCGCTCGCCCGTCTACGCCCTCGCCAAGACGTACCGCGTCGCCCTGCCCCTGCACCCCGAGTACCGGACCATGCCGATGGTCTGGTACGTCCCGCCGCTCTCGCCCGTCGTCGACCTGCTGCGCGAGCAGGGGCACGACGCCGAGGACCACGGCAACCTGTTCGGCGCGATCGACGCGCTGCGCATCCCCGTCGAGTACCTCGCGTCGCTGTTCACCGCGGGCGACACCGACGTCGTCACGGGCGTCCTGCGCCGTCTCGCCGCGATGCGCGGCTACCTGCGCGGCATCACGCTCGACGAGGACGCCGACGAGCGCATCCCCGCGTCGGTCGGCATGACCGGGCAGCTCATGTACGCGATGTACCGGCTGCTCGCGATCGCCAAGTACGAGGACCGGTACGTCATCCCGAAGGCCCACGAGGAGCGCGGGCACGAGCTCGAGGAGCTCGGCTGCTCGCTCGACTACGACGAGGGTCCCGGGATGTACGAGCAGGCGCCGTTCGGCGAGGCGTCCGGCCGACCCGTGCCCGTCGCGGTCGAGACGTTCCACGCGCTCAAGCAGCGGCAGACGTCCGACCGGCTCGCGACACCGTCCGAGATGCACGGGAGGGTCAACCTGCTCAACTGGGACGGCAAGGGGACACCGCCCGGGCTGTTCCCGTCGTCCGGCGGACGGGCCACACCACCCGGACCGGGCGCGACCGGCGGGGCCGACGACGGGCCGGGCGTCGACCCGGGCGTCACGGGGACGCGGTCGTGAGGGGGCCGGTGGTCCGGGGGCGGCGCGCGTCGACGGCACGCCGGACGTCCGCGCGCGTCGTGCACCAGGCGGCGTCGTGGTGCCTCGCGTACCCCGACGACGACCTCGTCGACCGGCTGCCGCTGCTCGTGGCCGCCGTCGACGAGCTGCCCGCCGGAGCCGCGCGCGACGGGCTCCGCGGCTTCCTCGACCACGCCGCGACCACGCCGCTCGCCGACCTCCAGCGCGCCTACGTCGACGCGTTCGACCTGTCGGGCCGCCAGACGCTCTACCTGTCGTACTGGACCGACGGCGACACCCGCCGGCGCGGCGAGGTGCTCGCCGCCTTCAAGGCCCGGTACCGCGCGTCGGGGATGCTCGTCGACACCCGGGGCGAGCTGCCCGACCACCTGCCGCTCGTGCTCGAGTACGCCGCCGTCGCCGACCCCGTCGACGGGCCTTCGCTGCTCCAGGAGTACCGGCCGAGCCTCGAGCTCGTCCGGCTCGCGCTCGTCGAGGCCGGCAGCCCGTGGGCCGGCGTCCTCACCGCGGTGTGCGCGACGCTGCCCGGCGAGTCGCCGCGCGACCGCGCCGCGGTGCACGCGATGGCGGCGGCCGGGCCGCCGCGCGAGTCCGTCGGGCTCGACGCCGCCGACCCTCGGCTGCTGCCGCTCGCGGGGTCTGTCCCGGCGGGTGCTGACGGGCCGAGCGGAGGAGGGCGCTGATGGACGTGCTGCTGTGGGGCGTCGTGCCGTACCTCGCGATCGTCACGCTCGTCGGCGGGACGATCTGGCGGTACCGCTACGACCAGTTCGGCTGGACGACCCGCTCGTCGCAGCTCTACGAGTCCCGGCTGCTGCGCATCGGCAGCCCGCTGTTCCACTTCGGGCTCGTGTTCGTCATCGTCGGGCACGTCGGCGGCCTCGTGATCCCGCAGTCCTGGACCGACGCCGCCGGGCTGTCGCAGGAGGCGTACCACGCGATGGCGCTGGTCATCGGGGGGATCGCCGGCTTCTGCACGCTCGTCGGCGTCGCGATCCTCGTCTACCGGCGGCGCCGCACCGGACCCGTCTTCATGGCGACGACGAAGAACGACAAGACGATGTACGTCGCGCTCGTCGCCGCGATCGTGCTGGGACTGTGGACCACCCTGAACTCCGTCGGCGCCGGCCACGAGGCGCACAACTACCGCGAGACCGTCGCCCCCTGGTTCCGGTCGTTGTTCGTGCTGCAGCCCGACGTCGCGTCGATGGCCGCGGCGCCCGCGTCGTTCCAGTGGCACACCCTCGTCGGCCTCGCCCTGATCGCGATCTTCCCGTTCACGCGCCTCGTGCACGCGTTCACCGCGCCGTTCCACTACCTGTTCCGCCCGTACATCGTCTACCGCAGCCGCGACGCCCGGCCGACCCCCGGCGCGAGCGCACCCCGACGCGGGTGGGACCCCGTCGGCACACGTGACCGCGAAGGATCGGGGAGACGCCGATGACGACGACCGCCGCGACGACGACCCGCGTGTCGGGCCGCACGCTCAACCTCGTCCTCGCGACGTGGACGTTCGCCATCACGTTCTGGGCGTGGAACCTCGTCGGCCCGCTCGCCGCGCGCTACACCGAGGAGCTCGGGCTGTCGGCGACCGAGAAGTCGCTGCTCGTCGCGACCCCCGTGCTCGTCGGCGCGATCGGGCGCATCCCGGTCGGCGCGCTCACCGACCGCGTCGGCGGTCGTCGGATGCTCGGCATCCTGTCGCTGATCTCGATCGTCCCCGTGCTGCTCGTCGCGTTCGCGGGGGAGCAGGAGTCGTACGCGCTGCTGCTGCTGTTCGGCTTCCTGCTCGGCATCGCCGGCACGACGTTCGCGGCCGGCATCCCGTTCGTCAACGCCTGGTACGAGCCCGCTCGCCGCGGCTTCGCGACCGGCGTCTTCGGCATCGGCATGGGCGGCACCGCGCTGTCGTCGTTCTTCACGCCGCGCATGGTGAACTCGTTCGGCTACGTGACGACGCACGTGCTCGTGGCCATCGCGCTCGCGGTGACGGGCTTCGTCGTGCTGTCGGTGTCGTGCGACGCGCCCGCCTGGAAGCCGTCGACGCAGCCCGTCGTCCCGAAGCTCCGCGCCGCGATCAAGCTGCCCGTCACCTGGCAGATGTCGTTCCTCTACGCCGTGACGTTCGGCGGCTTCGTCGCGTTCTCCACCTACCTGCCGACGTACCTGTCCGACGTCTACGGCTACGACCTCGCCGACGCCGGCGCACGCACCGCGGGGTTCGCGATCGCGGCCGTCGTCGCGCGCCCGCTCGGCGGCATCCTGTCCGACCGCGTGCACCCCAAGCCCATCGTCCTCGTGTCCCTCGCCGGCGCCGCGATCATGGCCGTGCTGCTCTCGTTCAAGCCCGTCCCGGAGATCCCCGCGGGCACCGAGTTCGTGCTCATGGCCTTCTTCCTCGGCATCGGGACGGGCGGCGTGTTCGCCTGGGTCGCGCGCCGTGCACCCGCCGACCGGGTCGGCTCCGTGTCGGGCATCGTGGGGGCCGCGGGCGGCCTCGGCGGGTACTTCCCGCCGCTCGTCATGGGGGCGACCTACGACGAGGCGACGCACTCCTACACGGTCGGTCTGCTGCTGCTCTCGGCCACCGCGGTCGTCTCGTTCCTGTTCGTCCTGCTGCGCCTGAAGCGCGAGGACCGGGTAACGTGACGGGAGGCGTCGAGGAGCGCGGACACCGGCAGACCCGATCGTGTGAAAACCGCCCGACAGCCTGGCCTGGACGTTTGACCAAGAGCCCCCTCATGCCGCACACTCGTACTCGACGGTGCGCATCGCCTGCCCCCTGCGCGGTGCGCACCGTTGTGACTTCCCAGGAGCGGGACGGGTCTTCGGAGCCGTCCCGCTCCTGTCGTCTGCGGGCACGTCCCCGACGGGGCCGTCGCGACGGGAGAACCGCATGACGACGGGGGAGAGCCGCGGCACGACGTCCCCGGGCGCGGGCACGACGACACCATCGGGGGAGCCTCGGCGCGCCACGCCGCCGACCGCAGACCCTGCCGTTACCGTTCCTGGGGTGACAGTCCCCGCGCGCTCGTCCGGCACGGGTCCCGACCAGGCTCCCGCGACCGACGCGACCCCGAACGCCCCCGTCGCCCTCGTCGCCCCGCCGACCCGGGCCGACCTCGTCGACCGCGCGGTGGAACGCTGGCGCGAAGGCCTGGTCGAGGCCGCCGGCGGGTCGACCCTCGCCGACATGGAGCTGCTCGGCGACGCCGCGCTCGACCTCACCGCCGCCCACCCCTCGGGGATGGCCCAGCTCTTCGCCGGCCGTCCCACGCGCCTGTCCAACCTGGTCCGCGAGGGCGCCGCGCTGTCGACCGCGCGCCGTCGTGCGCGGGCCGTCGCGTCGCGCGCCGCCGTCTACGAGCAGCGCTACGGCATCGCCCCGACCGCGCTCGCGATCGGCGTCGCGACCTGGACCGAGCGGCCCGCCGCCCGCGACGACCACGACGACGTCGACGCGCTCGCCGTCGCGACCCGGCCCGCCGAGCCCGCACCCCGGTCGGCCACCCAGGCCCGCACCGTCCGCGCGCCCGTGCTGCTGCGACCCGTCACGCTGCGCGCCCGCGGCACCGGCGAGGCCGACTACGAGATCGCGCTCGAGCCGACGCTCGACGTCAACCCCGTCCTCGCTCGTGCCCTGCGCACCCGCGGCGCCCTGCTCGACCCGGGCGCGGTCGCGCGCGGCACGTTCGAGAGCGGCGGCTTCGACCCGCGCGGCGCGCTCGCGCGGCTGTCGTCGCTCGGGGAGGCCGTGCTCGACGACTTCCGGCTGACCGAGAAGGTCGTCGTCGGGACGTTCGTGCACCCCGGGCAGATCCTCGTCGACGACCTCGACGCGCTGTCCGCGGCGCTCGACCAGCACGAGGTCGTCTGCGCGCTCGCGGGCGTCGACGTCGACCGCGAGCGGCTCGTCGTCCGCCTGCCCGAGCCCGTCGCGGGCGACCGCGACCCGAGCGTCGAGCGGGGTGTCGGCGACCTCGACCCCGCGCAGCAGCACCTGCTCGACGCGCTCAGCACCGGTGCGCACCTGTTCGTCGACGCCCCGACCGGCGCCGACGTCACCGGCACGCTCGCCGCGGTCGTCGCCGACGCCGCCGCGTCCGGCCGCACGGTCCTCTACGTCCCCGGCCACCGCCGCGGCGCCACCGCGCTCGCCGCCCGGCTCGACGAGCTCGGCCTCGGCGACCTCCTGCTCGACGTCGCCCCCGAGGCCGGCTGGCGCACCGCCGCCGCGCGCCGCCTGCTCGGCGCGATGACCCTCGACGCGCCCGCGGTCGACGGGCAGAGCCTGCACGTCCTGCGCACGCGGCTCGTCGAGCACCGCGAGCGGCTGCGCGCGTACGTCGACGACCTGCACGCGACCCGCACGCCGTGGGGCGCGTCCGCCTACGACGCGCTGCAGCAGCTCGCCCGGCTGACCTCGACGCGTCCGGCGCCGCGCACCACGGTGCGCCTCACCCCGGACGTCGCACGCGTGCTCGACGCCGAGCGGCGCGCGGCCCTCGGTGCGGACCTGGTCCGGGCCGGCGAGCTCGGCGCGTTCGACGTCCGGCCCGTGGACACGCCCTGGTACGGCGCCGACCTGCGCACACGCGCCGACGCCGACGTCGTCGTGCGACGGATCTCGCGGCTGCTCGACGGCGCCCTGCCCGCGCTCGTCGAGCGCACCGCGCAGGTCGCGGCCGACACCGGGCTCACGCAGGCGACGTCCGTCGCGTCGTGGGCCGAGCAGCTCCGGATGCTCGACGGCGTCCGTGGGGCGCTCGACGTCTTCCTGCCGATCGTCTTCGAGCGGACCGCCGCCGACCTCGTCGCCGCGACCGCGACACCGCAGTGGCGCACCGAGCGCGGCGTCGACATGGGCTTCTGGCTGCGCCGGCGGCTGCGGCGGCAGGCCCGCGACATGGTCCGCCCGGGCCGTCCCGTCGCCGACCTGCACGCCGCGCTGCTTGACGTGCAGGCGCAGCGCGAGATCTGGCAGGCGCACTGCCCCGCGGGCGGCTGGCCGCGGCTGCCCGACGGGCTCGAGCACATCGAGGAGGAGCACCAGGCCGTCGCCGAGGACCTGCGGGCCCTCGACGAGGTGCTCGCGTCGACCCCCGGCGGCGCCGGGCTCGCGCAGCTGCCCTTCGCCGCGCTGACCGAGCGGCTGTCGCGGCTGCGCGCCGACACGAGCGCGCTCGACACGCTGCCCGACCGCACCGGTCTGCTGCACCGGCTGCGCGCCGCCGGGCTCGGGGAGCTCGTCGACGACCTCGCCACGCGCCGCGTCGACCCCACGCTCGCCCCCGCCGAGCTCGACCTCGCGTGGTGGAGCACGGTCATCGAGCAGATCCTCACGCAGGACCCCACGCTCGCCGGCTACGACGGCACCGCGCTCGGCGACCTGTCCGCGCAGTACGCCGCGCTCGACCGCGCGCACGTCGCGAGCCTCGCCGGACCCGTCCGGCAGGCCGTCGCCGCGCAGACGCAGGAGGTCCTGCGGCAGAACCGTGAGCAGTCCGAGTCGCTGTTCGTCGAGCTCGTCGAGGAGCGGCTCACGTCGCTGCGCGACACCATCGCGCGCCACCCCGACATCGCGCGCCGCCTGCGTCCCGTCGTCGCGGCGAGCCCGATGCTCGTGCCGCAGGTGCTGCCGCCGTCGCGCACCGTCGACCTCGTCGTCATCGACGCCGCCGCGCACCTGCCCGTCGACATGGCCGTCGCCGCCATCGCCCGCGGCCGGCAGGTCGTCGTCGTCGGCGACGCCCGGTGCGCCTCCGGCACCGCCGTGCGCGAGCTCGCCGCCGTCCTGCCCGTCGTCGCCCTGCACGCCGAGACGTCGCGCCGCGACCCGTACCTCACCGCGTTCCTCGCCGCGCACGGGTACGAGGGCGTGCTGTCGCCGACCCCGCTGCCCGAGCACCGCCCGCTCGTCCGGCTCGACGTCGTCGACGGCACCGGCATGCCCGACGCCGCCACCGGCACCGTCGCGTCGACGCGGGCCGAGGTCGAGCACGTCGTCGAGCTCGTGCTGCACCACGCGCTCATGCAGCCCGACGAGTCGCTCGCCGTCGTCACGCCGTCCGCCGTGCACGCCGACGCGCTCCGCGACGCGATCCTCACCGAGGTCCGCGGCAACCCTGCCGTCGCCGCGTTCTTCGACGGCGGGCGCGCCGAGCCGTTCGTCGTCACCGACCTCGCCAACGTCGCGGGCCTGCGCCGTGAGGCCGTCATCCTGTCCGTCGGGTTCGGTCGCACCCCGCACCGCCGCGTCCTGCACTCCTTCGGCGTCGTCGGCGAGCCGGGTGGCGACGCCCTGCTCCTCGACGTCCTCGGCGCCACGCGGCACCGGCTCACCGTCGTGTCCTGCTTCGGCGCCGACGACCTCGACCCCGAGCGCGTCCGCGCCGCCGGTCCGCGGCTGCTGCGCGACCTGCTCGCGTTCGCCGGGTCCCGCGGTGCCGGTGCCACCGGCGACGACGTGCGGCTCGTCGCGCCCGGTCCGCGCCCTGACGCCGACATCGACCTGCGCGCCGCCGACGCGGCCGAGGCGTCGGGCGGGACCGCCGGCCGGTCGGCGTCGGCGTCGTCCTCGGCGTCGGCCGGGGTCGCACGTGGCGCGACGCACGACGCCGGCGAGCCCGACCGGCTGCTGCTCGACCTCGCCGAGCGGCTCTGGCGGCACGGCCTGACCGTCGAGGTCGACTACGGCATCCCCGGCGGAACCCGCATCCCCATGGTCGTCGGGCACCCCGACGCGCAGGACCGGCTGCTCGTCGCCGTCCTCACCGACGACGAGGCCTACGTCGGCGAGCCGTCGGTGCGCGTCCGCGACCGGCTCCTCGCCGACCGGCTCGAGCGGCTCGGCTGGACGGTCGTGCGCGTGTGGTCCGCTGCGGCGTTCCTCGACCCCCAGGCCGAGGTCGATCGCATCCGTCGCGCCGTGCACGGTCGCGTACCCGCGCCCGCGATCCCGCGCAAGGCGCCGCTCGTGCTCGGCATCCCGTCGTCCGTCGACGAGACCGACGAGGTCGAGGAGCTACCGCCCGTCACCGCGCCCATCCGCATCTCCGTCCGCGCGACCCTCGCCGCGCGCCGCGCGGCCGGCGCCGACGACGTGGACGCCGCGACCGCCGACGAGGACCCCGACGCGAGGACCGAGGGCCGCGACCGCGACGCGAGGACCTGGGGCGACGACCCCGACGCGAGCGACGACACGCGCGACTCCGAGGGCGCGGTCGCCGGTCACGACACGGTCGACCCGGGGACCAGCGGCGTCGGTCGTGACGCGGACGTCGCGGTCGCCGGTCACGACGCGGTCGACTCGGACGACCCGACGACCGACTCCGGACGCGCCCCGGTCGACCAGGCTGCGCCGGCAGGGGCCGGGACGCACGCGGCCTCGGGCGAGGCGGGTGTCGCGCGGGTCGACGGTGAGTCGTCGACCGCGTCAGAGCCCACGACCGGTGCCCACCACGTGCAGCTCACGCTCGCCGGGGTGCCCGGCGCACCGCGGCCCGACGTGCGCAAGGGTCTGCCGATCGGCGCCTACAGCGACGACCAGCTCGACGAGCTCGTCGCGTGGCTCCGGTCGGACGGGGAGAACCGCAACCGTGAGCAGCTCGCCGCCGCGCTCCGCGACGAGCTCGGGATCACGCGCCGCTCCTACCGGATCGACACCGCCGTCCGCTCGGCCGTGAGCCGCGCCCTGCGCTGACGCACCGGGGTCTGCCGGGCAGAGCTGCGCCGGGTGGGATCATCGTGCGGTGAGCGACAGCCCCGAGGACCTGGCCCGGACGGAGGCCGTCGACGGTCCAGGTCGGACGCCGACCCCGGCCGTGCGTGCGGACGCCGGAGCGGCGTCCGGGCGGTCGCCGCGTGCCCCGCGACGAGCCGTCCGACGGGCGGGGACCGTGGGCACCGACGAGTCGGTGCTGCGTTCGACGCTCCCGGCGGCGCCGGCCGACGGCCCGGACCAGGCCGCGTCTCCCGCGACACCGGCGCAGCCCGCTGACACGTCCCACGACCCGGCCGTCCCGCTGCGTGCCCTCGACGACACCGACGTCGGCTGGGGCCACGACGCCGACTCGAACGACGACCGTCTGCACCGCGACCGCCCGCCGCACTGGTGACGCGCGCGAGCACGCCGCGCGCGACCCGCGCTCGTCGGTGCCGCCGGTGAACCACGCCGCCGTCTGACGGGTGGGGACGCGGCCCGCGCCGGTGCGCTCGTCTGGGGCGGCGACAGCGGTGGCCGTCGCCCATTCAGCGTCGGTGGGCGGTGTCGCCTGTCGCAGCGTCGGTGAGCGGGTTCGCCCGCGGTGGTGTCAGGCGGTCGGAGGAGGCGTCGCCGGGCCGCTGCCCGGCTGGAACGTCGGGGGAGTGCCGGGAGCCGTGCCGGTCCCCGGAACCGCGCCGGCGTCGTTGGCCACGGCAGGGCTGGGGCGGGCGGCGAGCAGGTCGCGGATCTCCTGGAGCAGCAGGATGTCCTCGGCCGGGGCCTTGGGCTCCTCCTCCTCGCCACGCTTGCGCCGCGCGGCCAGGGCGTTGAGCGGCAGCACGATGACGAAGTACACCGCCGCCGCGGTGATGAGGAACTGCAGCAGCGCGTTGAGGATGACCCCGATCGAGAACGTGGCGCCGTTGATCGTGAAGCGGCCCAGGGCGGACAGGTCCGGCTCGCCGAAGATCGCCGCGATCAGCGGGCCGATGAACCCGTCCTGGAGCGCGGTGACCACGCCCGTGAACGCCGCGCCGATGACGACGCCGACGGCGAGCTCGATCGCGTTGCCGCGCGAGATGAAGTCCTTGAAGCCCTGGAACACCTTCGGCAGCCCGCGCAGGTGCTCGCCGGCGCCCCGCAGGCCCTTGTTGACGGTGTCGGTCATGTGTGCCCCCGGCAGCTCACGGCGTGCGTCAGGGCCGGTCGGAGGGGCCCTGTCGCTGGACTGGACGATCATGGCACGACCACCGCAGAGAGCAAGGCGGTCGCCGAGGCGCCGGCGAGCGCGCGCGCCTCGTCGGGCGTGACGGCGAGCAGGACGGGTGGCGCCGGGCCGGCGTCCGCCCCGAAGGACACCGCGTCGGGCGGGGACTCCTCGGTGGGCGTCGGCAGGACGAGGGCACGCGTCGCGACGACGCGCCCGTCGCCCTCGTCGGGAGTCGCCGCGAGGACGTCGACGCGCATCCCGGGCCGCAGGAGCGCCGCGGCCGCCTCGTCGGCGAGGCGCACTGCGGTGACGACCGTGCCGGGTGGGCCGGTCGCGTCCGACGCCACGAGCACGCCCGGGACCAGCGGGGTGCCGGTCGCGAGGTCCACGGCCGTGACCCGTCCGACGACTGCGTCGGCGTCGGCCGGGACGTCGTCGGGTGCGACGGTCACCGGCACGGCGCGCACCGTCAGGTCACCGTCGGCGAGCGTCGCACCGGCGTCGAGGGACCGTGCGGCCACGACGAGCTCGACCGTCGGTGGCGGCGGGGGCCGCAGCGCGCCGACGACGCCGAGAGCGGCCACGGCGAGGGTCAGCGCCAGCAGCGCAGGACGAGCCCGCCACAGCAGGACACGCGCGCGCAGCGCGACGGGTGCGCGGCGACGCGCGAGCGGTGGCGGGCGGTCCGGTCGGGACGGGTCACGTCGGTCGAGAGACACGTCCGCGACGCTACGGACGCACCGTCGGAGCCCTGGTGGTGCGGGACGCCGTCGGTGCGCGTCCGCGCGCGAGGGCGGGCTGTGGACGGCTCGCGACCCGACGGGGACGGCCCGTCCGGATGCGGCCCGACGTGCGGTGCACCCGGAGCGACGGCGAGATGTCGGGCGGCCCGGCACGTCGTCCGGCCCGACCTCGTGCGTCGCGGGCGGGTCGACGCGAGGCTCGCCTCGCGAGGGCCAGCGTCGGATCCTGGCGGCCGGCGGCACCGCTCGCCGCGACGGTCGCCGCCGCGGCCGTCAGGACGAGGCGGCGGGTGCCTTGCTCGTGGTCGACGTCGACGAGGTCGTGCTCGGGGCGCTGGTCGACGCGCTGCCCGAGGAGGAGCCGGACGTGGACGACGACGAGGGGGAGCCGGACGACGAGGGAGACGAGGAGGACGTCGTCGACGAGGACGTCGACCCCGACGAGCGCGCGTCGTTGCGGTAGAACCCCGAGCCCTTGAACACGACGCCGACGGCCGAGAACACCTTGCGCAGCCGGCCCTCGCACTCGGGGCAGACGGTCAGCGAGGCGTCGGAGAACGACTGCTGGATCTCGAAGGCGTGACCGCACGCCGTGCACGCGTAGGCGTAGGTGGGCATCGGGGCTCCTGGACGAGGTCGACGGGCCGGCCCGGCGGGACGCCCGGGTGGCCTGGCACTCACATGGATCGAGTGCCAATCCTAACGGCACGCGCGCCGACTGCATTCCGCGGGTACCCGGACGCGGACCTCGCGGAGCGCCGCCGCTGGTCATCCCCAGGTCTGGTGTGCTGCCACCCCGGGCCCAGACGGACAAGTACCCTCGCAACGTGTCCCGCCTGCGCCTCGTCCGGGTCGCGTTCGCGACCGTCGCCGTCGTCCTGGTCCTCGCCCTGGTGGCGACGGCCGTGGGCGTGGTCGTCGTCCTGCGCCGTCCGCTGCCCGAGGTGTCCGGCGAGCTCACGCTGCCCGGCCTCGAGGGCGAGGTGACGGTCACCCGCGACCCGCGCGGCGTGCCGACGATCACGGCGTCGACGTCCGAGGACCTGTTCCGCGCGCAGGGGTACGTCACGGCCCAGGACCGCTTCTTCGAGATGGACTACCGCCGGCACGTCACCGCCGGACGGCTGTCGGAGCTCGTCGGCGAGAACGAGGACGCGCTCGCGGCGGACAAGGTGATCCGGACGTTCGGCTGGCGGCACGTCGCGGAGCAGGAGTGGGACGTCGTCGAGCAGTCGACGCGCGACGCGCTCCAGGCGTACGCCGACGGGGTCAACGCGTACCTGGCGGACCGGGACCCCTCGCAGATCGCGGTCGAGTACACGGTCCTCGGGGCCCGGACGAGCACGCCGGCCCCCGAGAAGTGGGACCCGGTCGACTCGCTCGCGTGGCTCAAGGCGCTCGCGTGGGACCTGCGCGGCAACTACGACCGTGAGCTGGCACGCGCGCGGACGTTCGCGTCGGTGCAGGACGTCGCCCGCGTCGAGCAGCTGTTCCCCGCCTACCCGCAGGACGTGAACCAGCCGATCCTCTCGGCGGAGCAGGTGGGCCAGGGCGCGACCACGACGGCGGCGACGACGGGGCTCGACCTCGCGGGCGACGACCTGCAGGCGGCGCTCGCGTCGGCGCAGCGGGCGCTCGACGCGGTGCCGCACCTGGTCGGCGACGGCGAGGGCGTCGGGTCGAACTCCTGGGCGGTCTCGGGACGCTACACCGAGTCCGGCGCGCCGCTGCTGGCGAACGACCCGCACCTCGGCATCTCGGCCCCGGGCATCTGGGCGCAGGTCGGCCTGCGCTGCGCGGAGGTCACGGCGGAGTGCCCCTACGACGTCACGGGGTTCGCCAACGCGGGCATGCCCGGTGTCGTCATCGGGCACAACGCCGACCTCGCGTGGGGCCTGACGAACCTCGGCGCGGACGTCACGGACTTCTTCCTCGAGAAGGTCGACGACGACGTGACCGTGCGGGACGGCGGCACCGCTCCGATCCGGCACCGGCGCGAGGTCATCCACGTCAACGGCGGCCGGTCGGTCGAGCTCGACGTCCGCGAGACGGTGCACGGCCCGATCGTGTCCGACGTCCTCGACGTCGACGCGGTCGAGGACGCGCCCGTGCCCGACGGCGCGCCGGGCCGCCAGTTCGAGGTCGCGCTGGCCTGGACGGCGCTGCAGCCGGGCCGGACGGCCGACGCGCTGCTCGCGATGGCCACGGCGCGCGACGCGGACGACGTCGCCGCGGTCGCGGCGCTCCTCGAGGTGCCCGCGCAGAACATCGTGTTCGCGACGGTCGACGGCCACATCGGCTACCAGGCGCCGGGCCGGATCCCGGTGCGGACGTCGGTGCTGGGCGGTCCGGTCCCGTCGGACGGCACGTGGCCGCGGCCCGGCTGGGACAGCGCGTACGACTGGCAGGGGTTCGTCGACCCGACCGACATGCCCCGCACGCTCGACCCGGCGGAGGGTTTCGTCGTCGCCGCGAACCAGGCCGTGACGCCGAGCGGCGTGGGCCCGTTCCTCACCGACGACTGGGACTACGGCTACCGCTCGCAGCGGATCCGCACGCTGCTGACGGAGCGGCTCGCGACGGGCGAGCCCGTGACAGTGGCCGACATGGCGGAGATCCAGTCGGACCAGCGGAACCCGTACGCCGACATGCTGGTGCCGACGCTGCTGTCGCTGCCGATCGAGGACGAGTTCGACGACGACGGCCAGGAGCTGCTGCGCGACTGGGACCGCGTGTCGTCGTCCGACTCCGCGGCGGCCGCGTACTTCGCGGCGGTGTGGAAGACGATCCTGACGCTCGCGTTCGACGACGACCTGCCCGACGACGCGTCGCCCGCGGGCGACTCGCGCTGGCTCGAGGTCGTGCGACGCCTCGTCGACGACCCGTCGTCGCCCTGGTGGGACGACCGGTCGACGCCCGCCGTCGTGGAAGGTCGCGACGAGATCCTCACGCGCGCGATGGTGTCGGCCCGCCGACAGCTCACGACGCAGCTCGGCCGCGACGCCGAGGACTGGCGCTGGGGCATGCTGCACGTCGCCGCGCCCGAGCACCCGGTGCTCGGCGGTGAGTCGCTCCCGGGCGTCCTGCGGCGCCTGGTCAACCCGTCGCCGCTGAGTGTCGGCGGCGGCTCGGCCATCGTCGACGCGACCGCGTGGGACGCGAGCACGCCGTCGTACGCGGTGACGGCCGCGCCGTCGATGCGGATGGTCGTCGACCTGGGGGACCTCGACTCCTCGACGTGGGTGAACCTCACCGGCACGTCGGGCCACCCCGCGAGCGTGCACTACACCGACCAGTTCAAGGCGTGGGCGACCGGGGAGACGTTCCCGTGGCCGTTCACGCAGGCCGCGACGGAGGCCGACGCGACGGATCACCTGACGCTGCTGCCGTCGACGGACTGACGCTCCTCGTCCCGCAGGCGGCCGCTGCACCGAGGCGGCGCGCCCGCGCCGACCCGTCGGGCCCGTCAGGCCCGCCCGACCGACCCGTCGGCTCCGTCAGGCCGGCCAAACCCGTCGGGCCCGTCAGGCCGTGCCCGGCCCGACGGGTCGCCAGCCGTCCGGGGTCGCGACACCGTCGACCAGACGGTCGTGCGGCTCGCGCGGCAGGGGACGCGTCTCCGCGTCGTACAGCTCCTCCGGGAAGACGATC
>NZ_BHYL01000084.1 GCF_003851725.1 Cellulomonas algicola | reverse complement strand
CCGCCGGCACGGCGCACGGCCCGCGACGCCCGCGTGTCGGCCCGAGGTCGCGGGCGTCGACGCGGGCCGCGGGGGCGTCGCGGTCGGCGGGAGCGTCACGGTCGACGCGCACGAGGCCGGACCGCAGCAGTGCCGCGACCCGCGCCATCACCTCGGGAGACGCCCCGTTCGCGAACCGGTTGTGCCACGGCACCACGCGCTCGACGAACCGTCGGTGCGACGTGGCCGTGAGCCCGCCGTCGTCGACGGCCGCCGAGATGACGCCGCGCAGGTCCCGCCACACGCCGTTGCGGGCAGTGAGGTGCGGGCTCACGCCGACGCCCTGGTGCGCGCGCTGCACGTCGAGGTCGATCACGTCGGCCAGGTCGTCGCCGGTCGCGAGCGGGTCGACGAGCGCGTCCCAGTCGAACCGGTCGGCCTCGTCGACGTCGCCGGTGTGCGCGAGCAGGAGCCGGGCGAGCGCGTCGGGCCGGCCGTCGTCGCCCGTCCGGCCGGTGGGGCCGCCGTCCAGGAACGCGTCGACGGCGTCCTGCACGCGGGTCGCCGCGTCGCGCGCGGCGTCGAGGCCGCGCAGCGTCGCGTCGTGCTGGAAGGCCATCTCGAGGACGATCAGCGGCAGCAGGTCGCGCTCGACGTCGAGCGCTCCCGTGCCGTCCCCGCCGCCCTCGCGCGGGCCGCCGCGCGACCGGCGCAGCCGCGGCAGGACGTCGTGCCGGAGGAAACGTCCGCCGCGCGTGTCGACGAACGGGCTCACGGTCGACAGCACCGCGGGCCGCGCGTACGGGAACACCCCCGAACCGCTCGTGCAGTGGATCGCCGACGGCTCCGCGCCGGACCGCAGGTACGTGAGCCGCCCGCCGCGTGCACGCGCGAACCGGCCGCCGCGCCCCGCCGTGAGCGCGATCAGCACGTCGAGGGCCGTCATGCCCGTGCCGACGAGCGCGACGCGGGACCCGGCGGGCACGTCGGCGACCGAGCCGCGGCCGTCCAGCGGGTAGGCGCGGGTGACGTGCACGGCCGCGTGATCGCCGGGTCCGGCGCACGGGTCTCCCGCCGGGTGCGCGGGTCGGGGCGAGCCGTGGCCGGTCACGAGCAGGACGTCGTCGACCGTCCACGTGCGCCCGTCGGCGGCCACGACGTCGAGCGGGCCGTCAGGCCACCCGGGGGCGGTGCCGCCACCGTGGGCGGTCTCGTCGACGGGTCCGCCGCTGGCGGCCACGCGCCCGCCGGCGCCGGGCAGGCGGTCGCCGGGCAGGCGGTCGCCGGGCAGGCGGTCGGCGCGCCGAACCTCGCGGAGCTCGACGACCTCGACGGCGTGCCGGTGCACGTGCGCGCGCCCGGTGCGCTCCAGGTCGGCGGCGAACCGGGCGAGCCGCTCCTCGAGCGCGGCGCCGTGCACGGCGCGCGGCGGCCACGCCGCAGGCTCTTCGGGCACACCGTCCGACCGCTGCGCGATCCACCGCGCGAGCGTCGGACGCTCGGTGGGCGGGCGCAACGGACCCGCGCCGGTCACGGTCTCGTCGGCCGCGAACGACACCTCGTCCGCGGTGCGGTTGAGGACCGCGGTGAGCGGCTGCCGCGGGTCGTGCACGGACCCGGCGCCGAACCGCCCGGTCCGCTCGAAGAGGTGCACCTCGAGCGTCCGGCCGACCGTCAGGGCGTCTGCGTGGGCGCTGAGCCGTTCGAGGGCGTACGTCGCCCGGGGGCCTCCCCCGACGACGGCGACGCGCAGGGGACGCGTCACGGCGCCACCGGCGCGACGGCGTGCGACGGACCCGTGTGCCGTCGTTCGCGCTCGTGCCGAGGCCCCGTGCGCGGCGTGGCGGCGACGACCTCGTCGAGCGCGGCCAGGAACGCGCGGACCTCGTCCTCGGTCAGCGTGCCCATCGTCGCGACCCGGAACGCCTGGTCGCGCAGGTGCTCCTGCGACGCGTAGACGACGTAGCCGCGCGCCCGCAGGCCGGCGTGCAGCTCGGCGTACCCGAGGCCGGGCGGCAGGTCGAGCGACGTGAGCGAGGACGCACGCTCGGCGGGGTCGAGGTGCACCGCGAACCCCCGCTCGGCGAGCCCGTCGCGCAGCAGGTCCGCGAGCCGCCCGTAGCGGGCGCGTCGACCGGCCACGGTCTCCGTGCGCAGCCGGCGCAGCGCGACCTCGAGGGCGTAGAACGTGGGGACGGCGGGCGTGAAGGCCGGGACGCCCGCGCGCGCCTGGGCCCGGTGGTGCCGGCCGAGGTCGACCGTGTACCCGCGTCCGGGGCGCCCGTCGAGCGCGTCGAGCAGGTCGGCGCGCGCGGTGACGAACGACAGCCCGGGCATGCCCTCGAGGCACTTGTTCGACGTCCCCGCGAGCCAGTCGACGCCGTGCGCCGCGACGTCGACCTCCTCGCACCCGACGCTGCTCACGGCGTCGACGACCAGCGACCGGCCCGCGTCGGCGACGACGCGCGCGATGCCGGGCAGATCGTTGAGCATGGCCGTGCTCGTCTCGTGGTGCACGAGCGTCACGTGCGTGACCTGCGGCTCCGCGGCGAGCCGGGCCGCGACGTCGCGCGCGTCGAGCGGGCGTCCCCACGGCACCTCGAACCGGCGGACGGGGATGCCGTGCGACTGCGCGATCTGGCGCATGCGCTCGCCGTAGTGCCCGTTCTCGAGCGTGAGGACGACGCCGTCGGGCGGTACGGCGCTCGCGACGGCCGCCTCGACCGCGCCCGTGCCGGACGACGTGAGGACGACGGTGCCGTGCGAGCCGGTGCCGCCGCACAGGTCGGTGAGCTCGTGCCGCACGCGCGCCAGCAGGTCGCCGAAGTCGGCCTCCCGGTGGCACAGGTCCGGACCGGCGAGGGCCTCGCGGACCTCGTCGGCCGTCATCACCGGCCCCGGGTTCAGCAGCACGACGCGCGTCACGGCCGCACCTCCGACGCGAGCGCGGCCGCGAGGCGACGGGCGGCGTCGGGCGGCTGGATCGACGGCCGCGGCAGGTCCGGGTCGGTGCCGGGACTCACGGGCACGTGCACGAACGTCGTGCCGGTCGCGCCGCGCACGGCCTCCGCGACCGCGGACGGGGTCGTCGCACTCCGGGCGTCGCCGTACCCGCAGGCCCGCGCGACCCCCACGAGGTCGACGTGCGCCGACGACGTGCGCTGCCCCCCGGTCGACTCGTACGACCCGTTGTCGAGGACCAGGTGCACGAGGTTCGGCGGCTGCACCGCGCCGATCGTCGCGAGCGCCTCGAGCCGCATGAGCGCGGCGCCGTCGCCGTCGAGCACCACGACCCGCCGGTCGGGCGCGGCGGTCGCGAGGCCCAGCGCGACGCTCGACGCGCACCCCATCGACCCGACGACGTACAGGTTCTCCGGGCGGTCCCACCCGGCGGCGAGCTCGCGCGCGGTGTAGCCGGTCGTCGCGACGAGCACGGTCTCGGGCCCGACGGCGTCGACCACCGCGCCCAGCACCTCGGCGCGCAGCGGCGGACGGCCGGCGCCGCCGTCGTCGTCCGCGGGCGGTCGCGGCACGGCCTTCTCGAACGTGCCCTTGCGCACGACGAACGCGAACGGCCGACCGGTCGCGTCCAGGTGCCGCAGCGCGTCGTCGACGCGCTCGCCGAGCACCACCGGGTCGGACGGGAGGATCTCGTGCCGCACGCCCATCGCGTCGAGCAGGTCGGGCGTGATCTCGCCCATGAGCCGGTGCTGCGGCTCGTCCGGGAAGCCCGGCTCGCCGCGCCACGTGACGAGCAGCAGCACGGGCACCTCGAGCGTGCTCGCGAGCGACGTCAGCGGGTTCACGGCGTTGCCGAGCCCGGAGTTCTGCATGACGACGACGGGCCGCCGCCCGCCCAGCCGTGCACCGACGGCGATCGCGACCGCCTCGCCCTCGTTCGCCGCGGCCAGGTACTCGACGTCCGCGCCGTCCTCCATGCGCCGGATCGCGGGGGCCAGGAACGAGCACGGCACCCCGACGACCGGTCCGAGCCCGCGCGCCGCGAGGACGTCGAGGAACGCGTCGGCCTCGAGCACCGCGGGCGCGTCGACGAGCGTCGTCACGAGCGGTTCGCCAGCGGTGCGGCGGCGAGCGCGTGCTCGACACCCGCGGCGTCGTGCCGGCGCTCCTCGTCGAGCATGTCGCGCAGGCCCTGGAGCTCGAAGACGTCCTCGACGGTCGCGATGTCGTCCTCGAACCGCGACGTGCGACCGTCGCGCAGGATCGACGAGAAGGTCTCCGACACCGCCGTGATGAGCGCGCGCAGCCCGTGGTTCGCGTACACGACCATCTTCGCGCCCGCGTCCTCGAGCTCCGTCGCGGTGACGGTGTGGTACGTCGTCGGCACCACCACGACGGGCAGCGGTGACGACCAGCGCTCGAGGAACTCGAGCACGACGTCGGGCGACCGGTCCTTGGCGTGGATGAGCACCGCGTCCGCGCCCGCCGCCTCGTACGCGTGCGCCCGGGACAGCGCCTCGTCCAGGTCGTGCCCCGCGATGAGCGCCTCGATGCGCGCGATCACGAGCAGGTCGCCCGTCCGCGCCGCGGCGGCCGCGGAGATCTTGCCGCAGAACGCCTCGACCGGGAGCAGGCTCTGGTTGCTCGCGACGAAGCTGTTCATCTTCGGGAAGAGCTTGTCCTCGATCGTCACCGCCGAGATCCCGGCCGCCTCGTACCGGCGCACCATGTGCATGACCTGCGGGACGTTGCCGTAGCCCGCGTCGCAGTCGGAGACGACGGGGATGCGCACCGCCGACGCCATCGACGCGGACACGCTCAGCAGGTCGCTCATCGTGAGGATGTCGGCGTCCGGCACGCCCTGCGACGCCGAGACCTCCAGGCCGCTCGCCCACACGCCGTCGAAGCCGGCGCGCTCCGCGAGCCGGGCGCCGAGCGGGTTGTGCGCGCCGACGATCCGCACCAGGCCGGGCGCGTCGAACAGCTCGCGCAGCGTGGTCCGGCGGGCGGGGACGGGGACGGCGGGGTGGTCGGTGCGGGTCATGGCGGACGAACCTCCTGAGGAGTGGCGTGCTCGGACGGCGGCAGGGCGCGGTGCCGCCGGGGCGGCGCGCGCCGACGGTCGCCGGGTGCGGTGCGGTGCTGGGTCGCGACCGTCGTGCGTGGTCGCGGTGCTCGTGCGTGGGCAGCGGTGCCCGTGCGTGGGCGGCAGTGCCCGCGTGTGCGGCGGCAGTGCCCGGGTGTGCGGCTGCTACGCGAGCTGGAGCTCGCGGCAGACGTGCGCGAGGTAGTCGTCGATCGCGTCCGCGTCGCCGCCACCGACGGCGCGGGCGCGCTCCCGCCCCTTGTCGAGGACGTCGACGAGGCGCTCGACCGAGAACGCGTCGATCGCGGCGAGGTCCGCGAGCCGCGCACGGACGACGTCGAGCTCGCGCGGGCCCTCACCGGCCGGTGGGACGCCGACCGGGGGTGCCGGGCTGAGCGGCGGCCCGTCGTCGGCCAGCTCGCGCGGCGCGTACTCGGGGCACGACCGGGCGAGGCGGGTGCGCAGCACCTCGACCGGAGCGGTCCCGACGAGCTCGTCCGCCCACACGACGTTGCCCCGGCTCGACGAGATCTTCGCGCCGCGCAGGTGCATGAAATGGTTGATCTTCACGCGCGACGGCACCATCGGACGAATGACGAGCGCCTGCGCCAGCGCGGTGAACAGGAACGCGTAGTAGTAGGTGTTGTCGACGCCGAAGAAATAGATCACGTCGGGGTCCCGACGATTCAGCTCGGCCACGGCCTCGGAAAACGGCAGCCGGGTGTCGACGCCGCATTCCTGGAGCAGGCACCACGTGTGGTGGAAGAAGATCTCGACCCACGGGTTCAGCACCAGCCCGGAGTCGTCGACGGCGATGCCGTACGGCGACTCGAACTGCCACAGCGCGAGGTGCGGGCCGAGCCGGTCGAACAGCGCCGACGCCCGACGGGACGCCCCGTGCCGGTGCCGCATCGTGTCCTCGACCGCCGCGACGGCGCCGGCGTCGAACGACAGGAAGCGGGCCGTCGTCGTGCCGCCCGCCGCCGTGCGGCACTGCGTGCACAGCAGGCCGAGCGCGTCGTCGACCTGCTGCGGGAGCGAGCAGTTCTCGCACACGTTGAGGTAGGCGTCGTGCAGGCAGCCGGTGCACGCCGAGCGCGCGTACGCCTCGAGCTGCGTGCGCCCGCAGCCCTCGCACCGCGGCACCTCGCGCTCGACGACCGTCACGACGTCGGTGAGCGCCTGCACGCCCTCGCGCAGGAAGCGCAGGTACTCGGGATCGCGGTTGTCGCCGAACGCGTCGTGGCTCAGGGCGTAGGCGTCGAAGTCCGCGCGGATCCGGCCGGTGTACTCGCGGGACAGCGCGTCGGGCTCCGCACCCACCTCCACGGCCTTCTTCGCGACGTACGACTGGTACGTGTCGACGTGGCTGACGTGCCGGATCTCGCGGTCCTCGAGCAGCCGCACGAGGCGCACGTACAGGTCGGCCCGCAGGTACGGACCACCGACGTGGCCGACGTGCAGGGCACCGTTCGGGGTGGGTGGCGGGGTGAAGACGACCGTCGGGGCGGGGCGCACCATCGCCGTCAGGCCACGGGCGCGGGCTCGCGCACCGCGCGCCACCAGATGCTCAGCAGCCGGGCCGTCCCGGTGCCCGCGTTGGTGAACGCGTGCGCCTGGCCGACGTGCGCGAGCCCCATGTCGCCGGTCGTGATGCGCTCGCGCCGGCCGTCGAGGTAGAAGTCGACGTCGCCGTCGAGGACGAGGAAGACCTCCTCGACCTCGGGCTTGTTGACGTGCTCGCGGATCGTCTCGCCCGGCTCGAACACCGAGATGGCCGCGCCCATGGCCTCCTTGCCCGGGCTCGTCTGCGCGAAGGTCTCCGCGAAGCGCCGGACGAGGACGTCGTACTCCGGCTTGTACTTGTCGGTCGAGTTCCTGTCGATGTGCACGCTCGTGCTCCCCCTGCCGTGCGAAAGAAAGGACGCCCGTCGGCCCGGGAAATGCACCGGCACCGCGTGGCGTCACGGCACGTTAGCGAACAATCCGGACAAGTGGCAAGAAAGGGTCATGTCGCGTCCACCTCCGCGTGGACGGCCGTCCAGATGGTGCGCTCCCGACTCGCACCGGCCCGCCCGACGACCCACGGCGGCCGGTACGGTCGGGCGCGTGACGATCCTCCTGGGCGGCGCGGCCAGCCCGATCGGCTGGTCCGTGCAGTTCGTCGACGTCCCCGCGGACGGCCTCGTCGACGAGCTCGTCCGGTGGCGCACCGGGCTCGGGCACCGGACCGTGGTGTCGTCGCCACGCGCGTACCCCGACGTGCTCGAGGACCTCGCCCCGTTCGAGTCGCCGTGGACGCGCGAGCTCGTCCTCCCGTGCGGGGACCGCTGGTCGGCGTACCTGAACAACGGGACGGAGGGCGGCGACCCGACCGCATCCGCACATGCCCTCGCGGCGCGGCTCGACGCCCGGTGCGTCGTGGCCGTGCACGCGCCGCGGCACGGACCCGGGCACCAGTCGACACAGCTCTGGGTGCACGGCCCCGGCGGGCAAGTGCCGTCGCGGCACGTGCGGACGCTCACCGCGGACGCGGCCGACGATCGGTGGTCGTGGTACGCGCTCGGCGACCCGTTCGACTTCGAGGACACGGACCGGTACACGGCGCGCCGGGTCCGCGACCGGTTCGACCGGCCGCTGCTGCTGCGCTACCTGGCCGCGCTGGGCATCCCCGCCGACGACGACGCGCGCTACGGACCCGGCGTGGTCGTCCAGCAGCTCGTCGACCACCCGGTGCGGAGCGAGACGCTCGAGGAAGCCCGACGCTCTCTCGCCCCCTGACGAGCCCCGCACCGCCGCCCGCCGTTCGCCGGGCCGGACGGAGCGGCTGGTCCTAGCATGCGGCGCGTGCCTCGCCTCTACGCGACCCCGAGCCCGATCCTGCGGCGGCAGGTCGTCGGCGACCTCGTCGCCCTCGTGGTCGTCGCCGCCTCCGTGTGGCTGGCGGTCCGCGTCCACGCGGCGGTGTGGCACCTCGCCGACCCCGTCCGCAGCATCGGCTCGGGCGCCGACGGGATCGCCGATCAGCTCGCCGCGGGGCGCGACGGCGTCGCGGTCGTCCCGCTCGTCGGCGAACCCCTGTCCGCCCCGCTCGACGGCGCGTCCGACGGCGCGGCCGCGATCGCCGCAGCGAGCTACGAGCAGGTCCAGGCCGTCGAGCGGCTCGCGCTCGTGCTCGCCGTCGCCGTGGTCGCGGTCCCCCTCCTGGTCGCCCTGGTCGCCCGGCTCAGCCCGCGCGTGCGGTGGTGGCGTGGGACGCACGACCTGCGCCTGCTGTCGTCAGTGGGGCCGCAGGGCGACCGCGTGCTCGCGCTCCGTGCGCTGACGTCCGCCGCACCGCGCGACCTGCTCGCCGTGCACCCGGACCCTGCTGCTGCGTGGGGTGACGACGACGCTCCCGTCGTCCGCGACCTCGCGGCGCTGCACCTGCGCACGCTGGGCGTCGCCCGACGGTAGCCCCGGCGGTGGCTCAGGCGGTGGCCCGGGCAAGCGCCGTGCGGGCCGTCCTGCGGTCCGGCCCGCTCAGCGGGCCAGCCAGCCGCCGTCGACGGGGAGAACCGCGCCGTGGACGTAGTCCGCGGCCGGCGAGCACAGGAACACGACGGCCCCGGCCACGTCGGAGGGCGTCGCCCACCGGTGCGCGGGGATCCGCCCGAGGATCTCGGCGGCGCGCGACCGGTCGGCGCGCAGGTCGTCGGTGTTCGCGGTCGCCACGTAGCCGGGCGCGACGGCGTTGACGTGCACCCCGGACGACGCCCACTCGTTCGCGAGCGCGCGGGTCAGGCCCGCGAGCGCCGACTTCGACGCCGTGTACCCGGGCACGGTGATCCCGCCCTGGAAGCTCAGCATCGACGCGACGTTGACGATCCGCCCCGACCCGCGCGCCACCATGGTCCGCCCGACCTCGCGCGACAGGACGAACGCCGAGCGCAGGTTGACGTCGAGCACGTGGTCGAAGTCCTCGTCGGTGTGGGCGACGGCAGGTGTGCGGCGGATCGTGCCGCCGTTGTTCACGAGGATGTCGACGTCCCGGCCGGCGAGGTCGGTGGCGAGCGCGGCGACGGCGGCCCGGTCGGCGAGGTCGGCCCGCAGCGGCGTGAACGTCCGTCCGGCGGCCTCGACCGCGGCGCGGGCGTCTGACGCGCCCGACGGCAGGGAGTGGCTGACGCCGATCACGTCGGCGCCGGACCAGGCCAGCGCCTCGGCCACGGCGAGCCCGATGCCGCGGCTGGCGCCGGTGACGACCGCGAGCCGGCCGGTCAGCCCGAAGAGGCGGGCCGTGTAGTCGGCCGAGGTGCTGGGGGCGGTCGTCATGGGCGTGCTCTCCTCCGGTGCGCCGTGGGCGACCGGTGCGGTCAGCCCGTGTGACCGAGCGCCGCGGAGATCTTCTGCGCGGCCTCGACGGCCAGGGGGGCCATCGCCTCGATCTGGTCGATGCTGTGCTCGAGGGTCAGCGTCGAGATGCTGATCCCGTAGGTGACGGTGTGCGTGGTGTCGTAGATCGGGGCCGCGACGCACGCGACACCCGGCACGTTCTCCTCGCGGTCGAGCGCGTACCCGAGCCGCCGGACCTCGGCGACCTCGGCCCGCAGGCCGTCCAGCGTGGTGATCGTGTTCGCGGTCCGTCGTGGCAGGCCCACCCGCTCGACGAACCGCTCGAGCCCTTGGTCGGTGAACCCGCCGAGGACGACCTTCCCGATCCCCGACGTGTGCAGGGGGATCGCGAGGCCGACCCGCGACGGCATGAGGTACGGCTTGTCGGAGTCGGCGCGGATCAGGTAGACGATCTCGTCGCCGTTCTTGACCCCGACGTGGACGGTGCAGTGCGTCTTCTCGACGAGCTCGTCGACGAACGGCTGCGCGATCGCCGTGATGTCGATGCGCGCCATGGCCTGCCCGGCGAGCGACAGGATCTTCGGACCGGGCAGGTACGTGCCGTCGGCGGCGACCGCGACGAACTGGCGCTCGATGAGCGTCGCGAGGATCCGGTGGGTGGTGGCCTTCGCGAGCCCCGTGGCCTCGACGACGTCGGTGAACCGGCCGTGCGCCATCGCGGCCTCGAGCACGAGCAGCGTCTTCTCGCTCGCGCCGGGCGCCGCCTCCGGCTGCGGACCGGGCCGGCCGGGCTCGTCGCCCGCTCGTGTGCGGGGTGCTGGCGTCGAGCCGGAGACCATGTCCGTCCACCTGTCGTCGTGGGCGCGCTAGCGCAGGTCGGTGATGGGGTGCCCATCCATGTCGTCGAACGACTGATTCTCGCCTGCCATGGCCCAGACGAAGGCGTAGCTCGCGGTGCCGACGCCCGAGTGGACGGACCAGCTCGGCGAGACGACGGCCTCGCGGTTCGCGACCAGCAGGTGCCGGGTCTCGGCGGGCTCGCCGAGGAGGTGCACGACGCGGGCGTCGTCGGGCACGTCGACGTACAGGTAGACCTCCGTCCGCCGGTCGTGGGTGTGGGCCGGCATGGTGTTCCACATGCTGCCGGGGTGCAGCGTCGTCATGCCCATGACGACCTGGCAGCTGCGCACGCCGCCCTCGTGGATCACCTGGCGCAGCGTGCGACGGTTCGACGTGAGGGCGTCGCCGAGCTCGCGCACCGTCCCGCCGTCGGGCCCGACGAGCGTCGTCGGGTAGGACGTGTGGGCCGGTGCGGAGAACAGGTAGAACGCGGCCGGGCCGTCGGACCCCGTCGGCTCCGTCGACGCGAGCACGACGTCGCGCGCACCGCGTCCCACGTACAGGAACGCGCCCCGGTCGACGGTGTGCGTCTCGCCGTCGACGGTGACCGTGCCCGGCCCGCCGACGTTGACGACGCCCGCCTCGCGCCGCTCGAAGAAGTGCGCGGACCGGAGCTCGGCGAACGTCGGCAGGCTGACCGGGCGGGTGGCCGGGACGACGCCGACGAGCACGACGCGGTCGTGGTGCGTCTGCACGGCGCGGGCCTCGTCGTCGGCGAACAGGTCCTGGACGAGGAACCGTCGCCGCAGCTCCTCGGTGTCCATGCCGCGCACGTGCTCGGGGCTGGTGGCGTACCGCAGATCCATCGGGAAACCTTCCGGGTCGGGGTGCGGGTGGGGTGGGGCCGGCTCAGAGCAGGCCGACGAGGCCGGGCAGCCACAGCGACAGCCCGGGGACGAAGACGACGAGGAAGAGCACCGCCACGAGCGCGAGGAAGAACGGCATGAGGTGGCGGATGACGGGCTCGATCCGCACGCCGGCGACCTGCGCGCCGACGAACAGCACGGGCGCCGACGGGGGCGAGATGATCGCGATGCAGAGGTTGAAGGTGAGCATGATGCCGAAGTGCACGGGGTCGATCCCGTACTGCATCGCGATCGGTAGGAAGATCGGCGTGAAGATCAGCACGGCGGGCGTCGCGTCGAGCGGGATGCCGATGACGAGCAGCACCAGCATCATCACGAGCAGCACGACGACCTTGCTGTCGGTCCACCCGAACAGGCCCTCGGCGATGAGCTGCGGCATCCGCGTGAAGCTCATGACGAACGACATGATCGACGAGACGCCGATGAGGAAGATCACGACCGAGCTCGTGCGCGCCGCGGAGTACAGGATGCGCGGCAGGTCCCGCACGCGGATCGCCCGGTAGAGGAACGACAGGACGAGCGACGCGACCACCGCGACCGCCGACCCCTCGGTCGCGGTGAAGAAGCCGCCGACGATGCCGCCGATGACGACGACCACGAGCGCCAGGGACGGCAGCGCCTGCACGAAGACGGTCCCGATCTGACGCAGGTCCGCCCGGACCGGCTCGCGGAGCTCGGGGTGCCGACGGGCGTACCACGCGACGACGAGCATGCACGCGACGCCCCACAGGACGCCCGGCACGTACCCGGCGAGGAACAGCGCGCCGACCGAGGCGCTGCCGCTGGCCATCGCGTAGATGATTATGAGGTTGCTCGGCGGGATGAGCATGCCGCTGGGCGCGGAGGCGACGTTCGTCGCGGCGGTGAACGCCCGGTCGTACCTCTCGCGGGCCTGCATCGGCGACATCGTCGTGCCGACCGCCGCCGCGGCCGCGATCGCCGACCCGCTGATCGCCCCGAACAGCATGTTCGCCAGGACGTTCGTCTGCGCGAGCGGGGCGGGCGTGCGGCCGACGAGCACCTTCGCGAGGTTGATGAGCCGCGTCGCGATGCCGCCGTTGTTCATGATCCCGCCGGCGAGGATGAAGAACGGGATCGCGAGCAGGGCGAACGAGTTGACGCCGTTGAACATCCGCTGCGCGGACGTCGCGGCGCCGTCCTCGAGGCCCAGGACGAGGACGAGCGAGACCGCCGACGGCAGGCCGATGCTGATGCTGACCGGCGCACCGATCGCCATGAGCACGGCCATGCCGCCGAACAGGACGGCCGTCACGAGCGCGACGTCGGTCACAGCTCGACCCCTTCCTCGGGTGCGGTGTGCTCGACCCCGGCGTACCGGCGCGAGAGCGTGCCGGCCAGGTGGTGGAGCAGGTAGAAGGCGAACAGCACGCCCGCGACCGGGACCGCGAGGTACAGGGCTCCCGCCGAGACGGGCAGGACCGGGTTGGCCTGGTCCCACGTCTGGTGCGCGTTGGTCCAGCCGCCCCAGACCATGACGACGACGGCGAACGTGAGGGTGCTGAGGTACGCGACGATCTCGAGCACGCGCTGCGCGGCCAGCGGGGCCTTGAGCACGAAGTAGTCGATCGCCACGTCGGCCTTCTCGCCGGTCGCGATCGACACGCCGATGAGGCTGACCCACACGAACACGTACCGGGCGGCCTCCTCGGACCAGACGCTCGGGGCGTCCAGCACGAGGCGCGTGAAGACCTGCCACGTCACGAGCAGCACGAGCAGCGCGAAGAGCGTCACGCAGACCGCCCGGAGCACGGCGTCGAGCGCCGTCTTGAACCGGGTGAGCAGCGCGTGCTCGGTGGGCACGGGTCGCGGCGCGTCGGCGTCGCCGCCGTCGTCGGGGCCGTCGTCCGGTGGCGGCGGGGGTGCGGGAGGGGATGTCATCAGCAGACCTCTCGGTGTGCGGGGAGCGCGGGAGCGCGAGGCCGGTGCGCGGCCGTCACCCGGCGGCGGCGCGGACCTTCTCGTGGATCTCGCGGATGACGTCGTTGTCGAGCTTCGACTCCGTGAGCGGGCGGATGACCTCCGCGAACGCCTCCTCGTCGACCTCGTTGAACTGCGCGCCCGCCTCGGTCGCCATCTCCTTGGCGACCTCGATCTCGGTCTTCCAGAGGTCGCCCTCCTCCTCGACCGCGGCGGCGAGCTCCTCCTCGAAGATCGCGCGCACGTCGTCGGGCAGACCGTCCATCACCGCCGGGTTGGTGATGAGGTAGTCGGGCAGCATGAGGTGCCGCGTGTAGCTGAAGTACGGCGCCACCTCGGCGTGCTTGACGTTCGCGTAGGTGAGCTCGTTGTTCTCGGCCGCGTCGATGACGCCCGACTGGAGCGCGCCGTACACCTCGCCCATGCCCATGGGCGTCCCGGTGCCGCCCATGAGGCGGATCATCTCGATGTTGGTGTCGGACTCGATGACGCGGACCTTCATGCCCTCGAGGTCGGCGGGCGTCTCGATCGGCTTCTCGCCGTTGTACATCGACCGGACCCCGCCGTGGAACGCGGCGAGCACGTGCAGGTCCTGGTCGTCGAGCGACGAGTACAGCTCCGACACGATGTCGGGGTCGTTCGTCGTCTCGCGCTGGTGGTCCTGCGAGTCGAACGTGAACGGCAGGTTGAAGACCACGAAGTCGGGGTTGAAGTTCTCCATCAGCGGGCTCGCGACGACCGAGAACTCGACGGCCCCCGACTGCACGAGCTCGATGGTCTCCTTCTGCGCGCCGAGCGTCTCGTTCGGGTAGATCTCCAGGTCGTACGCGCCGTCGGTGCGCTCCTTGATGCGCTCGCCCATCGCGTCGAGCGCCCGGAACTGCGGGTGGTTGGGCTGCTGGTTGAACGCGACCTTGAAGACGGTCGCGGCCTGGCCGCCCGACGACCCGGTGCTGTCGCCGGCGGCGGTGCCGGTGCCGCCGGTGCTGCAGGCGGCGAGGCCGAGCGCGGTGGCGAAGGTGAGCGCGGTGACGGAAACGACGGTGTTTCGCCTCATGGGTGCTCCTCGGTGCGGGCCCACGGCAGGCGTGGGCGCTCGGGCGCTCGCAGGGCGTGCGCGGGGATGGTCCGGGGGTGCGGGTGGTGCAGCCCGCGGCGCCGCCGGCGGGTGCAGGCCGGGTGCGGCGCGGGTGCGGTTGCGGGGTGCGGTACCGGTGGTTGCGGGAGTCAGGACGACGATGTCAGACTTTCGTGGAACTCGGTTCCATCTAGCGGAACGGAACGGTAACGCAGCGTCGCAGACCGGTCAACACCCCGCCTTCCGGGCAGGGAAAGCCGTTCTCCGCGCCGCCGCAGCGGCCATGCCGCACCCGCTCCGGCTACCCCGACGCACCCCGGAGGACGCATGACGACGCCCGACCTGTACGTCTCCGCGTACATCACCGCCCCGACCGAACCCGCCGCCGAGGACCAGTTCTTCGACGCCGTCGCGGACCTCGACCTCGCCGGCCTCGAGTTCGCGCTCCAGCCCGAGGGGCACCGCACGCTCGACCCCGCCTGGATCGACGCGCACGTCCCCGCAGCACGCGACCTCGTCGTCTCGCTCGTGCCGACGATGACCGCGCGCCGCGCCGAGGTCCCGGCCTACGGTCTCGCGTCCACCGACCCCGAGCAGCGCGCCCGGGCGCTCGACGACGTGGCCCGCGCCCGCGACCTCGCGCACGTCCTCGCCGACCGGCACGGAGTCCGGCGCGTCAGTGCCGTCGAGGTGCACAGCGCGCCCGGCCCGCTCCTCGGCTCGCGGGACGCGTTCGAACGCTCGCTCGACGAGATCCTCGGCTGGGACCTCGCGGGCGCCGAGCTGCTCGTCGAGCACTGCGACGCGCTCGTGCCCGGGCAGGCGCCCGCCAAGGGCTTCCTCGGTCTCGACGAGGAGGTCGCGCTCGTGCAGTCGTTCGGGCTCGCACCCGACCTGCTCGGCATGGTCGTCAACTGGGGACGCTCCGCGATCGAGGGCCGCGACACCGCGACCCCCGTGGCGCACACGCGCGCCGTCGCCGACGCCGGCCTGCTGCGGCTCCTCGTCCTGTCCGGCGCGACCGACGCCGACACCGCGTGGGGAGCCGCCTGGGGCGACATGCACATCCCACCGCGCGGCGACCACTCGGCACTCGTCGCGTCGTCGGCGTCGCTGCTCGGCCCGCCGGAGGTCGCGGCCACCCTCGCCGCCGCCGGCGACGTCCCGCGGATCGGGCTCAAGTGGGGCGTCCGCCCGCACGACGCCGATGTCGCCACCCGCCTCGCGGTCGTCACCGCGACGATCGACCAGGTGGCCGCCGCACGCACCGCCCCCGTAGCCCGCTGACACGCGAGGAGGCCCGGCCCCCTCGTGGGGACCGGGCCTCCTGCGGTCAGACGGTGGGCGTCAGGCGCCCAGCGGCTGGGTTCCGGTGCCGCCGTCGCCGGCGCCCGAGATCGGCGGGGCCGCCGGGACGTCCGTGCCGGAGCCGGGGGTGCCGACGCTCGCGCCGACCGGGACGGGCTCCTTGCGCAGACCCTTGGCGATGCCCCGGAAGATGAACTCCCCGAGCAGGCCCTCGCCCTCGGCGTCGACGACGACCAGCTGGCCGCCCTTCAGCTCGCCGAACAGGATCTTCTCGGACAGCGCGTCCTCGATGTCCCGCTGGATCGCGCGGCGCAGCGGCCGGGCTCCCAGGACCGGGTCGTAGCCCTTCTCCGACAGCAGCTTCTTGGCCGCCGGGGTGAGCTCGATGCCCATGTCCTTGTCGCGCAGACGCTTGTCGAGCTTCGCGACCATCAGGTCGACGATCGCGAAGATCTCCGGCTGCGAGAGCTGCGGGAACACGACGACGTCGTCGACGCGGTTGAGGAACTCGGGACGGAAGTGCGTCTTGAGCTCGTCGTTGACCTTGGCCTTCATGCGCTCGTAGGACGTCGACAGGTCGCCGCCGGCCTGGAAGCCGGTCTGCAGGCCCTTGGCGATGTCCCGCGTGCCGAGGTTGGTGGTCATGATGATGACGGTGTTCTTGAAGTCGACCACCCGGCCCTGCGAGTCGGTCAGGCGACCGTCCTCGAGGATCTGCAGCAGCGAGTTGAAGATGTCCGCGTGCGCCTTCTCGACCTCGTCGAACAGGACGACGGAGAACGGACGACGGCGCACCTTCTCGGTGAGCTGACCGCCCTCGTCGTAGCCGACGTACCCGGGGGGCGAGCCGAACAGCCGCGACACGGTGTGCTTCTCCGAGAACTCGGACATGTCGAGCTGGATCAGCGCGTCCTCGTCGCCGAACAGGAACTCCGCGAGCGCCTTGGCGAGCTCCGTCTTCCCGACGCCCGTGGGGCCCGCGAAGATGAACGACCCACCGGGACGCTTCGGGTCCTTGAGGCCCGCGCGCGTGCGGCGGATGGCCTGCGACAGCGCCTTGATGGCGGCGTCCTGGCCGACGACCCGCTTGTGCAGCTCGTCCTCCATGCGGAGCAGGCGGCTGGACTCCTCCTCGGTGAGCTTGAACACCGGGATGCCCGTGGCGTTCGCCAGCACCTCGGCGATGAGCTCCTCGTCGACCTCCGCGACCGCGTCGAGGTCGCCGGACTTCCAGGCCTTCTCCTTCTCCTGGCGCTTGAGGCCGAGCTGCTTCTCGGCGTCGCGCAGGCGGGCGGCCTTCTCGAAGTCCTGCTCGTCGATCGCCGACTCCTTGTCGCGGCGCGTCTCGGCGATCTGCTCGTCGAGCTCGCGCAGCTCCGGCGGAGCCGTCATGCGGCGGATGCGCAGGCGTGCGCCGGCCTCGTCGACCAGGTCGATCGCCTTGTCCGGCAGGTACCGGTCGTTGACGTACCGGTCGGCCAGCGTCGCGGCCGCGACCAGCGCGGCGTCCGTGATGGACACGCGGTGGTGCGCCTCGTAGCGGTCGCGCAGACCCTTGAGGATCTCGATCGCGTGCTGCAGGTTCGGCTCGGACACCTGGATCGGCTGGAAGCGGCGCTCGAGGGCCGGGTCCTTCTCGACGTACTTGCGGTACTCGTCGAGCGTCGTCGCACCGATGGTCTGCAGCTCGCCGCGGGCGAGCATCGGCTTGAGGATCGACGCGGCGTCGATCGCGCCCTCGGCGGCACCCGCACCCACGAGGGTGTGGATCTCGTCGATGAACAGGATGATGTCGCCGCGCGTGCGGATCTCCTTGAGGACCTTCTTCAGGCGCTCCTCGAAGTCACCGCGGTAGCGCGAGCCGGCGACCAGGGCGCCCAGGTCCAGCGTGTAGAGCTGCTTGTCCTTGAGCGTCTCCGGCACGTCGCCGCGGACGATGTCCTGCGCGAGGCCCTCGACGACGGCCGTCTTGCCGACGCCGGGCTCGCCGATGAGCACGGGGTTGTTCTTGGTGCGGCGGGACAGCACCTGCATGACCCGCTCGATCTCCTTCTCGCGCCCGATGACCGGGTCGAGCTTGCCGTCACGCGCCGCCTGCGTGAGGTTGCGACCGAACTGGTCGAGCACGGCCGAGCCCGAGGGCTGACCCTCCTGCGGGCCGCCGGCAGCGACCGGCTCCTTGCCCTGGTAGCCCGACACCAGCTGGATCACCTGCTGGCGGACGCGGTTGAGGTCGGCGCCCAGCTTGTTGAGCACCTGCGCGGCGACGCCCTCACCCTCGCGGATGAGACCGAGCAGGATGTGCTCGGTGCCGATGTAGTTGTGGCCGAGCTGCAGCGCCTCGCGCAGGGACAGCTCGAGGACCTTCTTGGCCCGCGGCGTGAACGGGATGTGGCCCGACGGCGCCTGCTGGCCCTCGCCGATGATCTCCTGCACCTGGGCGCGGACGGCCTCGAGGGAGATGCCGAGCGACTCCAGGGCCTTGGCCGCGACACCCTCACCCTCGTGGATGAGACCCAGGAGGATGTGCTCGGTGCCGATGTAGTTGTGGTTCAGCATCCGCGCCTCTTCCTGGGCGAGGACGACGACGCGGCGGGCTCGGTCCGTGAATCTCTCGAACATGTGCACTCCTCACGAGCGACGTGCTCGCCGGGTACCCGGGGCGGCGGCCGGTGGGCGACGACGAGCGGCGTTGTTCGATGCTAACCACAGGGGGTACCCCCCACTGCCCGTGTTCGCCGCAGGCGTGAAAGGCGACCCGGACGGGCGGTCCGTCCGGGCACGTGCCTGGCGTGACGCGGGCGGCACGCGGCGGTTTGCGAGGATGGGCCGGGTGAACGTCGACTTCCCCGTGCTCGAGCCGCCCGTCCTCGACGAGGTCCCCGACGTGCGCCTCGTCGCGCTCGACATGGACGGGTCGCTTCTCGACGACGACAAGCGCGTGCACCCGACGTTCTGGCCGCTGCTCGACGAGCTCCTCGCGCGCGGCGTCATGGTGTGCCCCGCGAGCGGCCGGCAGTACGCGACGCTGCGCGCCCAGATCGGCCGTGACGACCTCGTCTACGTCGCGGAGAACGGCGCCTACGTGGTGCACGGCGGGGTCGAGGTCGCGTCCGACACCCTCGCGACGGCCACGGCCCACGACGTCGTCGAGGTCGTCCGTTCCGAGGCCGCTGCCGGCCTCGACGTCGGCACCGTCCTGTGCGGCAAGCGGTCCGCGTACGTCGAGCGGTCCGACGAGCGGTTCCTCGCGCAGTGCGAGCCGTACTACGCGCTGCTCGAGGTCGTCGACGACCTGCGCGCGGTCGACGACGACGTCCTCAAGGTCGCCGTCTACGACTTCGGCCCCGCCGAGCGTGGCGCCGGTCCCGCGCTGTCCGAGCTGCGCCGCGAGTCGCGCGTCGTGGTCTCCGGGCAGCACTGGGTCGACGTCATGAGCCGCACCGTCGACAAGGGCGCCGCACTGCGGTCCGTGCAGGAGTCTCTCGGCGTCACGCGCGAGCAGACCATGGCGTTCGGCGACTACTTCAACGACCTCGGCATGCTCGACGCCGCCGCCTGGTCGTTCGCGATGGACAACGCGCACCCCGAGGTCCGCGCGCACGCGCGCTTCGTCGCCCCGTCGAACAACGCCAACGGCGTCGTCCGCACCATCGCCTCCGCGCTGGGCATCGCGCTCGGGTGACGGTCCTGGGCGCGGTCGCGTCCCGGCGGCACGATCGACGCTGACGGCCGACGACGGGTCCCGTCTCCGTCGCCGAGATCCGCCGCCCGGTTGAGCCGAAGCCGTCCTCGGGCTGGCGTCGGCTGTTCGCTCGCTGACCAGCAGGTTTCGCACGTCGTCGGACAACCCGGACGCGATCCGTCCGGTTACCGCCCTAGCGTGGCGCGCATGGACACGATCACGTTCCTCCGCCCCGACGGGCTCGTGCAGAGCCCCGCGTTCTCCCACGCCGCCGTCGTGCCGCCCGGCGCGACGACGATCTACGTCGGCGGGCAGAACGCCGTCGACGCGTCCGGCGCCCTCGTCGGCGGCGACGACGTCGCCGCCCAGGTCACGAAGACGATGGCGAACCTCGTCACCGCCCTGGGCGCGGCCGGCGCGGGCGTCGACGACCTCGTGAGCGTCACGGTGCTGTTCGTCGACGGCGTCGACCTCGCCGCCGCGTACGGCGCCGCCGCTCCGGCGCTGGCACGCGAGGGCGCGCCGCCGCTGGTCACCGCCGCCCGCGTGGCCGGACTCGGCGTCCCCGGCGCGCTCGTGGAGGTCTCGGCGATCGCGGCCGTCGTCCGCTGACCCCGCCCTCGCGCAGGTCGCGTCCGGGGGCGTGGTCGTTGTGCGGCGGCGCCGCGCGGGTGACGATCGGGCTCATGACGACCGACGCCCGCACCGCACCCACCGGGACCACCACGAGCACGACCGACCCGCTCACGACGCTGCGGGCCGCGATCGACCGCGTGCCGGGGTACCTCGACGCGGCGACGTGCGGCCTCCCGCCGCGCGCCACGGCCGACGCGATGCGCGCCGGGATCGACGCGTGGCAGGCGGGGCGGATCGACATGGCCGCGTACGACGACGCGGTCGACCGGTCCCGGGCGGCGTACGCGCGGATCGTCGGCGTCGACACGTCGTCGGTCGCGATCGGCGCGCAGGCGTCGAGCCTCGTCGGCCTCGTCGCGGCGAGCGTGCCCGACGGCGCCGAGGTCGTGGTCGTCGACGGGGACTTCGCGTCGGTCGTCTTCCCGTTCCTCGTGCACGCCGACCGGGGCGTGACGGTGCGTCAGGTACCGCTCGAGGAGCTCGCGGCGAGCGTCGACCCGTCGACGGCGGTCGTCGCGTTCTCGCTCGTGCAGTCGCGCGACGGTCGGGTCGCCGACGCCGACGCGGTCGTGGCGGCCGCCCGGGCCGTCGGCGCGCTCACGGTGTGCGACGCGACGCAGGCCGTCGGCTGGTTCCCCGTCGATGCGGGCCGCTTCGACGTGACCGTCGGTGCCGCGTACAAGTGGCTCGCCGGTCCGCGCGGTGCCGCGTTCCTCACCGTCGCCGACACCGCCCGCGAGCGCCTGCGCCCGCTCTCGGCGGGCTGGTACGCGGGCGAGGAGATCTGGCGGTCGATCTACGGCCCCGAGATGACGCTCGCCGGCGACGCGCGCCGGTTCGACGTGTCGCCCGCGTGGCTCGTGTGGCTCGGCACCGCACCCGCGGTCGAGGCGTTCGCGACCGTCGACCCGCACGACGTGCGCGCGTACGACGTCGCGCTCGCGGACGCGTTCCGGGGCGGCGTCGGGCTCGGCCCGGGCGGGAGCGCGATCGTCTCGCTCCCCGACGACGACGCCGGCACGCTCCGCGCGGCCCTCACCGACGCCGGCTGCCGGGTCGCGGGTCGCGGCGGCGGCGTCCGGCTGGCCTTCCACGTCTGGAACGACACGGACGACGTGGCCCGCGCGCTCACCGCCGTCGAGCCCCACCTGCCCGGCTGACCCCTCCCCCCGCGGCGCGTCATCCGTCGCCCTCGCTGCCCGGTCGGTGCGGTCGGGCGGCCGACCCGGGTCTCGGTACCGCACCGCCCGCCAGAGCGGTAGCCAGACCCGGTTCACGGGCCACCGCACGCCTGCGGCGCGTCGGGCGCGCAACGCCGGGGTCGTCCCGCGCCGGTCCAGCGGCGCTGGCGTCGCTGTCCGCGGACCCGCGCACGCGGACAGCGAGGGCGCCGGCGCGAGAGGGTGGGTGGCATGGGCGGGGACGAGTCGACGAGGCGCGGGCCGGTGGACGTCGCGGGGGTCGTGCTGACGCCTGGCGCGGGCGCCGACCGGGACCACCGGACGCTCGTCGCGCTGGAGGCGGCGCTCGCCCCGCTGCCGGTGCTGCGGCTGAACTTCCCCAACCGCGAGCGCGGCAGCCGTGCCCCGGACCGCCCCGAGGCCGCGGTCGCCCACCTGCGCGCGCACGCGACCGCCTTCGCGACGGAGCTCGGGGTGGGGACCGAGCGGCTCGTCCTCGGCGGCCGGTCGTTCGGCGGGCGGATGTCGTCGATGGCGGTCGCCCAGGGGTTCCCGGTGGCCGGGCTCGTCCTGCTCTCGTACCCGCTGCACCCGCCGGGCAGGCCCGACCGCCTGCGGGTCGAGCACCTGCCCGACGTCGCCGTGCCGGTGCTGGCGGTGTCGGGCCGGCGCGACCCGTTCGGCTCGCCCGGCGAGCTGACGACGCACCTGTCGACCGTCCGCGGCCCGCTGACCACAGTCTTCGTCACGGGCGACCACTCCCCGAAGGACGACGCGGCGGTGACGACAGCGGTGCGCGACTGGCTGCTCGGCACCGCTTCCTGAGCGGACCCTGAGAGCGCGCCCTCGACACCTCGGGGCACCCCGACCCACGATTCGGGGGTATCCCGGATGTCCGGTCTGTCCCCTTCTGCGAGAGCGTCGTCCTCACGGGGACGCCCGGCGCGGAGGGTGCGCCGGGCACCCCGGACCACGCGCGTCGCGCACGTCGCGCACCCCTGCGGGGCGCCCCGTCCGCACCTGGCACTGCCGCACCGGAGCAACCGCCGCACCCGCACACCGCACCGCCGCACCACGCACCGGCCGTCCCTGTCGTCGAGACCCGAGGAACCGTCATGTCCCAGGTCGCCGGGTGGATCACCCACCGCTACGTGAAGTACGTCGTCATCGCGTTCTGGCTCGTCGTCACCGCGCTGCTGGGACCGCTCGCGGGGAAGCTCACGAGCGCGCAGGAGAACGACGCGGAGTCGTGGCTCCCCGCGGACGCGGAGTCGACGGAGGTGCTCGCGGCCGCGGCCGCGTTCCAGCCCGACGACGTGGTGCCCGCGGTCGTCGTCTACGAGCGCGACGGCGGTCTGCGGCCGTCGGACCAGGAGACGGTCGCCGCGGACGTCGCGGCGTTCGCCGACCTGGACGGGCTCGCCGGGGACGTCGTCGGGCCGATCCCGTCGCAGGACGGCGAGGCGGTGCAGGTGATCGTGCCGATCGAGGCGCCCGACGGCTGGGACTCGCTCGGGCCGACCGTCGAGTCCATCCGCACGACTGTCGCCCAGGGCGCCGACGGCCTGGTGCCGTACGTGACCGGGCCGGCGGGCCTCGCGGCCGACCAGTCGAAGGCGTTCGAGGGGATCGACTCGACGCTGCTGTTCGCGGCGGGCGGCGTCGTCATCGTCATGCTGCTGCTCACGTACCGGAGCCCGGTGCTGTGGCTCCTCCCGGTCGTGTCGGCGGTCGTCGCGCTGACCGTCGCGCAGGCCGTCGTGTACGTGCTGGCGGACCGCTTCGACCTCACGGTGAACGCGCAGAGCGCGGGCATCCTCACCGTCCTGGTGTTCGGCGCGGGCACGGACTACGCGCTTCTCCTGGTGGCCCGGTACCGCGAGGAGCTCCGCAAGCACGGCGACCGGCACGCGGCGATGGCGGAGGCGCTGCACCGCGCGAGCCCCGCGATCATCGCGTCGGCCGCGACCGTCGCCGCCGGCATGCTCGTGCTGCTGCTCGCGACGATGAACTCGACCGCCGGGCTCGGACCGGTCGCCGCGATCGGCATCGGCGTCGCGCTGCTCGTCATGCTCACGCTGCTGCCCGCGCTGCTCGTGACCTTCGGCCGCTGGGTGTTCTGGCCGAAGGTGCCGCACCTCGGCGACGACGAGCCGACGACGCACGGCGTGTGGGCGCGGATCGGCGCGCAGGTCGCCCGTCACCCGCGCCGGATCTGGCTCGCGACCGCGGCCGTGCTGGCCGTCGCGAGCATCGGCTGGCTCCAGCTCGACCCGACGGGCCTGTCGAACGAGGAGTCGTTCCGCACGGCCCAGCCGTCGATCGCGGGCGAGAAGGTCCTCGAGGACCACTTCGACGGCGGGGCGGGCGCGCCCGTCGTCGTGCTCGCGGACGCCTCGCAGGCCGACGCGGTCCGCGTCGCGTTCGCCGGCGTCGAGGGCATCGACGCGGACTCCGTGAGCGAGCCCGTGGTCACCGACGGCCTCGCCTACCTCGAGGGGACCCTGGAGTCGGCGCCCGACAGCGACGCGGCGGACGCGACCGTCGACCGCGTGCGCGACGCGGTGCACGCCGTCCCCGACGCCGACGCGATGGTCGGCGGGTCGACCGCGATCGACCTCGACGCGCAGCGCGCGTCCGCGGCGGACAACCGGCTGCTCATCCCGATCATCCTGCTCGTCGTCTTCCTGGTGCTCGTGCTGCTCCTGAGGTCGCTCGTCGCCCCGCTCGTCCTCATGGGCACGGTCGTGCTGAGCTTCGGCGCTGCCATCGGGATCAGCGCGCTCGTCTTCCGCTACGCGTTCGGGTTCGGCGGCACCGACTCGTCGTTCCCGCTCTTCACGTTCGTGTTCCTCGTGGCTCTCGGCGTCGACTACAACATCTTCCTCATGACGCGCGTGCGGGAGGAGGCGCTGCGGCTGGGGCACCGGCGGGGCGCGCTCGTCGGCCTCGCGGCGACGGGCGGCGTCATCACGTCCGCGGGCCTGGTGCTCGCGGGGACGTTCGCCGCCCTGGGCACGCTGCCCGTCGTGTCGTTCGCCGAGATCGGGTTCGCCGTGGCGCTCGGCGTGCTGCTCGACACGCTCGTCGTCCGCTCGATCCTCGTCACCGCGCTCAACCTCGACATCGGGCCGCGCATGTGGTGGCCGAGCGCCCTGTCCCGTCGACCTGAGCCGACGCACGCCCGGCACGCGGTGGACGGTCCCGACGCCGCGCGGCAGGAGCCCGTCCCGACCCGCTGACGACGGCCCGAGAGCCACCGGGCCCGCCCCGCATGCGCGACGCGGGACGGGCCGGCGGCTCGTGCGCGACCGCGGGACGGCGCGCACGACGGGTGGTGCGCCGCGTGGCGTGTCAGCGGTGCGGTGCCCCCAGCGCGCGCTCGAACGCGTCCAGCAGGGGCGCCGAGAACAGCACGAAGCGCACGAGCGCGATCCCGCTCGGGTGCGTGTGCCCGTCCTCGTCCGGGCGCTCGGTCGACCCCTGCCACGCACGTGCGGCCGCGACGCCGATCCGCGCGACCTCGTCGGCATCCCACCCGTAGGCACCCGCGCTCACCGCGGGGAACGCGATGCTCGCCGCCCCGACCTCGACCGCCCGTTCGAGGGACCGCGTGAAGCACGACGCCAGGTCGGCGGTCTCCCGCTGCCCGCGGTTCCAGTTCGGGCCGACGGTGTGCACGACCCAGCGCGCCGGCAGGTCGAAGCCGGGCGTGACGACGGCGTCCCCGACGGGCAGACCGTCCGGGTAGGTCGTGCGTCGCACCTCTCGGCACGCCTCCAGCAGCCGCGGCCCGGCCGCCGCGTGGATCGCGCCGTCGACCCCGCCGCCGCCCAGCAGCGACGAGTTCGCGGCGTTGACGACCGCGTCGACGTCCTGCGTCGTGATGTCCCCCCGGACGGCCTCGATCTGCATGCGACCCATCCTGGGGTGGGCTCGGGCGCCCGGCCAGCGGCGCGGGGGCTCGCGCGCCCGGTTTGCCCGGGTCTAGCGTGCGGACCAGGTCGCACGTCGCGGCCGGTCGGGACGGCAGGGCGGCGGTCGGGACGGCACGGCGGGCGGTCGCGCCGGCTCGCACGACGCCGCGACGCGGGACACGAGGTGCGCAGGGTCGCGCGGGAGCGAGGTGGCGGGGTGCCGACGAGGACGACGAGGACCACGACGAGCGAGCCCGCGTTCTCGCTGCGCTCGCTGGAGGTGCGGCACGCGGTCGGCTGGGTCGTCGGCGTGGTGCTGGTGGCGGGCGTCGGCGCCGTGGTGTGGCACCTGGTCGACGTGCGCTCGACCGGCCAGCTGGGCGCGCTCGCGATCGGTGCACTGTGCGCGGGCGGGCTGCTGCTCATCGCGGTCGGCTGCGGGACGTTCACCGCGGAGTACGTCAAGGTCACGACGACGGAGACCACCGAGTCCGACCCGGGCGCGGGTACCCGTGACGCGCCGACGGCGGCCGTCCAGGCGCTCGTGCCGCAGGTCGCCGCCGGCCTCGCGAAGCTGACGCCCGCGCGCTCGCTGATCTTCGCGGGCATCACGCTGCTGCTCGTCGCGGGCGCGGGCGCCGGGATCGGCTACACGCTCGACCAGGTCGCGGGCAACGCACCCGCGAGCAAGCCGAGCCCCGGCCCGAGCGGCTCACCGGCCGAGTCGGGCAGCTCGGGCACGACCGGTCCCGCGCCGTCCCCCGACGACTCCTGAGCCCGACCCAGGACCTCGGCTCCCCCGACCGCTGCGGCACGCCGCACGCCCGTCCCGCGCTCGCGAGGCGACCGGGCGGCCGACCTCACCCTGGCGGACACGGGCCGGCACCCGACCGCCGCGTGCCATCCTGGGCGCATGTCGACCGAGGTCAGCGGCACCCCGACCGGCTACGCCCGTGGGCGCGCGACGCGCGAGGAGATCCTCGACGCCGCGATGCGACTGTTCGGCGAGGTCGGGTACACGTCGGCGTCGCTGCGTGAGGTCGCGTCCCGCGTCGGCATCACGCACCCGGGCCTGCTGCACCACTTCAAGAGCAAGGCCGCGCTGCTCGAGGCGGTGCTCCAGCGCCGCGACGAGATCGACGAGGCCGCGATCCGCGCGGACCGCGAGGCGGGCGTCGACTACTTCGAGGCGCTCGTCCTGCTGGTCGAGCGCAACGCGCGCCGCCCCGCGATCGTCGAGCTGTTCACGACCCTCTCGGGCGAGGCCACGTCACCGGGCCACCCCGCGCACGCGTACTTCCAGGACCGCTACGCGCGCGTCGTGGGGACGACCGCCGAGATGCTCGAGGAGCGCCGCCTCGCCGGCGGCCTGCGCCCCGGCGTCGACCCGCTGACCGCGGCCCGCCTGCTCGTCGCCGTCATGGACGGCCTCCAGGTCCAGTGGCTGCTGGAGGCCGACGCCCAGGGCACGCGCGTCGACATGGCCGCGGGCCTGCGCGCCGCCTACGCGGCGTTGTTCGTGCCGGTGGACGACACCGCGCGGTAGCGGACCGCCGAGTGCCCGTGGATCGCGACGGGCCGCGGTCCGGAGGCGCCGGACGGCGGTCGTCGCTGACGGCCGCGGTGCCGCCAGCGGCGGCCCCTGTCGCCGCCGTGTCAGGCGTTCGCCTTCTCCACCAGCACGTCGAGCTGCTCGGGCGTCAGCGGCGACAGCCCGAAGTCGGCGAAGACGCGCGCGGGCGTCTGCGCCAGCATCGCGGCCATGGTCTCGTCCATGGGCGGCGCGTCGTCGGACGCCAGGACGGCGCCGATGAGCGACCCGCCCACAGGGTGCGCCATCCACTCGGCGAGGGTCGACCACGCGGTGAGCTCGCCCCACAGCGGCTGGCCGACGACCTCGACGGAGGCGCTGCCGCGCACGTCGCGCGACGACGCGCCGACCTCGACGACGAACGTGCCGCCCTCGACGACCCAGCGCCGGAGCCCGGGGTGCCAGTACGACAGGTCGCGGGCGTCGAGCGTGAACGTCACGGTCTGCGACTCGCCGGGCGCGAGCGCGACCTTGGCGAACGCCTTGAGCTCACGCGTCGGCCGCAGCACGGACGCCTCGGGGTCGCGGACGTAGACCTGCACGACCTCGGCGCCGGGCCGGTCGCCGGTGTTGGTGACGGTCGCGGACACCTCGACGCGCACGTCGGCACCTTCGCCGAGCGCCCGCGCCCGGACGTCCGAGTAGCCGAAGGTCGTGTACGTCAGCCCGTGGCCGAACGGGTAGGCCACGTCGACGCCGCGCGTGTCGTACCAGCGGTACCCGACCAGGACGCCCTCGCCGTACCGGACGATGCCGCCCTCGCCGGGGAAGTTGCCGAACGCGGGGGTGTCCTCGATCCGCAGCGGGATCGACTCCGCGAGGCGGCCGGACGGTGCGACGGTCCCGAGCAGCAGGTCGGCGACGGCGGACCCGCCCGCCTGCCCGCCGAGCCACGCCTCGAGCACGGCGGCGGCGCGGTCGCGCCACGGCAGCGAGACGGCGGACCCGTTGGCGAGCACGACGACGACGCGCGGGTTCACCGCGGCGACCGCCTCGAGCGTCGCGACCTGGTTGTCGGGGAGGCCCAGCCGGGGGCGGTCGTAGCCCTCGGACTCGTCGGGCCCGGGCAGGCCGAGGAAGACGACGACGGTGCGCGCCGTGCGGGCCGCCTCCACCGCGGCCGCGCGGTGCGCGTCGTCGTCGCCTGTCGGCCCGCCCGAGATCGTGAAGCCGGGCTCGAACGGCAGGTCGGTGCTCGTGGCCGCCCGGAGCGCGGTGAGCGCGTCGTCGAGGCGGGTGGGGACGACCTGCGAGGAGCCGGCGCCCTGGTAGCGCGGGGTGCGGGCGAACTCGCCGACGACGAGCAGCCCGTCGCCGCCGTCGAGCGGCAGGACGGGTGCGCCGTCGACGGGGTCGTTCTTCAGCAGGACGGCACCGGCCGCGGCCGCCTCGCGGGCCAGGGCGTGGTGCGCGTCGACGTCGACCGTGCTGTCGGCGTCCGCCAGGGCCGGGAGCGCGCGGGCGATCAGGTGCAGGACGCGGCGGACGGCGGTGTCGAGGACGGCCTCGTCGAGCATCCCGGCGCGGACGGCGTCGACGACGGCCTCGTCGGGGCGCGGGCCGGCGGCGGGCATCTGGAGGTCGAGGCCGGCGTCGAGCGCGGCGACACGGTCGTGCACGGCACCCCAGTCGCTCACGACGAGGCCCTCGAAGGCCCACTCGTCGCGCAGGACCTCCGTGAGCAGCCAGTGGTGCTCGGACACGAACGTGCCGTTGAGCTTGTTGTACGCGCACATGACGGTCCACGGCTGCGCACGCGTGACGACGCGCTCGAACGCGGGCAGGTAGATCTCGCGCAGCGTCCGCTCGTCGACCTCCGCGGAGACGCGCATGCGGTCCGTCTCCTGGTTGTTGGCCGCGTAGTGCTTGAGCGACGTGCCGACGCCCTGGCTCTGGATGCCGTCGACGAGCGCGACGCCGATCTCCCCCGCGACGACCGGGTCCTCCGAGACGTACTCGAAGTTGCGCCCGCACAGCGGGGTCCGCTTGATGTTGACGCCGGGGCCGAGGAGGACGGCGACGTCGTGGGCGCGGGTCTCGCGACCGAGCGCCTCGCCGACGCGTCGGACGAGGTCGACTTCCCACGTGGACCCGAGCGCGGCGGCGGTCGGGAAGCAGGTGGCGGGGACGGAGTCGAAGAGGCCGAGGTGGTCCGCGCCGCTGCGCTGCTTGCGCAGGCCGTGGGGCCCGTCGGTGAGCATCAGGGCGGGGACGCCCAGGCGCTCGACGCCCTTCGCGTGCCAGAAGTCGCGGCCGGACGTGAGGGCGGCCTTCTCCTTGAGGGTGAGCGCGGCCAGCACGTGCTCGACGTCGAACGGTGCGTACCCCATGACGGCTCCTCGTCCTCGCGACAACGGACGACCAAAAACCTACCAGCCGGTAGTGAATGTGCCGAGAGCCTCGCGGCGTCGCGTGACGCGATGCGACGGGGTCGACGCCGCCGGACGCGAGCCGGACGGGAGGAGCTCGGCGAACCGGGGCGCGAACATGACGAAGGCCCCTCGGTCGCTTACACCGAGGGGCCTACCTCCCAGCCTAACGAGCGTCCTGCCCCGGACGGGTGAACTGCGGGTGGCGTGTCCACACATTCCGTCCACAGCCCTGTGGGCAACCGGTGTCGGCCCTGCACGAGCTGTGGACGAACCTGTGGGCGCACCGGTGGACAAAAGTCGGCCTCCCGACCCTCTTGCACGCCCCCACAACACAGGACTAGAACTTCACCAACGAGCTCGACGGCATCAAGATCGCAGGTGAGAGGCCCTTTCGAGGGCGGACCACCCGCGACGAGGGCTGTCGGGCACGGGCCGACCGGAGAACGGGCGACCAGCTCGACGAGGCAACTCGTCGACCTGTGGACGACGACACAGGGGTCGCAACGGACCGGAAGGCCGGACGCAGTCCTCCCGCCCGCGGCGGACCGACGGCGCCGACGCCCCCCGGGCGACGGAACCGGAGGAAGGCCGGGTGACGGGCAGGAACCGCACCGTCGCAGCGGTGTCCTCGCCGGTCCTCCGGCGGACGCGGACCTGCGGCCACGGGAAGGCCCCTCGGACGCTTACTCCGAGGGGCCTTCTCCGTGCGTGCCGGCAGGGGCGACTCGCGACACCGTCAGCGGGTGCCCGGTGCACGCACCCGGGGCGGGCTGCCGGTCAGGCAACCCGCCCCGGGCGGTCGTACGGCCTCCGGTCAGCGAGCGCCGACCTCGAGGATCTTCGCCCAGGTCAGGCGGCCGACGATGCCGTCGGCGACCAGGCCGTGCGCCTTCTGGAACGCCTTCACGGCCACCGTGGTGCGCGGGCCGAAACGGCCGTCCACCTGGGCGCCGACGGCGCGCTGGATGAGGACGACCGGCTGGCCGGTCGCGCCGCTCGAGATGCCGCGGTTGATCAGCACCTGCGGGATCGACACGGTGACGACCGGGCGGACACCCGTCCCGCCGTTGGCGACCTGCACGAGCACGGCCCAGGTCCGCGGACCGACGATGCCGTCGGCCACGAGGCCGTGGGTCCGCTGGAACGCGACGACCGCCGCCCGCGTGGCCGGCCCGAAGACGCCGTCCTGCGGGGTGCCGACGATCCGCTGGATGATCACGACCGACGGGCCGGTGGCCCCGCGCTTGACGCCCTGCGCGATCTGCGCCGCCGGGATCGCGTCCTTCGAGAGGACGGGGGCGGGTGCGGACGGTGCGGGGGCGGCCGGCGCGGTCGGCTGCGCGGGAGCGGAGCCCGTGGCGACGACCTCCCAGACGTAGTCCAACGGCTGCGAGTAGTGGCCGTCGGCCACCGCGTAGACGCGGATCGTGTGCCGGCCCACCGCGAGGCCCGTCAGGGTGAACTCGGTGCCGTCGACCTCGACCGGGGTGACGCTCTGGGCGCCCTCGGGCAGGTCGACGACGTACTCGAGGGTCGCGCCGGGGTCGGTCGCGACGGCGAACCGGGCGGTCGTCGACGTGGTGGAGGCGTCGGGCTTCGCCAGCCACGACGCGGACACCAGCGGCGCCTCGGCGACGTCGACCGTCACGGTCGACTCGTTCGACTGCTCGCCCTCCTCCGTCCAGACGGAGAACGTGAAGGTGAACGTGCCGGCCGTCCGCGGGTACAGCGTGACGACGTGCGTGTCCTCCCAGTCGAACTGGAAGCCGAGCGCCTCGCCGTCCGTGGTCCACGCGTCGAACCCGGTGACGGTGTGGGTGCCCGCGGTCACGTGGTCGTCGAGGTCGATCGTGGTCTGCTCGTCGACGGTCGCGGCGAAGGAGAGGGTCTCCGGGACGGACGGGGCCACGACCGAGGAGTCGACGGTCCAGTCCCATGCGGTGCCGTTGTGGTTGCCGGCCGCGTCCACGACGGCGAAGTCGATGAAGTGGTAGCCCTCGGTCAGACCGGTCAGCTGGACCGTGCTCCCGGTCACGACGACGGGCTCGTCGCCGTCGAGGCTGTAGGTCACCGTGGCACCGGGCTCGCTGGTCACGCCGAACGTGAGCGACGTGGCGGTCGTGTGCCGTCCGGGGCGCTCGAACACCGGGGGCGTGACCGAGATGTCGGCCTCCGTGTCGACCGTGAACGTGCCCGAGGCGATCTGCCCGCCGGCGTAGTCCACGCTGTAGGTGTGCGGGCCGTCGGCGAGCGCCGGACCCTCGAACTCCCAGCCGCCCAGCGGGTCGGAGGGCGTGGACGTGGTCGCGCCGTCGATCGTGATGTCGACCACGCCGCCGAGGCCATCGGTCGTGCCGGCGAAGTTGGGGGTGTCGTCGTTCGACAGCGCCGCGGGCGCGACCGTGACCGTCGCGGCCGGCGGGACGGCGGACGCGGGGACCGTGGCGACGGCGGTGAGAGCGGCGGTCAGGATGGCCGCGGCGGCGGCGGAGGCCCCGCGGCGGGCGCGGGAGGACGTGCGTGCAGACATGCGGATGGTGCCTTCCGTGTCAGGCATCCCGAGTGGAGACCCGTGTTGACTGATCGGCTGGTCAGAGGCGTTCCTGAGTGGTGACGGACGCTGCCCGCAGCGCGGCGGGCCGATCGACCGCGGCCCAGCCGTCACGTCTCGCCCTCCGGGTGCCCCTGACAACCGACGCGACCCCTGCCAGACTTCTCCCGCCTCGGGACACCGGCGTCCGGCGGCACCACACGTCGACGCAGACCGAAAGAGGACCACCCCGTGCAGACCACCACCCGGCGCGCCGCTGCCGCGCTGCTGATCGCGACCGCGCTCACCCTCACCGCGGCGTGCTCGTCGTCGAGCCCCGAGGCCGAGGAGACGACGGCCGCGGCCCCGACCAAGGAGGCGCCCGCGACGGACACCGAGGCCACCGAGGACTCGGCCGACTCCGGCGACGACCAGGCCGCCGCGCTCGACGCGTACGTCACGGCCCTGCAGGCCACGGTCCCGCAGCTCATGTCGCAGTTCGACGGCACGTACTCCGCGATCACGATCACGGGCGAGCAGCCGAGCACCGTCGTCTACACGTACACCTACGCGCAGCAGCTCGACGCCCCTGCGACGGCGAGCGCGCTCGACGGCCAGGTCGACCAGCTCCAGGACGTGTGCGACTCCGCCGTGTTCCCCGAGATGGAGGGCCAGGGCATCACGACGGACCCGCAGGTCCGGTACGTCTACGTCAACGCCGACGGTGCGGAGATCTGGTCGCACACGTTCGCGAAGTCCTGACCCGTCAGACGGCGGCCGGTGACGACTCCAGCAGGATCGTCACCGGCCCGTCGTTGACGAGCTCGACCGCCATGTCCGCACCGAACACCCCGGTCGCGACCTCGAGCCCGCGCTCGCGCAGCGCCGCGACGACCGCCTCGACGAGCGGCTCGGCGACCGGTCCCGGCGCGGCGGCGTTCCACGTCGGGCGGCGCCCCTTGCGGGTGTCCGCGTAGAGCGTGAACTGGCTGACGACGAGCACCGGGGCGCCGACCTCGACCGCGCTGCGCTCGTCCCGCAGGATCCGCAGCTCGGCGATCTTGCGGGCGACCAGCTCGACCTGCGCGGTGCCGTCGCCGGGCGTCACGCCGACCAGCGCGACCAGCCCCGGGCGGTCGATCGACCCGACGACCTCGCCGTCGACCGTCACGGACGCGCGCGTCACGCGCTGCACGACGGCCCTCACTCCTGCCCCCGGGACGGCACGTCGCGCGACGCGCGGTGCGTTCGCGAGGTGCCTTCGCTCGACACGCGGTGCTTGCGCGGCGCGCCTTCGCGCGACGCGCACGCCGATCGCGGGGCCACCGCCCTCACGCGGCGGATCCCGGCCCGAA
>NZ_BHYL01000083.1 GCF_003851725.1 Cellulomonas algicola | reverse complement strand
GCCCCAGCCGTGCGCCCGCGGTGTCGACGGCCAGCGCGGGGGCGAGCACGACGTCGGCGTCGGCGAGCGCGCCCGCGCCGAGCGTGGTCCCGCCGGGCTCGGGCGGGCGGCCGGGTGCACGTTCGCGCAGGTCGTCGGCGCCCGCGTACTCGGCCCAGTCGCGTTGCAGCCCGGAGCCGAGCACGGGCAGCAGCAGGCGGACGCCGCGGGCCGCGAGCGCGTCCAGCAGCGGCACGGTGCCGGGCTCGGAGGGACGGGCAGCGTAGAGCGCGACGCAGGTCGCCTCGGACACGGCGGGGATCGCGGTGACGACGTCGGCGAGCGCCTGCGCGGCCGCGTCGCGTCGTCGGGGGGAGCGCGTGTGCCGTGCGTCGCGGATCGAGCGCCGCAGCCGCTCCTTCACCTCCTCGACCTCGTCGCCCTCGGCGGCGTGCGGGTACGGCTGGGCGACGCTGCTCATGGGTCCAGTCTGGCCCACGGTGCGCGCGTCGGGGGCGCGTCGCGGCCGTGAACGTCGGCGGGGCACGCGTCCCAGCACATGACGGGAGCCCGAACGACGGACCAATGTCACGGGTCGCGTGACGCCCGCCACTGCGCTCTCGCACCCGGTCGACCTAGCATCGCAAGATGAGCGCCCACGGACTCGCACAGGCCCAGCGCAAGATGACCGACGGCGGGGTGCACCCCACAGCCGTCGACGTGTTCACCCGCTTCTACGGACTCCTCGAGTCGGGGGAGACGGGGATGATCCCCGAGAGCGGCGTCCGGCCGCTGACCGACGTCCCGCACCTGGCGGACCTCGACGTGGGCGACGCGGCCGCGCGCGACGCGCTCGCCGTCACGGCCGTCGTCAAGCTGAACGGCGGCCTCGGCACGTCGATGGGCATGGACCGCGCGAAGTCGCTGCTCCGCGTCCGCGACGACGCCACGTTCCTCGACGTGATCGCCGGGCAGGTCCTCGCGGCGCGCGAGGCGACGGGGGCCCGTCTGCCGCTCGTCCTCATGAACAGCTTCCGGACGCGCGACGACACGCTCGCGGCGCTCTCCGGCTACGCGGACCTGGTCGTCGACGGCCTGCCGCTGGACTTCGTGCAGAACCGTGAGCCGAAGCTGCGCGCCGACGACCTCACGCCCGTCGAGTGGTCCGCGGACCCCGACCTCGAGTGGTGCCCGCCCGGGCACGGCGACCTGTACACGGCGCTGCACGCGTCGGGCGTGCTCGACGCGCTGCTCGACGCGGGCTTCCGGTACGCGACGGTGTCGAACTCCGACAACCTCGGGGCGTCGCCCGACGCGCGCATCGCGGGGTGGTTCGCGGCGACCGGTGCGCCGTTCGCCGCCGAGGTCGCGCGCCGCACGCCCGCGGACCGCAAGGGCGGCCACCTCGTCGTCCGGGAGTCCGACGGCCGGATCGTGCTGCGCGAGTCGGCGCAGACCCCGAAGGACGACGCCGACGCGGCCGGCGACATCGACCGGCACCGGTACTTCAACACGAACAACCTGTGGCTCGACCTGCGGGCCCTGCGCGCCGAGCTCGACCGCACCGGCGGCGTGCTCGACCTGCCGCTCATCCGCAACGAGAAGACCGTCGACCCGTCCGACAAGACGTCGACCAAGGTCGTGCAGATCGAGTCGGCCATGGGCGCGGCGATCGAGGTGTTCGACGGTGCCGCGGTGCTCGAGGTCGACCGGTCCCGCTTCCTGCCCGTCAAGACCACGAACGACCTGCTCGTGCTCCGCTCGGACGTGTACCGGCTCGAGCCCGACCACCGGCTCGTCGCGCAGGTCGAGGCGCCGTTCGTCGACCTCGACGAGGACCACTACAAGGTCATCGCGGCGTTCGACGCGCGCGTCCCCGCGACCCCGTCCCTCGCGCAGGCCACGTCGCTCCGCGTGCGCGGCGACTGGACGTTCGGCAGCGGTGTCGTCGTGACCGGCGACGCGGTGCTCGACGACCCGGGCGCGCCGTCGCAGGTGCCGGACGGCGCGACCGTCGGACCCGACGGGCTCGCCTGACCCCTTCCTGACCGCCCCGAGGGCCGTCGACGGTGCACCGCGCCGCCGGCGGCCCTCCTCGCGTCGGTGATCGTCCGCGACGGTCGGCTGCGGGTTCCGGTGGCCCGCCGGGCGTCGGCGGCGCGTGTCGGGCGCCCGCGCCCTCCAACCTGGCTGCGGCCCGCGCGATCGCGGCCGTCCCGGGACATCCGACACGGGCGGGTCACCCGGCGGGCGCGCGTGCGCGGGCAGGGCAGAATGCGCGCATGAGATCGGTCCAGGACCACCTGGCCGCGGTGCTCGCCGCGGTCGGCCCGGTCGCGCCGCTCGACGTCGTCCTGCACGACGCCGTCGGCTGCATCCTCGCGGAGGACGTCGTCGCCGGTCGGGACCTGCCGCGGCAGGCGCTCGCCGCGCGCGACGGGTACGCGGTCGCCGCGCACGACACCGCGGTCGCGGCCGGGTACGCCGCGTCGCGCGCCCTGCCCGTGGCCCACGACGTGCGTCCCGGTCTCGAGGCGCCGCTGCGCCTGGTCCCCGGGCAGGCCGTGCGCGTCGCGTCGGGGGCGCCGCTGCCGCTCGGCGCCGACGCCGTCGTCCCGCTCGAGGAGACCGACCGCGGCACCGCGCAGGTCGCGATGCAACGGCCCGCCGTCGCGGGCCAGCACGTCCGGCCCGCCGGGGCCGACGTCCGCGGTGGGGAGAAGGTCCTCGCCGCCGGCACGCGCCTCGGCGCACGCCAGCTCGCGCTCGCCGCGTCGCTCGGCCGCGGCCGGCTGCGGGTGCACCCGACACCGCGCGTCGTGCTGCTGTCGGTCGGTGACGAGCTCGTCGAGCCCGGCACGGTCGGGGCGCGCGACGGCGCGACGTTCGAGGCCGACGGGCACGCGCTCGAGGCCGCAGTCCGCGACGCCGGGGCCAACGCCGTGCGCGTCGGGATCGTCGCGGACGACCGCGCGACCTTGCGCGAGGCCCTCGACGACCAGCTCGTCCGTGCGGACATGGTCGTCGTCACCGGCGGGCTGTCCGAGCTCGCGCACGACACCGTCAAGGACGTGCTCGCGCCGCTCGGGACCGTCCGGCTCGACCAGGTCGCGATGACCCCCGGCTTCCGGCACGGGTTCGGCTCCGTCGGCGACGAGCTCGGCCGCGACCGCGCCGTCCCGATCTTCGCGCTGCAGGGCCACCCCGTCGCCGCGCAGGTGTCGTTCGAGGTGTTCGTCCGCCCCGCGCTCCGGGCCATGGCCGGCCACACCGAGCTCTTCCGCCCGTCCGTCGCGGCCGAGGCGACGAGCGGCTGGGTGTCGCCGCCCGGGCTCCGCCAGTTCGTGCCGGCGACGGTCCTCGGGTCGCCCGACGAGGGCTACCGCGTGACGCCCGTCGGCGAGCCGTCCGCGCCCACCGTCCGTGACCTGGCGCACGCGAACGCCCTCGCCGTCGTCGGCGAGCAGGACCTCACCGTGCACCCGGGGCAGATCGTCCACTGCCTCGTGCTGGAGGGCTGAGGTGGAGCGCAGCGGACGGTGCGGGCGCGCGCAGCGGCACGCGCCGGGAGCGGAGCGGGACCTCGGCCCGACCACGGGAGTCGAGGGATGAGGCCGGCCTTGGGCGCAGAGGGGCAGGGCGGTCGCTGATGGCGGTGGGATGGCCTGCCGTCCTCCAGGACGGGCCCGTGCGGCTGCGGCCGCTGCGGCGGCGTGACCAGGACACGTGGATGGAGCTGCGGTCGCGCAACGCGGGCTGGCTCGAGCCGTGGGACGCGACGAGCCCCGAGCCGCCGCCGGCGGTGCGGCCGACGTTCGGCGCGTTCGTCCGCACGCTGTCGGCCCAGGCGCGGTCGGGGGTGACGCTGCCGTTCGCGGTCGACTTCGAGGACCGTCTCGTCGGCCAGCTCACGGTCGCGTCGATCGCCTACGGGTCGCTGCGGTCGGCGAGCATCGGCTACTGGGTGTCGGAGCACGTCGCGGGGCGCGGGATCACGCCGACGGCGGTCGCGCTCGCGACGGACCACTGCTTCGGCGTCCTCGGCCTGCACCGTGTCGAGATCAACATCCGCCCGGAGAACCGGCCGTCGCTGCGGGTCGTCGAGAAGCTCGGCTTCCGCGACGAGGGGCTGCGCGAGCGGTACCTGCACATCCAGGGCCGCTGGTGCGACCACCGGACGTTCGCCCTCACGACGGAGGAGGTCCCCGAGGGGCTGCTGGCCCGCTGGCGAGCGATCCGTGGAGCCTCAGCGGGGTGACGCGCCACCCGACACGCCGATATGGTCCCGGCGAGTCCGCGGAACGCCCCCTACCGTCGTGACGTGGACGATCTCGCAGGCCTCGTCGCCTTGGCGCTCGTGGCTCTGTGGGGGGCCTACCTGGTGCCGCACAAGCTGCGGCACCGGCAGCAGCTGCTCGAGTCCCGGGCTGACGACCGGTTCTCGGAGGCGCTGCGCGTGGTCGCCGTGAGCGAACGTACGGGCCGGCTCCGCCGGTCGGGGACGTTCCGACGGTCGCGCGAGGCGCCTGCGGTCGGATCAGCCGACTGCGGGACGACGAGCGGCGGATCGCCGGGGCTGCTGACCCCGGGCGCAGGGCTCCCGGTGCTCCATGCCGGGCCCGGGACAGGAGGTGCCACCGTGGACCGACCGACGGCGACGCAGGACAGGATCACCGCGGACGCGGCCCGTCGTGCCGCGCAGGCGCGCGCAGCGAGAGCGGCTTCGGTCGCGCGCCGTGCTGCCGCCGCACGGCGCCGTGCCGTGCTCGCAGGGGTGCTGGTGGTCGCGACGATCGCCGGCTGGACCATCGCGGGCCTCGCGCCCGCCGTGACGTGGGTCGCCGGTGCCGTGCCGAGCGTGCTGCTCGGCGGCGTGCTCGTGCTGGGCCGTCGTGCCGTGCTCGCCGGTCGCGCCGCCGATGCGGCGTGGGAGGCCCGCATGGCCGACGAGCGCCGCGTGTCCGGCGGTCCGCGGACCGGCGCGATGCGTGCGGTCGCGGAGGCGTCGCGCACGTCGTCCGCCCCGGCGTCCGCGCCGACGCGTGCCGTCACGGGCGCGCAGCCGACGGTCCGTGCGTCCTCGTCCGCGCCCGCGCAGAAGGCGTCGGTCGCGGAGCGCGCCTCGGACGAGACCCAGCAGCACGTCGAGACGCACGACGTGCACGTCCCGCACGCGATCGTCACCGGCCGCGCCGTGCACCCGTCGGAGGCGAGCACCGAGGTGTTCGCGCGCATCGTCGAGGACCGCGGCGAGGCCGAGGCTCCGGCGCGGCACGCGTCGACCGGGCAGACGCCCGTCGTGCGGACCAGCGTCGCCGACCGGTCGAAGGCGACGCGCGACGCGGACGCCGACGACGCGACGCGCACCCCCGCCGAGGACGAGGACGGCGCCTGGTCGCCCGTGCCCGTCCCGCGCCCGACCTACACGATGAAGGCCACCGCGCCGCGCCGTGAGCCGGCCCCGCTCGAGGACGCCGACGCGGCGGCCGGTGCAAAGGCCGCCGTCGTGGGCGACACGGTCACCGAGCCTGTCGCGCAGGTCGTGGCCGAGGTCGCGGAGCCTCCGGCGGCGACCACCGGCAGCATCGACCTCAACGCGATCCTGGCCAAGCGCCGGGCCGCGGGGGAGTGACCCGATTTCACGAACGACCCTGGCGGGGTGCTAGTCTGTAGCCCGCTCGCGGGGCTGTGGCGCAGTTGGTAGCGCGTCTCGTTCGCAATGAGAAGGTCAGGGGTTCGAATCCCCTCAGCTCCACCGCACGACGAAGGCCGGACCCATCAGGGTCCGGCCTTCGTCGTTTCTCCGGAACCGAGCGGCGGGACCACACCCTCTGTGCTGAGCCGTCGGCGTCTGGACCGCCATACGGTTGCGTGCGATGCATGGAACCGCCTACCGTGTACTGCATGGAACCAACCCCCGCGTCGGTCCTGACGCAGCTGCGCAAGGGCACGGTCGACTTCTGCGTCCTCGCCTGCCTGCGTTCCGGGCCCGCGTACGGGTTGGAGATCGCCGACCGCCTCCGGCAGGACAAGGTGCTGTTCGACAGCGACGGCACCCTCTACCCGCTGCTGTCGCGCCTGCGTCAGCAGGGGTGGGTCACGACGACGCTCGAACCGTCGCCGGTCGGCCCGCCCCGTCGGTACTACCGCCTCACGCAGTCCGGGGAGGCCGCCTTGAAGGTCTTCATCGAGACCTGGGGGCGCTTCGCCGCCGACGTCACGACCACGATCGAGGACCACTCATGACCACGACACGACTGCCGGACCTCCTCGAGGCCTATCTCGCCGACCTGGATCGCGCGCTGGTCGGCACGGACGCGCGCGAGCGCGCCGAGACGATCCAGGCGATGCGCGAGCACGCCTCCGAGGTGATCGCGCGGGACGGAGCCTCGGACGCGACCGTCGAGCGGGTCATCACCGAGCTCGGGTCCGTCGAGCAGATCGCGGCGAGCGCCACGCCCGCCGGGCCCGCGTCGGCGTCCGTCGCGTGGGGGGATGTCTGGCTGCTGGTGTGCGCCGTCGCCAGCCTCGCGCTCTTCGTGTTCCCCGTCGTCGCGGTCGGTGCGCTGATCTGGGCCATCGTGCGGCTCCGGGGGAGCGCCGGGAGCAGGGCGCTTCAGCGGGCGGCCCTGGTCGTGTCCGTCGTGTCCGTCGTGCTCGCCACCGGGCTCGTGATCTCGCACTGGGTGAACTGACTGGCACGCACTGCTGGCGGACCTCGAACTGCGCCGGCTCCACCGCATTCCGAAGGCCGGGCCCCCCAGAGTTCTGGTTTCGGCGTTCGCGCTCCCGTCGATCCGGCGCGCGGCTCACGCTCCGGGTTGCGGTGTCACAGGGTCCGAGGATCGTCCGTGACGTCCTGGACCGAGACGTCGACCTGCACGAGGGCGACGGGCGGGGTGTCGAGGCCCAGGGTCGCGGCGACGGCGTCGGCCGCCCTCGCGCGGATGCGCGTCGCGAGGGGAACCAAGGGCGTGCCGTACAGGGCGACGACCTCGACGGTGAGGCGGTCGAGCGCGTCGTCGGACGTGGTCGTGCAGGTGATCCGCAGGGCTGCGGCGTCGCCCAGGCCGTCGAGGGCGGCGCGCACCTGGGCGACGAGCACGGTGCTGGTGACCCACAGCTCACCGTCGACGGAGCTGCCGCGGACGGGCGCGGCGGGGCGGAAGGCGCGGACGGCGGCGGCGACGACGTCGTCGCGCAGCCCGACCCAGCCCGCGTCGGTGTGCTGACGCAGCGCTCGGGTCGCCTGGTCGAGAACCTGCTCGCCGTTCACCGCCACTCCTCCATCCGCTTGACCAGGTGCGCGCGAGCGCGGTGGAGCTGACCTCGCACGGTACTCGCGCTCGTCCCCGAGATCTGGGCGATCTCCTCGTAGCTCAGTCCTTCGACCTCGCGCAGGAGCCACGCGGACCGGGGTCCTGCGGGCAGCTCGCGGAGCGCCGCGTGGAGCGCGCCCAGCAGGTCGGAGCGTTCGAGAGACCGCTGCGGGTCGGCCACGCGCAGGTCGACCCTCTCGTCCGGGCTGAACGGGAGCGGGAGCGCGCCGCGTGCCCGGCGGCGCTGGAGCGAGCGGACCTTGTGCGCGGTGATCGAGAACAGCCAGGTGCGCAGGGACGACCGGCCCTCGAACTGCGGCAGGGACGTCCACGCGGCGGCGAACGCCTCCTGCACGCAGTCCTCGGTGTCCGCGGGGCTGTCGAGCATGCGCCGCGCGTAGCGGTAGAGGGCCGGGCCGTGCCGGTCCACGATCGCCCGGAACGCGGCGTGGTCGTGCAGCGCCGCACGCCGGGCCAGCACCGCGTCGGGCGCCCCCTCGTCGTCCACTCCTCGCACACTCCCGTGGTGACGCGGGCCGCGCATCCGGAACGGATCTTCCCGACGCGCGTGACGAATCCGGCGCAGCGGCGACCAACTGTGCGTCACCGTCGCGGCACCGCCGGCTCCGGCCCGCCGTGGCACCCGTCGAGAGAGGCCACCATGACCGAGTCCTCCGCCAAGACCGTCACCACCCCGCCGGTCGCGTCCCGCCAGAGCGCGCTCGTCACGCCCGAGGGGACCACCACGATCGCCGACACCGTGGTGAGCAAGATCGCCGGCATCGCCGCGAGCGAGGTGTCCGGCGTGCACGCGCTCGGCGGCGGCGCCGCCCGGGCGATGGGCACGCTCCGCGAGCGCATCCCCGGGGGCCGCACCAACCACTCGCAGGGCGTCTCGGTCGAGGTCGGCGAGACCGAGGCCGCGGTCGACCTGGACCTCGTCGCCGAGTACGGGGTCTCGATCACCGACCTCGCGAACGGCATCCGCCGGAACGTCATCAGCGCCGTCGAGCGGATGACAGGTCTGCACGTCGTCGAGGTCAACGTCGCGGTGAACGACGTGCACCTGCCGCAGGACGACCCGCAGCCGGCGCCGCCGCAGGAGCAGCGGGTCCAGTGAGCGACCTGACCACACCGGGCCGTGGACATCCGGTCGACGAGCAGGTCCGACCGGGCGGGTCGGGTCGTGTCCTCACCGACGTCCCCGAGCCGGGCTCGCTCGCCGAGGTCGTCGCGGCCGTGGTGCTCGCCGTCCCGGGCGTCGTGCGGCTGCACGGCGGGCCGTTCGGCGGGCTCGGCACCTACCTGCCCGGCCGTCGCGTGACGGGCGTGCGGGTCGACGACGACGGCACCGAGGTCCACGTCGTCGTCTCGGCGACGCAGCCGGTCGCCGCCACCGCCGCCCGGGTGCAGCGGGCCGTGTCCGCGGTCGCGCCCATGCCCGTGCGGGTGCACGTCGACGACCTCGACGACCCCGCCGACCCCGCCGACCCGACCGAGGAGTGACCATGTCATCTGCTGCCATCGGCCTGTTCGCCGGCCTCCTGCTCGCGCTGATCGCGGCCGTCGGGGGCTTCGCGATGTTCCTGCTGGCCCTCGTCCTGGGGGGCGGCGGTGTCGCCGTCGGGCTCGCCGTCGACGGGCGCCTCGACGTGACCGGTGCGCTGACGGGCCGGCGCCGTGGCTGAGCCGGACGTCGGTGCGCGCGGCTCGCTGACCATCTCCGACCGGGCCCTGACGGCGATCACGCGTCAGGTGGCCCTCGAGGTGCCCGGCGTCGCCTCGGAGGAGCACGCCGGCACCGTCGAGCGCACGCTCGGTCGCGGGTTCCCGCGGGTGTCCTGGCACCGCACGGGCGACCACGCGTCCGTCGACGTCGAGATCGCGCTCGTGTGGCCGTCGTCGGCCGCGCACGTCACGGGTGCCGTGCAGGACGCCGTCGCGCGCGAGCTCGAGCGGCAGGCCGGTCAGAAGGTCGGGCGCGTCGACGTGCGCGTGCGGGACGTCGTGCGGGCCTCGGCCGCACGACCGGTGGCGAGGGTGCGATGACTCAGGTCGGGTCGCCTTCGACGTTCGCGCCCGCCCGGGACGCGAGCAGGACCGCGCGCGCCGGTGTGCTCGGGATCGTCCTGGCCGTCGTCGTGGTCGCGCTCGGCGTGCTGTGCGTGCGCGACGCGCTCGCGGCGGACGGGCGGATCGACGGCGAGCCGTGGCTCGCGCCCGTCGTCGACGGGCTGGACGGGCTCGGGCCGTCCGTGGCCGTCGCCGCGGTCGGCGTCGCCATCGCGCTCCTCGGGCTGTGGCTGGTGCTCGAGGCGTTCGGGCGGCGCCGGCGGACTCGGCTCCCGGTCTCGGCCGACGGGTCGGCGCGCGGCACGTCGAGCGGTGTGAGCATCGGGGTCGGCGACGCCGCGCGGCTCGCCCGCGTGGCCGCGCTCGACGTCGACGACGTGCTCGACGCACGGGCCACGGCGACCCGCAGGGCGGTGACCGTCACGGTGACGGTGCCGCCCGGTGCGCGGGTCGTCGAGCCCGTTCAGGCCGCCGTCGCACGTCAGCTCGCACCCCTGACGACGCCCCTGGCCGTCAAGGTCGTCGCCCGCGTCAGCGACGCCCTGCGCACGGGAGGGGTCGGCGCATGAGGCGTTCGGTGCTCGCGGTCGACCGGGTCCTGCTGCTGCTGCTCGGGCTCGTGCTCGTCGTCGTGGGCGTCGCCGCGGTCGGGTGGCAGGTCGGGTTCCTCGCGGACGTCTGGCCGTCCGCACCGCGCCGGCTCGCGGTCGACACGGGGAGCGTGACGGGGGAGTCGGGCTACCCGCTGCTGCTCGCGCTCGTCGGGGTCGTGCTCGTCGTGCTCGGGCTGTGGTGGCTGCTGGCGCACCTGCCGCGGCGGTCCGTCGGGCCGCTCCGGCTGCCCGGCGGTGACCGGCCGGGCCGGCTCGTCGTCGACCCCGGTCCGGCGGTCGCGACCGCGGCCGGCGTGCTCGCGGAGGACCGGGACGTGCGGTCCGCGCGCGGCGCGGTGCTGCGGGACCGCGGGGAGACGGTCGTCCGGCTGCGGACGACCGTGGAGCCCGGGGCGGACCTGCCGGGCGTCGTGGCGGCCTGCGACCGCGTGCTCGCCGACCTCGCGCACGTCCTGCCGACCGAGCGGCTCCGCTCGCGCGTCGAGATCAGCGTGCTCCGCGAGCCGACGTCGGGCCCGCGCGTGCAGTGAGGTCACGCCTGCGTGTGAGGAGAGGTCGCGCCCGCCCGTGAGCTGAGGGCGCGCCCGCGCGTGCCGTGCGCGGCGCCCGGCTCGCGTGCGCGACCCGCGCGCCCCCGCCGCTCGTCCCGCGCAGGGACGGCTGAAGGGCCCGGACCGAGATGACGGTCCGGGCCCTTCGAGGCTGGTGCGGTGGTGCTGTCGCGCCGGGGCGGGCGCGGCGCCGTCAGAGGATGCTGCGGCGGCGGCGGCCGCTGCCCGCCACTGCGGCGACACCGATCGCGGCGAGGCCGATCTGCAGGAACAGCTCGATCCAGTCGACGCCACCGGTGTCCCGGACACCGATGAGCGTGGCGAGCCAGGTGCCGACCAGGGCGGCGACGATCCCGACGACGATGGTCAGCAGGATCGAGATGCGCTGCCGACCACGCACGACGAGGCGTCCGAGGATGCCGATGATCGCACCGATGATGATCGCGCTGATGATGCCTTCGGGGGTCATGTACAGCTCCTTGACATATCGGGGTTCATTCCGGTAGCCGGAAAACTAGAGCCGATCGGGTGAGAGCGCGCGGCGAGCGGGTCGCGGGCGACGCACGTCACCCGACAGAGTGGTCGAAAACGGGGCAGAAGGGTGCATCGGGACGTCCTCGATGCGCTCGCATCCTGGACGCGCGGGCATGATGGGCCGGTGCCGCGCCCCGACCGTCCCCGCCTTCTCCAGATCGCGCGGGGGTGGGTCGACCCGCTCGTCGTGATGATCGTCGCGGTCCTCCTGCTCGGGCTCTTCGTCCCCGCGCAGGGCGGGTTCGCCGACGTGCTCGCCACGGTCCGGACGTGCGCGATCGTGCTGCTGTTCTTCCTCTACGGCGCCCGCATGCCGACGCGCGAGGTGCTCGACGGCCTGCGCAACTGGCGCCTGCAGGGCTCGATGCTCGCGGCCACCTACGTGCTCCTGCCGGTGCTCGGCCTGCTCGTGCAGCTGCTGCCCGACGCGGTCCTCGCCCCCGACCTGCGCCGCGGCGTGCTCTACCTGACGCTCCTGCCGTCGACCGTGCAGTCGTCCGTGGTGTTCACGTCCGTGGCCCGCGGCAACGTCGCCGCCGCGATCACGGGCGCGACGATCTCCAACGTGTCGGGCATCGTCGTCACGCCGCTCATGGTCGGCGTGCTCATGACGGCGACCGGCGGCGCGCACGGCGGGTCGCTCACCGGGATCCTCCTGCAGCTCCTGCTGCCGTTCGCCGTCGGGCAGGTCGTGCAGCCGTGGATCGGCGGCTGGGTGCGCCGGCACGCGCGGATCACACGGTTCACCGACCGCGGCACGATCCTGCTCGTCGCCTACACGTCCGTCAGCCAGGCGTCCGTGTCGGGCGCGTGGGACGACGTCACCGCCGTCGCGCTGCTCGTCCTCGTCGTCGTGTGCGCGCTCGTCCTGGCGGGCGTGCTCGCGGCCTCGTGGTGGGGCGGCGCACGCCTCGGGCTCGACCGGGCCGACCGCGCGGCGCTCGTCATGGTCGGCTCGACCAAGTCGCTCGCGACCGGCCTGCCCATGGCCGCCGTGCTCTTCACGCCCGTCGTCGCGGCGGGCGTCGCACTGCCCGTCATCGTCTTCCACCAGCTGCAGCTCGCGACGTGCGCCGTGATCGCCCGCCGCATCGCCCGCGTCCAGTAGCGTGCCCCCGGCGCCCGTCCCCGGCGCCCGCCCCCGAGAAGGAGACCCGGTGCGGAACGTCGCCGTCATCCCCCGTCCCGTCCTGCTGGAGAGCACGGGGGAGGAGCCGTTCGTCCTGTCGGCGCCGACCATCCTGGTCGTCGACAGCGCCCCCGAGCTCGTCGCCGTGGGCGTCCTCGCGGCCGACCTGCTCGGACGCCTGTCCGGGCGGCCCGTCGAGGTGCGCTACACCGAGGGCGGCGCGCGCAGCGTCGTGCGGCTCAGCGTCACCGACGACCTGCCGGCGTCGGACGAGGCGTACCGCGTCGTCGTCACCCCCGACCGCGTCGACCTGCAGGCGCGCACGCCCGCGGGCCTCGTGCGGGCCGTCGTGACGCTGCGGCAGGTCATCCAGGACATGGGCGACGGCCGGCTCACCATCGCGCCCGTCCGCATCGAGGACCACCCCCGCTACACGTGGCGCGGCCTGTCGCTCGACGTCGCGCGGCACTTCTTCACCGTCGACGACGTGAAGTCCGTCATCGGGCTGCTGGCGCACTACAAGCTCAACGTGCTGCACCTGCACCTCACCGACGACCAGGGCTGGCGCGTCCACCTGCCGTCGCGCCCGCACCTCACGCGCGTCTCGGCGTCGACGTCCGTCGGGGGCGGCCCGGGTGGCTTCTACAGCCCGGCGCAGCTCGCCGAGATCACCGACTACGCGGCGTCGCGCGGCATCCGCGTCGTCCCCGAGATCGACGTGCCCGGGCACGTCAACGCCGCGACGCACGCGTACGGCGAGCTCACGCCCGGCGGCGAGCCGACCGACGAGTACACCGGCATCGAGGTCGGGTTCAGCCGCCTGCACGACGACCTGCCCGCGACCCACGGGTTCCTGCGCGACGTGTTCACCGACCTCGCCGCGATGACGCCCGGCGAGTACGTGCACATCGGCGGCGACGAGGTCCTGACGATGGACCACGACGAGTACGCGCGGCTCGTCGGCTTCGTGTCGTCCGTCGTGCGCGACGCCGGCAAGAAGGTCGTCGGGTGGCAGGAGATCGCGTCGACGCCGCTCGAGCCCGGGACGGTCGTGCAGTACTGGGACATCAACGCCGACCCCGCGCCGTTCGTCGCCGCGGCGCAGGCCGGGGCCCAGGTGCTCATGTCGCCCGCGTCGAAGGCGTACCTCGACATGAAGTACGACGCGGGCACGCAGCTCGGCCTCGAGTGGGCCGGGCACGTCGAGCTGCGCGACTCCTACGACTGGGAGCCGTCGACGCTCATCGCGGGCATCCCCGCCGAGGCCGTCGTCGGTGTCGAGGCCGCCGTCTTCTCGGAGACCCTGACGAACCTCACCGAGCTCACGTCGATGCTGCTGCCGCGGCTCGCCGCCGTCGCGGAGGTCGCGTGGACCGCGCCCGAGCGTCGCGACTGGGACGACTTCGCCGCGCGCGTCGCGCAGCACGGGGTGTTCTGGGACCACGTCGGGTTCGCCTGGTACGCGAGCCCGCAGGTCACCTGGCCGGAGGGCCCTGCCGCGGGCTGACCTGGCGGCGCCGTCGGGCACAGCCCTGCGGCGTCAGACGCGCCGCGTCACACCCACTGGCTCATCCACATGTGGCTGTGCCAGAAGTCGTACGGGATCACCATGCCCGACCAGATCGGGTAGAAGAACACGCTCACCGCGACCACCAGCGCGAGCAGCACGCCCACGCACCAGATCGCGACGCGGCGCTGCTTCGCGCCCAGCTCGTCCTTCGGGCCGATCACCAGCCCCAGCACGTAGGTGAGCGTGAGGACGACCCACGGCAGGAACGCGATCGAGTAGAACGTGAAGATCGTGCGGTGCGCGTACAGGAACCACGGCAGCCAGCCCGCGACGATGCCCGACAGCACCGCGCCGGCGCGCCAGTCGCGGAACCGGAGCAGCCACACCAGCGCCACGAGGATCGCGGCCGCGCCGCACCACCACAGCACCGGGTTGCCGAGCGCGGTGATCGCCTGCGAGCACTGGTCCGCGCCGCACGCGTCGACGGCCGGCTGCCCCTGCAGCCCCGACACCTCGGTCGGGTAGTAGAACGACGTGGGCCGCCACTGCACGATCCAGCCGAGCGGGTGCGCCGCGTACGAGTGCGGCGTCTCGAGGCCGTTGTGGAACGCCCACATGTCCTGGTGGTACTTCCAGAGCGAGCGCAGCGCCGGCGGCAGCCACTCGACGCCCTGACCGGGGTTGAGCGCCGCCCACTGCCGGTCGTACGCGTCCGTCGACGCGAACCACGACCACCACGACCCCAGGTACGTGACGACCCCGAGGCCGACCATCGCGACGCCCGCGACCACGCCGTCCCGCAGCACGCCCGCGCGCGCCCAGTGCCGCACCCCGACCGTGCGTCGGGCGGAGAGGTCCCACGCGACCGTCATGAGCCCGAAGACGGCCAGGAAGTAGATGCCCGACCACTTGGTGCCGATCGCCAGCCCGAGCAGCACCGCGGCCGCGAGGCGCCACCAGCGCCAGCCGAGCCGTGGCCCCCACCCGAGGTCGTCGCCCGCGTCGATCACGACCGCCGCACGTTCCGCGAGCCGTCGTCTCGCCTGCTCGCGGTCGATCAGCAGGGCCCCGAACGCCGCCAGCACGAAGAACGTCAGGACGGGGTCCAGCAGGCTGATGCGCGACATGACGATCGCCTCGCCGTCGACCGCGAGCAGCAGACCCGCGACCACCCCGAGGGCGGTCGACGCGAACAGCCGCCGCGCGATGCGCGCGATCATCAGGACCGACAGCGTGCCGAGGATCGCGACGGACAGCCGCCACGCCGCCGACGAGTCCGGCCCGCCGCCCAGCTGGATCCCCAGCCCGATGACCCACTTGCCGACCGGCGGGTGGACCACGTACGACGCGACCGTGCCGAGGCCGCTCGTGTCGCCCGCCTCGAACGCCGGGTTCGGCTCCGCCGACCACTGCGCCTCGTAGCCGCGCGTGACCAGCGACCACGCGTCCTTGACGTAGTACGTCTCGTCGAAGACGAGCTTGTGCGGGCGGCCCAGGTCCCAGAACCGGGCGATGCCCGCGAGCACGGTGACGGCGATCGGCCACAGCCAGCCGGCGAGGCGGTCGCGCGGGTTCGCGTCGAGCGCCAGCCGGTCGGCGCCGAGCAGCGTGCGCAGCAGGCGCTCGCGCGTCGGGAGCGGCGGCTCGTCCTCGGCGTGCTTCACGAGGTCGACGCGGTACGGCTCGTCGTCGCCGTCGCGCTCGTCGTCGTCCCGCTCGACGGCGACGCCGGGGCCGGGGGTGGACGCCCGGGTGCTCCCGTGGGGCGCGACCGGCGTCGGGACGCCGTCGGCCGTCGGCCCCGCGGGGAGCGGCGGAGCGGTGGTGGGCGCGCTCTCGTCGTCCCGGGCGGCGGGGTCGGTCGTCGTGACGGTGGCCGGGGCCGAGCCGGGGCGAGCCGCGGGCGCGTCGCCCGAGGGCGCGTCCGGGTGGTCCGGGAGCGCGGCGTCGTCGTCTCGCGTGGGCGGCACGACGGTCATCGTAGGGGTGACCCCTGTGGCCGTGGCCAGGGGCGGACGAGGGGTGGACGCGCGACGGATGGCAGGCTGTCGGGCGTGACCGGACCCGACGCACCCGACGCCGCTCCCCGCACCGTCCCGCGCGGCGACGCCCCGGCGTCCGTGACCGGCGGGCGGTTGGTGCTCGCGGCCACCCCGATCGGCAACACCGACGACGCGTCGGCCCGCCTGCGGACGCTCCTCGCGGAGGCGGACGTCGTCGCCGCCGAGGACACCCGTCGGCTCCGCGCGCTCGCGGCCCGGCTGGGCGTCGAGGTGCGCGGGCGGGTCGTGAGCCACCACGAGCACAACGAGGCCGAGCGGGCCGCGGACCTCCTCGACGTCGTCGCGGGCGGCGGGACCGTCGTGGTCGTGACCGACGCGGGCATGCCCGCGGTGTCCGACCCCGGGTTCCGCGTCGTGACGGCCGCCGTCGCGGCGGGCCTCCCCGTGACGGCCGCGCCCGGGCCGAGCGCCGTGCTGACCGCCCTCGCGCTGTCCGGCCTGCCCACCGACCGGTTCTGCTTCGAGGGCTTCCTGCCGCGTAAGGCGGGGGAGCGGGCGCGTGCGCTCGCCGACCTCGCCGACGAGCGACGGACGATGGTGTTCTTCGAGGCGCCGCACCGGCTCGACGACGTACTCGACGCGATGGTCGAGGCGTTCGGCGCCGAGCGGGCCGCCGCGGTGTGCCGCGAGCTGACCAAGACGTACGAGGAGGTGCGGCGGGGTCCGCTGCGGGACCTCGCGGCGTGGGCGCACGACGGGCAGGTGCGCGGCGAGATCGTCGTCGTGGTCAGCGGTGCGGACCGCCCGCAGGCGGCGTCGACGGCGGACCTGGTCGCCGAGGTGCTCGCGCGGGCCGACGCGGGCGAGCGGCTCAAGGACGCGGTGGCCGACGTCGCGACGGCCGCGGGCGTCGCGAAGCGCGACCTGTACGCCGCGGCTCTCGCAGCCCGCTCCCGCTGACCGCACCCGCTGACTGCCCGCGCGCGGCGCTCCGGCTGCGGTCCCGGTGCTGACGGATGCTCTCGCTCCTGCGCGCGACATCGATGTCGCGTCCGAGGGACACTCGCACGCCGTCCGACGCGATCGCGGGTCGAATCGTTACGATGGGCGCTCGTGACCGCACCCCTCGAGGACACGTACGACGGCGCGCACCCCGTCCGCACGCTCGTCGGCCTCTACTCCGGCCAGCGCCGCCGCCTCGCCGCCGCCGCGCTCGCGTTCGCCGCCAAGCACTCGCCGATCTGGGTCATCCCGGTCCTCACCGCGGACGTGATCGACGTCGTCGTCGACCACCGCCCGCTGCACGACCTGTGGTGGGCCGCCGCGCTCATGCTGCTGGTCGTCGGGCAGAACCTGCCGATGCACTGGCTCTACGTCCGCGCGTTCTCGGTCGCGGTCCGCACGGTCGAGACGAACCTGCGCATGGCGCTGTCCCGCCGCCTCCAGGAGCTGTCGATCGGCTACCACCGCCGCGTCAGCGCGGGTGTGCTGCAGGCGAAGATCGTGCGCGACGTCGAGAACGTCGTGGAGAGCAGCCGGCAGGCGTTCGACTCGGGCATGTCGGCGACGACGACGCTCATCGGCGCGGTCGTCGTCACCGCGGTGCGCGTCCCCGAGTTCCTGCCGGTGTTCGCGCTCGCGGTCCCGGCGGCCGCGGGGCTCGTCGTCGCGATGCGTCGACGCATGACCTCGCACAACGCCGCGTTCCGCGCCGAGGTCGAGCAGATGTCGGCCCGCGTCAGCGAGATGACGCACCTGGTCCCGATCACGCGCGCGCACGCCCTGGAGCGCGACGAGCTCGACCGGATGGGCGCGACGCTCGTGGGCGTGCGCGACGCGGGCATCCGGCTCGACGTGACGAACGGCTGGTTCGGCGCGCTGTCGTGGATCCTCATGCAGATGCTGTCGGTCGGCTGCCTCGTGGGCGCGGCGTGGGTCGCGTGGAACGGCATGTTCGACCTGTCCGCGGGTGACGTGACGATGCTGTCGAGCTACTTCGTCGCCCTCACGGGTGCGGTGACCGCGCTGATGACCATCGCCCCGATCGTCACCAAGGGGCTCGAGTCGGTCCGGTCGATGGGCGAGGTGCTCACGGAGCCCGACCTCGAGCGCAACGCGGGCAAGGCGACGGTCGACGACGTGCGCGGCGAGGTCGTCTTCGACGGCGTGCGGTTCGCGTACGACGACGCCCCCGACGAGCCCGCGGTCGACGGCCTCGACCTGCACGTGCGGGCGGGCGAGACGATCGCGCTCGTCGGGCCGTCCGGCTCCGGCAAGTCGACCGTGCTCAACCTCGTCATCGGCTTCCTCGCTCCCACGGGCGGGCGCCTGCTGCTCGACGGCCGCGACATGGCGACGCTCGACCTGCGCACCTACCGCCGGTTCCTCGCGGTCGTGCCGCAGGAGTCGCTGCTGTTCGAGGGGACCGTGCGCGACAACGTCACCTACGGCAGCCCCGACCTGTCCGACGACGCGGTGCTCGCCGCGCTGCGCGACGCGAACGCGCTCGAGTTCGTCGAGCAGATGGGCGGGCTCGACGCCGTCATCGGCGAGCGCGGCGCGCGCCTGTCGGGCGGTCAGCGGCAGCGGCTCGCGATCGCACGCGCCCTGGTCCGCGACCCACGCGTGCTCGTGCTCGACGAGGCCACGTCCGCGCTCGACACCGCGTCGGAGCGGCTCGTCCAGGAGGCCCTGGGGCGTCTCATGGCGGGCCGGACGACGTTCGTCGTCGCGCACCGCCTCTCGACGATCCGGGGCGCCGACCGCATCGCGGTCCTGCGCGACGGCCGCCTCGTCGAGATCGGCACGCACTCCGACCTGGTCGCCGCCGGTGGCGCGTACGCGGCGCTCGACGCGCAGTCCGCCCCGCCTGCCGCCTGAGCGACCGGCCCCCGCCGTGGGGCGCCGGCCGGCCCCGCCACCGACCGACCGCGCGGACCGGCCCGCGCGATCGGTCGCCCCGCGCGACCTCCCGCCGCGACCTCCGACGTGACGCGCGGCGTGCCGACGGGCACTATCGGGAGAGGACCAGGTGGGGAGGATCCGATGTCGCAGGCGCGCCCGATCGGCTACTGGGTCAAGCTCGTCGACCGGCTGCTCGAGGTCGGCCTCGACGCCGAGCTCGCCCGGGACGGCCTGACCCGACGGCACTGGCAGGTCCTGTCGGTCGTGCAGGAGGAGGGGCCGGTCGACGAGCTCGCGGTCGCGCGGGCCCTCGCCCCGTTCGACACGGCGGCCGGGGAGCCCGTCGGCACCGCGGAGCTCACGCTGCTCGTGTCGCGCCGGTGGGTCGTCCGCGACGGCGGCGGGTACGTGCTCACCGACGACGGGCGCGACCATGTCGCGGCGCTCGCCGAGCGGGTGGCCGGGTTCCGCGAGCGCATCGCGGAGGGCGTCACGGCCGACGACTACGCGACCACGCTCGCGGTCCTCCAGCGCGTCGCGACCAACCTCGGGTGGGCGTCGCAGGACGAGGACTGACCGAGACCACCGCGAGGGCGCCGTCCGCCCTCGGAGGTCGCCACGAGGGCGCTGCCCGCCCTCGGAGGTCGCCACGACGGCGCTGCCCGCCCTCGGAGGTCCTGTCCGCCCTCAGAGGTCCGACGACGCGACGAGCTCCGCCCCCGCCGCGCGCATCTCCTCGCGTGCCGCCGCGCCGAGCTCCGCGGTGACCGGCGCGGTGAGGTCGGTGAGCACACGCGTGCGCAGGCCGAGCTCGACGGCGTCGATCGCGGTCGACCGCACGCAGTGCGACTCGGCGAGCCCGACGACGTCCACGTCGGTGATCCCGCCGTCGGACAGGATCTGCGCGAGCCCGCGGCCCTCGCCGTCGACGCCCTCGAAGCCCGAGTACGCGGCGGCGTACTGGCCCTTCTTCACGCTGGCCTCGGGGACGATCGCGGACAGCGCGGGGTGCAGGTCGGCCTCGGCCGTCCCCGCGACGCCGTGCGGCGGCCAGGTGTCGACGTAGTCGGGCTCGTCGCTGAAGTGCGCGCCCGGGTCGACGTGCCAGTCCTGCGTCGTGACGACGAGGTCGTACCGCGCACGGTGGTCCGCGATGTAGAGCGCGATGTCGCGGGCGACCGCGTTGCCGCCCTCGACGGGCAGTGCGCCGCCCTCGCAGAACGTGGGCTGCACGTCGACGACGACGAGTGCCCGGCGCGTCGGTTCCGCGGTGCTCATGGTGACCTCCTCGTGCGCTGACGTCCGGCGTCCAGCCTCGCACGCGGGGTGGCGGGCGGCACGGGTGCGTGCTCGTCTGGGGCATGACCTCCACCGGGCCGCGCACCCCGCACCGGCGATCGCTGAACGGTCGCGACGGGTGCGCCGCGCGCGACGGGTGCGCTTCGCGCGACGGACGCGACGGACGCGACGGACGCGACGGACGCGACGGGCGCGACGGGCGCGACGGGCGCGACCGGCGCCACGGGCACGCACCGCTCGCGCTCGCCGTGGCCGTGGTGGTGCTCGCGGCCCCGGCCTGCACGGCGGACGGGGATGTGGGC
>NZ_BHYL01000082.1 GCF_003851725.1 Cellulomonas algicola | reverse complement strand
TCGCGGCCCAGGTCGAGCGCGGCCGCGCGGTCCAGGCCGGTGCGCAGGTCGGCGGGCGTGACGGACCCGGTGAACGTCGTCACCCAGGCGCCGCCGACCTCGTCGGCGAGCGCGGCCGACGTCGGCCCCTCAGGGACCAGGACGGGCCTGTCGAGCGAGAGCGCGAGCAGCGCGGCGCCGGAGTTGTGCAGCCGGCGGTAGGGCAGGACGACGAGCGACGCGGCGGACACCTCGGCCGCGAGCACGTCGTCGTCGACGTACGCGAGGCGCAGACCGACGCGCGGGTCGGCGGCAGCGAGGGCCTCGACGGTCGCGCGCAGCTCGGCGGTCTCGGGGCTGCCGACGACGCGCAGCTCGAGCTCGTCGCCCGGCGTCGCGGCGAACGCCTCGACGAGCTCCTCGACGCCCTTGTAGGGGCGGACGAGCCCGAAGAACAGCACGCGTCCGGGTCGTGCCTCCCCGCGCGGGTACGGGGCGTACCAGTCGCGGTAGTGCGGGTGCGGCACGGTCACGAGCGGGGTGCCGGGGCGCGCGTCGTCGGGCAGCGGCGTCGTCCCGTTGAGTCGCACGAACACGGTCGTCCGGCGGTCGACGACGCGCAGGAGCCACCGCTCGAGCGCGCTGCCGGACTCGTGCGGCTCGACGTTGTGCAGGGTCCGCACGACGGCCGTGCGGGTCAGCGCGAGCCGTGCGAGCAGGGCCGCCGTGGTCACGAACCGCGCCGCGGTCTTGAGCCGCGACGTCCCGCGGAGCAGCTTCTCCGGCCAGTGCACGTGGAAGACGTCGTAGCGCCCGAGGAGCGCGGTGCGCCAGTCGAAGGTCAGCGCGTGCACGTCCTCGGGCAGCTCGACGAGCAGCTGCGCGAGGTACGGGTTGGTGGTGCGGCGGGGCCGCGGGAACGACTCGAGCACCGTGACGGTCATGCGCGCCCTTCCGGCAGGGGGTCCGGCACGGCGGCCGGTCGGGTGTCGTCGAGGGTCGCCTCGCCGGCGTCGACGCCGGGTCGGGGGAGCAGCAGCATGCCGAGCGCGAGCACGATGATCGGCATCGAGCTGTAGATGGGACCGAACGCGAAGTTCCAGAGCATGACGCACGTGAGGTAGATCGCGAGGCCGGACGCGACGCGGCGCGCGGCGGCGCTCGCGATCGACCATACCGACAGCCCGAGGATCCACGCGCCGAGCGCGACGCCGGGGATGCCGAAGTTCGACCAGAGGTCCGCGATCACCGCGTGCAGCTTGATCTCGCTGCCGAACATGTAGTTCTCGACGTACCCGTTGTCGGGGTCGTAGTTGAGGGCGGCCATGCCGGACTTCGCGACGAGGATGTCGTCGAGGTTCGCCTGGACGCCGACGCCGTACCCCATGGGCCGGGACTCGGCGAGGGCGAGGCTCGCACCCCACTCCGGCCGGCCGCCCAGCAGGATCGAGCCCGACGCCTGCACCTGCTCCTGCGACCGCTGCTGCGTCGCCGCGCCGAGGTACCCCTCGAGGATCAGCGTGGTGCCGACCGAGTAGACGCACGCCGCGATGCCCGCGAACAGCGCGATGGTCGCGAGCGCGCTCGACCGTCGGCCGAGCGTCGTCGGACGCAGCTGGTAGGCGACGAGGAGCGCGGCGAGCACGAGCGTCGCGAACGCCGACCGCGAGTCGTTGAGCATGCAGACGGCGGCGAGCGCGAGCAGCAGCACGATCTCGACGGGCCGAGGCCGCTTCCGCACGACGAGTCCGAGCGCGAGGACGGTCACCGCGTAGGAGAAGTTGTACTTCCACGGGTTGGCCGGGTTGATGGGCTCGAGCCCGATGCGCAGGACCAGGCCCGCGGCGGCGGACAGCGCGACGGTCCGCAGGGAGAGCACGGTGCGGGCCCACAGCAGCAGGCCGATCGCGCAGAAGCCGCCGACGACCAGCAGGAGGTTCGCGCGCAGCACGACCGGGCTGATCGTGTGCGACGCCGACGACACCGCGGTGAGCCACACGCCTGACGCGAGCGCGATCCCGCCGAGCAGCAGCAGCCCGCGCGCGCCGACGAACCGCTTCGGTGCGGACCACCAGACGGGCACGAGCGCGAGCGGGACGACGATCGCCGTCGTGAACGCGTCGACGAGCTGGTAGTTGAGGGCGACCATGGCGACGGCGGCCATGGCGACGTACCGCGTCGAGCGCCGGGGGACGCGCAGCGGTGCCGGGACACGCGGGTGCGCGCGGGCGTGCGTCGACCCCGTGCCGGGCCGTGCGTCGGCGGCGCCCGGGTGCGGGGCGGGGGCGGTGCGCGTGCTCATGCGGCACCGTCCTGCGCGGCGGGGGGCGTCACGACGGGCTCACAGCCAGGAGGCGTGCGCGCCGCGCTCCTGCGCCATCGGGCGCGGCGCCGACAGCTCCAGGTCGTCGAGCCCGGCGAGCTCGCGCCCCGGCAGCAGCGCCTCGCCGGAGCGTGCCGCGGGACCCGAGCCGTTCGTCCCGCCGGACGCTGCGCCGACAACGACGGGCGCCGGCCGGGACGCCGCGGAGGCCGTGGGCGTCGCCGTCCCGGACGTGCCGGCGTCGACGGGGGCGCCGTCGCGCTCGGGTGCGGCCTCGCCGGGGTGCGTGCTCGGCGC
>NZ_BHYL01000081.1 GCF_003851725.1 Cellulomonas algicola | reverse complement strand
CGCGCGACGGCTCGGTGCGGGCGACCGCGGCGGTGCGCTGCAGGTCGGCGTCGACGGCATGTGGCTCGCGCTCGGCCTGGGCATCGCGCTCGGCGCCCTCACGTGGCTCGCGGCCCCCTGGCTGATCGGCGCGCTCGGTGCGACCGGTGAGACCGCGCACCAGGCCGTCGTCTACCTGCGCTCGTCGGCTCCCGGTCTGCCCGGGATGCTCCTGGTCCTCGCCTCGACGGGCGCGCTCCGCGGCCTCCAGGACACGCGCACGCCGCTGGTCGTCGCCACGGCCGGCGCCGTCGTGAACGCCGTCCTCAACGTGCTCCTCGTCTACGGCGCACACCTCGGCATCGCGGGCTCCGGGTTCGGCACCGCGCTCACGCAGCTCGCCATGGGCGCCGTCCTCGGGGGCGTCGTCGTCCGCGGTGCCCGCGCCGCCGGCACCCGGCTGACCCCGCACGCGGCCGGCCTGTGGGCGAACGCCCGCGCCGGAGCGCCGCTGCTGGTCCGGACGCTCACGCTGCGCGCCGCGATCCTGCTGACCGTCTGGGTCGCGACCGCGCTCGGAGCGACCGCCCTCGCCGCCCATCAGGTCGTCAACGCCGTCTGGGGGCTGGCCGCGTTCACCCTCGACGCCCTCGCGATCGCCGCGCAGGCCCTCGTCGGGCACGCGCTCGGCGCCGCCGACGTCCCCCGCACCCGCGCGCTCCTGCGCCGCACGCTCCAGTGGGGCGTCGGCGCGGGGGCGGTCCTCGGGCTCGTCCTGGGCGGCGCGTCGTGGCTGTACGTCCGGGCGTTCACGACGGACCCCGACGTGCGGCGCGCCGCCGTCGTGGCCCTCGTCGTCGCGGCCGTCACGATGCCGATGGCCGGGTGGGTCTTCGTGCTCGACGGCGTCCTCATCGGCGCGGGCGACGGGCGGTTCCTCGCCTGGGCGGGCGTCCTCACGCTCGTCGCCTACGTGCCGGTCGCGCTGGCCGTGCGCGCGTGGGCGCCCGACGGCGTCGCCGGTCTCGCCTGGCTCTGGGCGGCGTTCGCGGGCGTCTTCATGCTGGCCAGGGCCCTGACCACCGGCTGGCGCGCCCGCGGCACCGCGTGGATGGTGACGGGCGCCTAGCCCCAAGACGCGCCGCGCGTCAGGCGCCTGCCGACTCCGCCGCGTACCGGGAGGCGAACGCGCCCGGCGTCATGCCCGTGACGCGGCGGAAGTCGCGCGACAGGTGCGGCTCGTCGGCGTACCCGAGCCGCGCGGAGACGTCGGCGACCGTCGTGCCGCCCGCGCGCAGCAGGCCCGCCGCCTCGTGCAGCCGACGCCGCTGCACCAGCCACTTCGGCGAGAGCCCCAGCCGCCGCCGCGTCAGACGCTGCAACGACCGCTCCGTCCTGCCGAACCGGTCGCACAGCTGGGCGACGCGCAGCAGCTCGGGGTCGTGCTCGACGGCGTCGACGATCGCGTTGACCTCCCGACCTTCCTCGTCCACGGGGAGCCACCGCCGCAGGAAGTCCCCGACCCGGTCCGTCGCGGCACGCTGCCGCGACTCGTCCGTCGGGTCGGGCACCATCTCCGCGCGCACCGCCGCGACCAGCGCGTCCGTGTCGACCGGGGCGGCCGTCGCCGCCAACGCCGGCCCGAGGTCACCGTGCCGGCCCCTCCACGCCGCGACCGTCCCGCCCGTCAGCAGCGCGCCCGCCGATGGCTGGAGCAGCACGCCGACCGCCCAGCCGCTGCCGGTCAGCGTCGTCGTCGAGAGCCCGGGCGCCACCCCGTAGAACCGCGCGTACTCGTCCGCGACCACGATCAGGCAGACGGGGTACTGCAGCACCTGCTGCACGGCCGACCCACCCCCGGGCACGTGCCACGTCGGCACCCAGTACCGCCGCACCAGGTCCGCGAGGTCGGGCTCGGGCGCCCACCGTCCGATGCGGAACGACCGGTCCGCCGGGTCGACGAGGTGCGCGCGCTCGACCTCGTCGACGGCCGCGCCCCCGACCGCACGAGCCGCAGGCCCCGCTGCACCGCCCGTCCCGCTGTCGGGTTTCATCAAGCCACCCCTCCCCTCGCCGCCTAGCGTCGCAGTCATGACCGACAACGCCACCCTGCAGACCTACGCCCGCCACGCCGACGGCATGCAGGCGACCCTCGACGCGATCGCCCCGTCGTCCTGGGACGCCCCCTCCGCCTGCGCGGGGTGGACGGGACGCGACGTCGTCGCCCACCTCGTCGACACCCAGCGCGACTTCCTCACGACGCACGGCGCCGACCTCGGACCGCGCCCCGACCTGGCCCACCCGGCCGCCGCGTGGCGCACCCACGCCGCTGAGGTGCGCGACGTCCTCGCCCGACCGGGCTTCGTCGAGCGCGAGTACGACAGCCTCGGGTCCACGACGACGGTCGGCGCGACGCTGGACATGTTCTACGGGTTCGACATGATCGCCCACCGCTGGGACGTCACCGCCGCCGACGGCCGCGCCTACGCGTTCGACGACGCCGACCTCGACGTGATCGAGGGCATGGTCGCGGCGATGGGCGACATGATCTACGCGAGCGGCGTCTGCGGGCCGGCCCTCGAGGTCGCGCCCGACGCGGACCGGCAGACGCGCGCCCTCGCGGCGCTCGGCCGGCGGGCGACGGTCGCCGTCTGAGTCCCTGATCCGACGGTCTCCACGGACCTCCCCCTCGGACCCGCTCGCGCCTGTCCGCTGAGGGCAGACACGACACCCACCCGCGCGCCGGCGACCCGGGTCTAGCGTGGCGGACAGGCGCGACGACGACGGGAGCCCCCATGACGCACGAGCTGACGGCCCGACCGCACCGGGTCGCGCACCCGGCCGGGAGCGGCGCCGGGCCGACCGGCCACGTCGTCGAGCACCGCGTCGAGCCCCTGCTCCGGCGGCTCGTCGGCGCGATCCTCCGCGAGCGCCGCGAGGACCAGGGCCGCACGCTGCGCGACGTGGCCGTCGACGCCCGCGTCTCGGTCGCCTACCTGTCGGAGATCGAGCGGGGTCGCAAGGAGGCGTCGTCCGAGGTGCTGGTCGCGGTGTGCCGAGCCCTGGGGATGCGGCTCGTCGACCTCGTCGGCGCGGCGCACGCGGAGCTCGCGCGCGCGGAGTGCCGCGTCGTCGTCGACCTGGCCGACCCCCGGCGATCCTCGCGCTACCCGGAGCCCGCGGACGCGACGCGGCCCGTCGTCGTGGACCTGCACGCCCGCACCTCAGGCCCGGGACGCGGCACCACGACGACCGACGCCGTCCTCCTGGCGGCCTGAGCCCGCGACGGGCCCGGCACCAACCGGCTCCGTCGCCTCCGATCACCCGCCGCACACCGGGCCGCGCGCCGAGGGTGGGTGTCGTGCGCCGACCGCGCCAGATCGCGCTCGCCTGCGTGCCCGCGACGGCAGCCGGGCGTGCGGCCGGGTCCCCTGACGGTCCCGACCGCACGCGCGGTCACGCCGCGGGCAGTGCAGCGGGCACCTCCTTGAGGGTCGTGACGACCCGGTCCGCGAGCCCGTACGCGACGGCCTGCTCGGCGGTGAGGATGAGGTCGCGGTCGGTGTCCCGGCGCAGCCGCTCGACGGGCTGACCCGTATGCCGCGACAGGATCTGCTCGACCTGCGCGCGTTGCCGCTGGATCTCGGCGGCCTGGATCTCCAGGTCGGCGGCGGTCCCCTCGGCTCCCCCGGACGGCTGGTGCAGCAGCACGCGCGCGTGCTCGAGGACGTGCCGCTGCCCGGGCGTCCCGGCGGCGAGCAGCACGGCAGCCGCGGACGCGGCCTGCCCGAGGCAGAACGTCGCGACGGGCGGGCGGACGTACTGCATGGTGTCGTACACCGCCAGCAGCGCCGTGAGGGACCCGCCCGGCGAGTTCACGTAGACGTGGATGGGCTGCTCGGCGCTGTCCGACTGCAGGTGCAGCAGCTGTGCGATGACGACGTTCGCGACGCCGTCGTCGATCTCGGTGCCGAGGAAGACGATCCGGTCGGACAGCAGCCGCGAGAACACGTCGGACGTGCGCTCGCCCGTCGGCCGCTGCTCGACGACGTACGGGATCGTGTACTGGCCGGCCATCAGAGCCCCGCCTTCCGCAGCGCACCGTCGGGCCGCACGTCGTCGAGGTGCTCGACGACCTTGTCGACGAACCCGTACTCGAGCGCCTCGGCCGCGGTGAACCACCGGTCCCGGTCGGAGTCGCGCTCGATCGTCTCGACGGTCTGGCCGGTGTGCTCGGCGATGAGGCCCTGCATGGTGCGCTTCACGTGCGCCATGTTCTGCGCCTGGATCGCGATGTCGACGGCCGTGCCGCCGATACCGCCCGACGGCTGGTGCATGAGCACGCGAGCGTGCCGCAGCGCGAACCGCTTGCCGGGCGTCCCGGCGCTCAGCAGGAACTGCGCCGCCGACGCGGCGAGCCCCATCGCGAGGGTCGCGACGTCGTTCGGGATGAGCCGCATGGTGTCGTACATCGCGAGCGCCGCGCTGACCGAGCCACCGGGCGAGTTGACGTAGAGCGCGATGTCGCGGCGCGGGTCCTCCGCGGACAGCAGGAGGAGCTGCGCGCAGACCCGGTTGGCGACGGCGTCGTCGACCTCCTGCCCCAGCACGACGATGCGCTGGTGCAGGAGCCGGGTCGCGAGGTCGTCGTCGAACGGGCGGGTCGGCGGGGCCGCCGTGCGGGCGGTGGTCGGGACGGTGTCGGTCACGGTGAGGTCCTCTCGGGGTGACGGGTCGATGCGCTCGACGCTGCCACCGCGACCGTCGGCGCCGGCCCCACGTCTGCGGTGGGCGGATCCGCGCAGGGCAGACGCTCGTGCCAACGACCGTCCCCCTCCCCCGCCCGGGCTCGTACGGCGCTCCCCGACACCGAGGGCCCATCCGCGCGCGTGCCCGCACCTGCGCACCCGCCCACGCGCTCGACGCTCGCTCACCGCTGACCGGAGTCCCACGAGTGACATGTCCACACCCCTTGGGTGGGACGTGTCATGACTTGCGCGGTGAGCTCAGCCCGACGCGCGCCGGGGCGCCCGGACGGACCGTCGGCGCAGTTCAGGGGCACGTCCAACCGCAGGCGGACCACCACACTGTCGCTCGTCGCGCAGATCCGGTGTGCCAAACCGGCCCCGGACGAGGGGCGCTTGTCATAGTTTGTGGCCTGCCACGTGGCCGACGGCGCCCGCCGGAGCCACAGATCGGAGACGCTCCGCATGCCGCACACCACCCGCATCGGCTCCTTCGCCGCAGCCCTCGCGCTCGTCGTCGCCGCGATCGTCGTGCCGGCGGGCTCCGCCACCGCGACCAGCGGTCGGATCTGCACCACCGCCTGGGGGACGCTGTCGAGCACGGAGGTCAAGGTGCCGGCCAACGGCGGCCCCTACGTGCCGATCGGCGGCCACTACACCGACTGCTACATGAAGGCGGGCGCCAACATCACGGGACAGGGCGTCAAGGCGCTGCAGCAGTCGCTGCGCATCTGCTACGGCCAGACGTCGGTCGCGATCGACAGCTCGTTCGGCCCGGCGACCGCCGCCGGGCTGCGCACCGTGCAGGCGAGCCTCGGCATCTCGGCCGACGGCATGTACGGCAACCAGTCGCGCGACAGCCTGCGGTTCTTCATGGGCTACTTCGGACCGGTCGCGAACTGCGCCAAGCAGCCGTACTACCCGTACAACGACATCAACGACGGCCAGAACTGACGTCCGGCGACCCGGCACGCGCCGCCCGCCGACTCCCGACCCTGAAGGAGTTCTCCCGCATGCCGAAGCTGTCTCGCGCGCGCTCCCTGCTCGTCGTCGCGGCCCTCGCCGTGGTCGCCGTCGTCGGCCCCGCGGCTCCCAGCTCCGCCACGTCCAACGACCCGTGCAACTCGACGTTCGGCCTCGCGGGGTTCGACAACCACCGCGTGCCCTCGAGGAACAACCCCTACATCCCCGAGGGCGGGCACATGACCGACTGCCGGATGTACAAGAACATGGGGTACAGCCCGGGTGTCCTGCTGCTGCAGCGGTCGCTCGTCATCTGCTACGGCCAGAACATCAGCGCCGACGGCTACTACGGCGACAAGACGATGGCCGCCCTGAAGAACGTCCAGGCGCAGCTCGGCATCCAGGTCGACGGCCTGTACGGCAACGAGACGCGTGACCACATCAACTTCTTCCGGGGCTACTTCGGCCCTGTGGCCTACTGCGCCGGCGACCCGTACTTCCCCCAGCACGACGTGATGCACTACTGAGGCACGCGCGACGAAGCCCCC
>NZ_BHYL01000080.1 GCF_003851725.1 Cellulomonas algicola | reverse complement strand
GCCGTCACGGCACCCCCGGCCGCGCCCCCGGCGCCCGCCGCGCCGCCGACGACGGGGACGACCGACCTGGACGCCCCGACGCCGGCGGACGGCGCCGCGACGGGTGCGCCGACGGCGCTCGCCCCCGCGTCGAACCCGCTGAGCCCGGCGAACCTCGTGCCGCCCATGACGGCCGTGCCCCCGACGACGCCCGTCACGCCCGAGCCGTCGCCCGTCGCGTACCGGCTCGACGTCGCGCGTGAGAAGGACGCCGTCACGGCCCCCACCGCGGTGCTCGACCCCGCGGACCTCGACGAGCCGGCCGCCGCGCCCGCGTTCGACGAGCCGCTGCCCGAGCTCGCGATCCTCGCGAAGCGTCGCCGGGTCATCACGACCCTCGTGTGGGTGCGCGAGCGCCGAGGTCAGCGGTTCGAGGCGATGCTGCGGCCCGACGGGTTCGTCGAGCTCGAGGACGGCGAGGTGTTCGCCGACCCCGACGAGGCCGCCGCCGCGGTCATCGGCGTCGACTACGCGGTCGACGGGTGGCGCGCGTGGCGGCTCGGCGACGGCGGTCCGACCCTCGCGGAGGCCGCGGGCGTGGAGCGCCCGTACTGACCGCGGACGCCCCGGGCCCGACCCGTGCGCGACTCGGTCACCCCCAGCCGTAGGCGGCCGTCCAGCGGTCGAGCTCGGCGTAGAACCGGGTCCGGACGGGCTGCGGCGACAGGGTGAGGTCGTGCAGGCCGCCGGCGATGCGGACGACCGTCACGAGCGGTCCCAGCTGCACCGCGCGGCGGGCGACGAGCTCGACGTCCAGCACGACGTCCGCCGAGCGCATGTCCTCGCTCCAGCGCGGGCTGATCACCGTGCGCGACGACGCGAGCGTGAGGATCGGCGCGGTCACGTGCAGCCCGCGGGCGACGGTCGCGTGCCCGGCGATGACGGCGCGCAGCCAGCCCGCGCGGACCGGGAACGACGGCACGGGCCGCCAGTGCAGGTCGTACGTCCACTCGCCGCCGCTGCTGGCCGACAGCGTTCGCGCGTAGTAGCCGGGGTCGATGTTCGGCAGCGGCGCCTTCGGCTGGAACCGGGCGAGCTGCGCGATGGCGGGCCCGCTCACGTGCCGCACGACGGACGACCCCTGCAGCTCGAGCCACGGTGAGTTGAGGACCAGGCCGTCGAGCTCGCCGGGGTGCCGGTCGGCCCACAGCGCGGCGACCAGCCCGCCCGTCGAGTGGCCCATGACCATGACGCGCCCGTACGCGCCGACGTCGCGGCGCACCACGTCGAGCGCGGCCTCGATCTCCTCGTCGTACGTCGCGAGGTCGTCGACGTAGCCGGGCGTCTGCCAGGGCCGCAGCGACCGCCCGTACTTCCGCAGGTCCAGCGCGTAGAAGGCCGCTCCACGCGAGTGCCAGTGCTCCGCGAGCCCCGTCTGGAAGAAGTAGTCCGACCAGCCGTGCACGTAGAGGACGGCGCGCGACGGGCGGACGGGCTCGTCGGTCGGCGGCGCGTACCGCACGAGGCTCGCGACGACCGCACCCTCGTCGTCGGGTCGCAGGTCGAGCGTGCGGACGCGGTAGTCGTCACCGAGGACGTCGGGCGCCCACCTGCTCACGTGCGCCTCCCGTCGTCAGGGCTCGAGGACGATCTTGCCGAACTGGTCCCCGGCCGCAAGGCGGCCCAGCGCCTCCGCGGCCCGGACCAGCGGGAACGTCGAGTCGACGAGGGGCCGCACGCCGGTCCGGGCGAGGAACGCGAGCAGGTGCTGCAGGTCGTCGCGGCTGCCCATGGTCGTGCCGAGCACGGAGATCTCCTGGAAGAAGATGCGTTGCAGCTCGGCCTGCTCGGCGTCGCCGCTCGTGGCGCCGGCGACGACGATCGTGCCGCCCGGGCGCACCGACCGCACCGAGTGGGACCACGTCGCACGGCCGACCGACTCCAGCACCAGGTCGACGCGGGGCACGCGCGCACCGGTCTCGACGGCCGCCGTCGCCCCCAGCGCGAGCGCCCGCTCGCGACGCTCGGCCGACCGCGACGTGACGACCACGTCGAGCCCCGCCGCCGCGCCGAGCACGACCGCGGCCGTCGCGAGCCCGCCACCCGCACCCTGCACCAGCACGCGCTGGCCCGGCGTCGCGCGGCCCGTCGTGAACAGCATCCGGTACGCCGTGAGCCATGCCGTCGGGAGGCACGCGGCCTCGACGAACGACAGCTCGGCGGGCTTGTCGACGACGTTCCACGTGGGCACCGCGACCTGCTCCGCGAGCGTGCCCGGGTGCTTCTCCGACAGCAGCGACCGCGGCTCGTCCTGCCCGGGCACACCCCCG
>NZ_BHYL01000079.1 GCF_003851725.1 Cellulomonas algicola | reverse complement strand
GCCAGGGCGACGACGCCGCCGAGGGTGGCGGTGGCGACGCGCGCGAGAGGGCTCGGCGGACGGCGGGCGGTGCCGGGCCGCGGCCGCGGGTGCGGGCGGGGTGGTGCAGCGGCGGTGCGCGGCGGGGTCGCGGAGCGCCCGGGAGGCGGCGCATGCGTGCGGGACGCGGTGCCGGTCGGCACGGTGACGGCGTCGACGACGTCGTCGACCACCCCGGTGTGACCTGGCACACGCGCACGATAGACCGGCGGGCGTGCGCGTCCGGGCGGTTCGGCGGGTGAGGTCGTCCCTGGGCGAACGCGCCTTGCACTCGCAGGGGTCGAGTGCTAACCATTGACTTAGCACTCTCGGGTCGAGAGTGACAGAAGCATCGGCCGCCCGGTGAGGCGCGTCGCGTCGCGGGACATGACCGCGCGGGGCGCGTCGTCCGTCGCGGGCACCCAGCGGCCACCACGCAAACCGAGCGAAGGATCACAGCCCCATGGCCAAGATCATTGCCTTCAACGAGGAGGCCCGCCGCGGCATCGAGCGGGGTCTCAACGTCCTCGCCGACACCGTCAAGGTCACCCTGGGCCCCAAGGGCCGCAACGTCGTGCTGGACAAGAAGTGGGGCGCCCCCACGATCACCAACGACGGTGTCTCCATCGCCAAGGAGATCGACCTCGACGACCCGTTCGAGAAGATCGGCGCGGAGCTCGTCAAGGAGGTCGCCAAGAAGACCGACGACGTCGCCGGTGACGGCACGACGACGGCGACCGTCCTGGCCCAGGCGCTCGTCCGCGAGGGCCTGCGCAACGTGGCCGCGGGTGCGAACCCGATCGCGCTGAAGAAGGGCATCGAGAAGGCCGTCGAGGCCGTCACGACGCAGCTCCTCGCGCAGGCCAAGGAGGTCGAGTCCAAGGAGGAGATCGCCGCCACGGCCGCCATCTCCGCCGGTGACACCGCGATCGGCGAGCTCATCGCCGAGGCCCTCGACAAGGTGGGCAAGGAGGGTGTCATCACGGTCGAGGAGTCGTCCGCGCTGGGCCTCGAGCTCGAGCTCACCGAGGGCATGCGCTTCGACAAGGGCTTCCTGTCGGCGTACTTCGTGACCGACCCCGAGCGCCAGGAGGCCGTCCTCGAGGACGCGTTCGTCCTGCTCGTCGAGTCGAAGATCTCGAACGTCAAGGACCTGCTGCCGCTGCTGGAGAAGGTCATCCAGTCCGGCAAGCCGCTGTTCATCGTCGCCGAGGACATCGAGGGCGAGGCCCTGGCCACGCTCGTCGTGAACAAGCTCAAGGGCACGTTCAAGTCCATCGCCGTCAAGGCGCCGGGCTTCGGCGACCGCCGCAAGGCCATGCTGCAGGACATCGCCATCCTCACCGGTGGCCAGGTCGTCTCCGAGACCGTCGGCCTCAAGCTCGACACGGTCGGTCTCGAGGTCCTCGGCACGGCGCGCAAGGTCGTCGTCACCAAGGACGAGACCACGATCGTCGAGGGTGCCGGCGACGCCGCGCAGATCGCCGGTCGCGTCTCGCAGATCCGTGCCGAGATCGAGAACTCGGACTCGGACTACGACCGCGAGAAGCTCCAGGAGCGCCTCGCCAAGCTCGCCGGCGGCGTCGCCGTCATCAAGGCGGGCGCGGCCACCGAGGTCGAGCTCAAGGAGCGCAAGCACCGCATCGAGGACGCCGTGCGCAACGCCAAGGCGGCCGTCGAGGAGGGCATCGTCGCCGGTGGTGGCGTGGCCCTCATCCAGGCCGGCGCGCTCGCGTTCGAGAAGCTGGACCTCGAGGGTGACGAGCTGACCGGTGCGCTCATCGTGAAGTCCGCGATCGAGGCCCCGCTCAAGCAGATCGCCGTCAACGCCGGTCTCGAGGGCGGCGTCGTGGCCGAGAAGGTCCGCAACCTGCCGACGGGTCACGGCCTCAACGCCGCGACCAACACGTACGAGGACCTGCTGGCCGCCGGCGTCAACGACCCGGTCAAGGTCACGCGCTCCGCGCTGCAGAACGCGTCGTCCATCGCGGCGCTGTTCCTCACCACCGAGGCCGTCGTGGCCGACAAGCCCGAGAAGGCTCCGGCCCTCCCGGCCGGCGGTGGCGACGACTTCGGCGGCGGATTCTGATCCGCTGACGTGAGTCGCGCGGCCTGACGGCCGCACTGCACGACCCAGCACGGCACGAGGGGCCGGTCACCTGCGGGTGGCCGGCCCCTCGTCGCGCTCGTGCTGCTGCGGCGCGCCGGGCCCCACGTCCGACCGTGTCCCGCAGTGACGGTCACCCCTGCCGGGTGACGTGCCGCGACGGCGCACCGACCTACCGTGCCCGCAGGCGCCCGTGGGACGGGCGGCCGTCGGGAGGTCGCCATGCCGGACGAGCACGACGCCGCGGTCCGCGAGCACGAGGTCCCCGCGCACCGCGAGGCTGAGCACGCCGCCGCGCACCGCGAGGACGAGACCGCGGACGCGCACCGGCCGCACGCGCACGCGCGCCGCGAGGGACACGTCCGCGAGATCGTCACCGTGGTCGTGCTGTCGGTGACCGCCGTCCTCACGGCGTGGAGCGTGTTCGAGGCGAGCCAGTGGGGCGGCGAGATGTCGATCGCGTTCTCGAAGGCGTCGTCGTCGCGCATCGAGGCGAGCCGGCACGCCGCCGAGGCGGACGCGGCGCGCGGCTACGACCTGCAGACGTTCGCGGTGTGGGTGGAGGCCGTCGCGCAGGACGACCAGCCGTTGGCGGAGTTCGTCCGGCAGCGGTTCAGCCCGCACTTCGCGCCCGCGGTCGACGCGTGGCTCGCGCTCAAGCCGCTGCAGGACCCGTCTGCGCCGCGCAGCCCGTTCGCGATGCCGTCGTACGAGCCGCCGGGCACCGCCGAGGCCGCGGCGGCCGACCAGCGCGCCGAGGAGTGGTTCGCACGCGGTCTCCTCCTCGACGAGCGCAGCGACCGGTACACGTTCCTCACGGTGCTGTTCGCGCTCGTGCTGTTCTTCGCGTCGCTGTCGACCCGCGGCCGCACCGAGCGCCTGCGCTGGGTGGTCCTGGGCGTCGCGCTCGTGCTGCTCGTCGCGGGCGCGGTGCTGCTGCTGGCGTTCCCGAAGATCGTCTGAGCGCCGGGTTACGCTCCGCGGTGTGCACGAGACGACCGTGACCGTCGAAGGACGGTTCGACCACCACCACCCGGCCGAGCGCGGGACCGTCGTGCTGACGGTCGGCTTCGAGGGCCCCGACCGCGAGCGCGTCGTCGAGCGGACGCTGCGCGAGCACGGCCGGCTCGCCGACGAGGCGAAGCGGCTCACCGACCCGGCGGCACCCGCCGTCACGTGGTGGTCGTCCGACCGCATCCGCGTCTGGTCCGACCGGCCGTGGAACAAGGACGGCAAGCAGCTGCCCCTCGTGCACCACGCCGCCGTGCGGCTCGACGTGAAGTTCCGCGACCTCGCGCGCCTCGCCGCATGGGTCGAGGACGTCGCCGCACGCGACGGCGTCACCGTGAGCGGGATCGAGTGGGCGCTCACCGAGGTGACGAGGACACGGCTCACCGCCGACGCCCGCACGCGGGCCGTCCAGGACGCCGTCGCGACGGCCACCACCTACGCGCAGGCGCTCGGGCTGTCGGCCGTCCGGCCCCTCGCGGTCGCCGACCCCGGGATGCTGGGCGACCAGTCCCGCCCGACGAGCGACCCGGGCGTCGCGCAGATGTCGCGCGCCGCAGCCGCCGCCGGGCCCACGGGTGGCCTCGACCTCAAGCCCGAGGACATCACCGTCGCCGCACGGGTCCACGCCCGCTTCGCCGCGTCCTGACCGCTCGGAGCGGCGCCGAACGCGCCCTCAGGCACGTCAACCGGGTCCGGTACGGTCACGATGGCGCGTTCGAGCGTTCGAGCGTTCGAGCGTGCGAGGTGCCGGCTCGCCGGGTCAGACGAGGTGCTGGGTGATCGACGAGCCCGTCGCCGAGTGCGTCACGTGCGCGAGGGCGCCGTTGACCAGGGACAGGTGCGGCGGGACGTGGCCGCAGTCGACGTCCACGAGGACCGGGATGCCCAGGTCGCCGAGCGCGTGCCGCACGGCGTCGTGCTGCGTCCATCCCGGCAGGTCGGCGCCGCGGGTGCGCCCGACGAGGACCGCGGTCGCGGCGTCGAACCAGCCCGCGTACCGGAGGCCGAGCAGACGGCGCGTGGTGTCGGCGGCGTGCGACTCGGCGGACTCGACGTAGACGACCAGCCCCTCGGGTGCGTGCGTCGCCGCGAACCGCGCCACGTCGCCGTACGGGGTCCCGGCCAGGTGCGACACCGTCTCGAGGCAGCCGCCGACCAGCCGGCCGCGCACGTCGACGTCGCCCTCCGAGTCGATCCGTGTCCAGCCGCCCGGTGTGTCCAGGGTGAACCGGTCGACCTCCGGGTGGGTCGCGTAGTCGTCGAAGCCGCTGCCGCGGTACGCCTCGGCCGCGCCCTGCGTGAGCGCCGCGCCGGCCGGAGCGGTGACCACGTCCGTCCAGGGCAGCAACGGCGACGGAACCCGGTACGGCGTGTCCATGAGGTTCTGCCCGTGCAGCGTCGCGACACCTGTGCGCAGGGTCAGCGGGAGCAGCAGCGTCGAGATGTCGGAGAAGCCGACGCACCACGTCGGGTCCTCGCCGAGCGCGTCCCAGTCGAGCAGGCGCAGCAGGTCGATCGCGATCTCGCCGCCCCACGGCGGGACGACGGCACGCACGTCCGGGTCGACGAGGAACCGCGTCAGCTCCGCGGCGCGCGCGGGTGCCGGACCGCTCGCGATCCCCTCGCCGCGGACCAGTTCGCCCACGCGCACCTGCCATCCGCGGGACCGGAGCGACGTGACGGCCGCGTCGAGCCGTGCCGCGTGGCTCGGCTCGACACCGGCAGACGGCGCGGGGACGGCGACGACGTCACCGTCGACCAGGGGACGCGGGTACCGGATCACCGGGAGAGTCTCCCAGCCCGGCGCGCGGCGCGGCGCCCGTCCCCCGGCGAGACCGACATGGTTGTCGCTCACGGGTGCCGGACGGCATCCATGTCGGTCTCGACGAGAGCGCTGCGCGGCCCGGGCGGCTACTGCCGGTAGGACGACAGGAAGTTGCCGATGCGCTCCACGGCCTCCGCGAGGACGCGCGCCTCGGGGAGCGTGACGACGCGCAGGTGGTCGGGGGTGGGCCAGTTGAAGCCCGTGCCCTGCACCAGCAGGATGTGCTCGCTCACCAGCAGGTCGTGCACCAGGCGTGCGTCGTCGTGGATCTCGTGCACCTCGGGGTCGAGGCGCGGGAACAGGTAGAGCGCGCCGTCGGGGCGGACGCACGTGACGCCGGGGATCGACGTCAGGCCGCGCCACGCGACCTCGCGCTGCTCGTGCAGCCGCCCGCCGGGCGCGATGAGCCCCTCGATGGACTGCACGCCACCCAGCGCGGCCTGCACGGCGTGCTGCGCGGGGACGTTGGGGCACAGGCGGGTCGACGCGAGCAGCTCGATGCCCTCGAGGAAGCCCGCCGCGTGCTCTCGCGGCCCGGTCACGACGAGCCAGCCCGAGCGGTAGCCGGCGACGCGGTACGTCTTCGACAGCCCGTTGAACGTGAGCGTCAGCAGGTCGGGCGCGACGGTCGCCATGGGCGTGTGGACCGCGCCGTCGAACAGGATGCGGTCGTAGATCTCGTCGGCCAGCACGAGCAGCGAGTGCCGGCGCGCGATGTCGGCGATGGCCGTCAGCGTCTCGCGCGAGTAGACCGCGCCCGTCGGGTTGTTCGGGTTGATGACGACGATCGCCTTGGTGCGCGGCCCGATGAGCGACTCCAGGTGGTCGAGGTCGGGCTGCCACCCGTTCGACTCGTCGCACCGGTAGTGCACGGGCACGCCGTCCGACAGCGACGTCATCGCGGTCCACAGCGGGTAGTCCGGTGACGGGATCAGCACCTCGTCGCCCTCGTCGAGCAGCGCCTGCATGACCATCGTGATGAGCTCGGACACGCCGTTGCCGAGGAACACGTCGTCGACGTCGATCTGCGGGAACCCCGGCTCGGTCTCGTACCGCGTGACGATCGCGCGACGGGCCGACAGGATGCCGCGCGAGTCGGTGTACCCGTGCGCGTTCGGGATGGACGCGATGACGTCGCGGACGATCTGGTGCGGTGCCTCGAACCCGAACGCCGCCGGGTTGCCGGTGTTGAGCCGCAGGATCGTGTGCCCCTCGGACTCCAGCCGCGCGACCTCGTCGAGCGCCGCGCCGCGGATCTCGTAGAGGACGTTCTTCAGCTTGGAGGACTGGTCGAGCGGACGCAGGTGCGGCATGTCGGGAGCGTACGCCGGACCTGACCGCGCCTGACGGACGGCCCGTCGTGGCCGAACCGGGACCAGGGCGAAACAGACCGTTCACAGCCGCGGGGCGCTGGCGGAAACATCCCGTCCCTAGCGTCTCCGGGCATGGGCACAGGGATGTATACACCCCGGGACACAGCGCGGTGCCTGCGGCTGTCCTCGTGCCTCGTCCGGTTCGTCCGTGAGCTCGTCCCCAGCGAAAGGCACGTCCGTTGACCAGACTCCTCACCACCCGCGCGCTCGCCGCCCCGGCCGCCGTCGCGCTCGTCCTGGCCCTCGGGGCCTGCGGCTCCCGGACCGACGCCGGCTCCTCCGGCGACTCCAGCGCGTCGGGCTCCGCGTCGTGCGTCGACACGTCCGGCGACTCGATCAAGATCGGCTTCCTCAACTCGCTGTCGGGCACGATGGCGATCTCCGAGCAGACCGTCCGTGACGCGCTCGACCTCGCGGCGGAGGAGATCAACGCCGGTGGCGGCGTGCTCGGCAAGCAGCTCGAGATCGTCGGCGAGGACGGCGCGTCCGAGCCCACGGTGTTCGCCGAGAAGGCCGAGAAGCTCATCAAGTCCGACTGCGTCGCGGCCGTCTTCGGCGGGTGGACGTCGTCGTCGCGCAAGGCGATGCTCCCGGTCTTCGAGAGCAACGACGCGCTGCTGTTCTACCCGGTCCAGTACGAGGGCCTGGAGGCGTCGCCGAACATCTTCTACACGGGCGCGACGACGAACCAGCAGATCCTGCCGGGCGTCGAGTACCTCAAGGAGCAGGGCAAGACGAAGCTGTTCCTCGTCGGCTCGGACTACGTGTTCCCGCGCACGGCCAACAAGGAGATCGTCGCCTGGGCCGAGGCGAACGGCGTCGAGATCGTCGGCGAGGAGTACGCGCCGCTCGGCCACACCGACTTCGCGACGATCGTCACCAAGCTCAAGGGCTCGGGCGCCGACGCGGTGTTCAACACCCTCAACGGCGACTCCAACGTCGCGTTCTTCAAGGAGTACAAGAACGTCGGCCTCACCGCCGACGCGCTGCCCGTCGTGTCCGTGTCGATCGCGGAGGAGGAGGTCGGCGGCATCGGCATCGAGAACATCGAGGGCCAGCTCACCGCGTGGAACTACTACCAGACGGTCGACAGCCCCGAGAACGCCGACTTCGTCGCCGCGTTCAAGGCGAAGTACGGCGACGACCGCGTGACGAGCGACCCGATGGAGGCCGCGTACACGTCGCTCTACCTGTGGAAGGGCATGGTCGAGAAGGCCGAGTCCTTCGACGTCGCGGACATCCAGGAGGCGGCCGACGGCGTGAGCTTCGACGCCCCCGAGGGCACCGTCACCGTCAACGGCGACAACCACCACATCGCCAAGACCGCGCTCATCGGCAAGATCGGCCCCGACGGCCTCATCTACACCGAGTGGTCGTCCGACGGCCCGATCGAGCCGGACCCGTTCCTCGAGGGCTACGACTGGGCCGAGGGCCTGTCCTGACCCGCTGACCGGTGGTGCCCCGGCGCGACGCACGCGCGTCGGGGCACCACCGCCTCCTCGTCCCCGGACCACAGGAAAGGACGGGCCGCGCATGGACGCCCTCGTCTCCCAACTCTTCGCCGGGCTCAGCCTCGGGTCGGTGCTGCTGCTCGCGGCGCTCGGGCTCGCGCTGACGTTCGGTCAGATGGGCGTCATCAACATGGCGCACGGCGAGTTCATGATGGCGGGCGCGTACACCGCGTTCGTCGTGCAGGGCGTGATCGCCGACGCGGGCGTCTCGCTGCTCGTGTCGCTCGTCATCGGCTTCCTGGTCGGCGGGCTGCTCGGCCTGATCCTCGAGGTCACGCTCATCTCACGGATGTACACGCGGCCGCTCGACACCCTGCTCGTCACGTTCGGCGTCGCGCTCGTGCTGCAACAGCTCGCGCGGGACGTCTTCGGCGCGCCGAACGTCGACGTGCGGGCACCGTCCTGGCTGTCCGGCGCGGTCGAGATCCTCGGGGTCGGCATCCCCAAGACCCGCCTGTTCATCCTCGCGCTCGCGGTCCTCGCCGTCGTTGCGCTGTCCCTCGCGCTGCGGTTCACGCCGCTCGGCCGGCGCATCCGCGCGACGGTCCAGAACCGCGACCTCGCGGAGACGTCGGGCATCTCGACGCGTGCGACCGACCGGCTGACGTTCTTCCTCGGGTCCGGCGTCGCGGGGGTCGCGGGCGTCGCGCTCACGCTGCTCGGGTCGATCGGCCCGACGCTCGGCACGAACTACATCGTCGACGCGTTCCTCGTCGTGGTCGTCGGCGGCATCGGGCAGCTCAAGGGCGCGGTCATCGCGGCGGTCGGGCTCGGGCTGCTGCAGGCCGGCATCGAGTACTCCACGACCGCGTCGCTCGCCAAGGTCCTCGTGTTCGTCATCATCGTCGCGTTCCTGCAGGTCAGGCCGCAGGGCCTGGTCTCCGTGCGGACCCGGAGCCTCGCGTGAGCGCCCGGCTCGGCCCCCGCGCGCGCGTCTGGGGCGGCTTCCTGCTCGCGGCCGCGCTGCTGCTCGGCGTCGCACCTGCCGTGCTGTCGGACTTCCGGCTCAACCTGCTCGGCAAGTTCCTGTGCCTCGCGATGGTCGCCGTCGGGATCGGCCTCGCGTGGGGCCGCGGCGGCATGCTCACGCTCGGGCAGGGCGTGTTCTTCGGCCTCGGCGGCTACCTCATGGCGATGCACCTCAAGCTCGCCGACGCCGGCCCGGGCGGCGTGCCCGACTTCATGCTGCTGTACGGCGACGGGACCGTGCCGGGGTGGTGGGAGCCGTTCCGCTCGCCGGTCGTCACGATCCTGGCGGTCCTGCTGCTCCCGGCCGGTCTCGCGGCGCTCCTGGGGCTGGCGGTGTTCAAGCGGCGCGTCCGCGGCGCGTACTTCGCGATCCTGTCGCAGGCGCTCGCCGCCGCCTTCGCGATCCTGCTGATCGGCCAGCAGAAGGTCACCGGCGGCACCAACGGCCTCAACGGGTTCCGGGGCTTCTTCGGCTACGACCTGTCCGACCCCGTCAACAAGCGGATGCTCTACTACATCGCGGCCGTCGTGCTGCTGCTCATGGTCGCCGCCGTCCGGCTGCTCATGCGCTCGCGCTACGGCGAGCTGCTCGTCGCGGTCCGCGACCAGGAGAACCGCGTCCGGTTCCTCGGCTACGACCCCGCGCTCGTCAAGGTCGTCGCCTACACCGTCGCCGCCGCGTTCGCCGCGATCGGCGGGGCGCTGTTCACGCCCATCGTCGGGATCATCTCGCCCGCCGACGTCGGCGTCGTGCCGTCCATCGCGTTCCTCGTCGGCGTCGCGATCGGCGGCCGAGCCACCTTGCTGGGACCGGTCCTCGGCGCGATCGGCGTCTCGTGGGCCGAGACCAGCCTGTCCGAGTCGTTCCCGTCGTTCTGGACCTACTTCCAGGGTGCCCTGTTCATCGTCGTCGTCGCGTTCCTGCCGAACGGCCTGGCCACGCTGGGTCAGGTCTGGCGGCGACGGCGCGGCGGGTCCGGGGCCGGGCCGGGGGACAGCGGCGATGACGCGGGTGACGCGGTGCTGCGGGACGCGCCGCGCAGCGACGACCACGAGTCCGGGGTCCACGACCCCGCCGTCAGCGGGAGGCACGCATGAGCACCGAGCGCCACGACGCCGCGCCCTCGACGCACGGGCCGACCGGCGGCGAGCCGGTCGACGGCGGCACGGTCGACGGCCGCACGGTCGACGGCGGCCCGCTCGACGGGCCTGTCGACGGCACGACCGGCCTGGACACCGAGGCGCTCGAGGCCGTCATCGCGGCCCCCGGCGAGCGCTTCCGCCACGACTACCTCGAGGTGCGCGACCTGCGGGTCGTGTTCGACGGGTTCGTCGCGGTCGACGGCATCGACCTCACCGTCACCCAGGGCGACCTGCGGTTCCTCATCGGTCCCAACGGCGCGGGCAAGACGACCGTCGTCGACGCCATCACGGGCCTCGCACCCGCGACCGGGTCCGCGCGGTTCGGCGGCGTCGAGCTCGTCGGACGCGCGTCGCACCGCACCGCCCGGGCGGGCGTCGGCCGGACCTTCCAGACCGCGTCCGTGTTCGACGAGCTCACCGTGCTCCAGAACCTCGACATCGCCGCGGGCGCGTCGCGGCGCCCGTGGTCGATGCTGCGACGTCGCACCGACGTGCCCGAGCACGTCGAGGCTGCGCTCGACACCGTCGGGCTCGGGCACGTGCGGGACCTGCCCGCGGGCGTGCTCGCGCACGGGCAGAAGCAGTGGCTCGAGATCGGCATGCTGCTCGTGCAGGACGCGCGCCTGGTGCTGCTCGACGAGCCCGTCGCCGGGATGTCCCAGTCCGAGCGCGAGCAGACCGGGCGCCTCCTGCAGCGCATCGGCGAGCAGCGGACGGTCGTCGTCGTCGAGCACGACATGGAGTTCCTGCGGGCGTTCGCGTCGTCCGTCACCGTCCTGCACCAGGGGTCGGTGCTGTCCGAGGGGTCCGTCGCGCAGGTGCAGGCCGACCCGAAGGTCGTCGAGGTGTACCTGGGCCGGGACGCCGGTGCGCGGGCGTCGGCGGCGACGGTCGGGGGTGCCGCGCCGGCGACGGTCTCGTCGTCCATGCCGGCCGGCTCGTCGTCCACGCCGCCGTCGGCGGGCTCGCCGTCGTCCGCGTCCTCGCCCGCGTCGTCCACGGAGGTGTCGTGATGCTCGAGCTCACCGGGGTGCACGTCGGGTACGGACGGACCTCCGTCGTGCACGGGGTCGACGTGTCCGTCGCCGACGGGGGTGTGACCGCCGTGCTCGGCCACAACGGCGCGGGCAAGACGACCCTCCTGCGCGCCGCCGTCGGGCTGCTGCCCGTCCGGTCGGGCCGCGTCACGCTCGACGGCGAGGACGTCACGCGGCTGCGCCCGCACCAGCGGGTCCGCCGTGGGCTCGCGTACGTGCCGCAGGGGCAGCAGTCGTTCGGGCAGCTCACCGCGCGCGAGAACCTGCAGCTCGTCGCCGACGGTGCCGGGTCTGCCGGGGCGTCACGCGTCGACGACGCGCTCGACCTGTTCCCCGCGCTGCGCGGGCTGCTCTCGCGGCGGGCCGGGCTGCTGTCCGGCGGGCAGCGGCAGCAGCTCGCCATCGCGCGGGCGCTCGTCACCGGGCCGCGCGTCCTGGTCCTCGACGAGCCGACCGAGGGCATCCAGCCGTCCGTCGTGCAGGAGATCGAGGACGCCGTCGCGACGCTCACCGCGCAGCGCGGGCTCACCGTCCTGCTCGTCGAGCAGCACGTCGGCTTCGCGCTCGCCGCGTCCCAGCGGTACTACGTGCTCGAGTCCGGCCGCGTCACGAGCACGGGGGCCGGCGGGGCCGAGCAGGAGGCCGACGTGCGGGCGGCGATGGCCCTGTGACCGTCGGTGCGGACATGACAGCGGCAACGCGTGCTCGGGTCGGGGCCCGCATGACGACGGCCGCGCGTCCGAGGGTCGGCGACGGCAGGTCGGCGGTGCGTGTCGCAGCGCTCGCCGGGACCGCTTCGGTCGCGAGGGCCGTGGGCGGCGGGGGAGCGTCGCGCCCCGGACGTGTCGCGGGGGAGGACTAGGCTCCGTGAGCATGAGCACCGGCCTGACCGGCCCGTCCACCACGGCCGCCGACACGGCCACCGGCACGGTCGGAGCGACGCCCGTCGGGACCTCGGACGAGGCCGCCGCCGAGGCGCGGTCGCTGCGCGAGGTCGTCTACCACCGGCTCCGCGACGACATCCTGAACGGACGCATCTCCCCGCGCGAGCGGCTCACCGAGCCCAAGCTCGGCAAGGCCTTCGAGGTGTCCCGCACCCCCGTGCGCGAGGCGCTGTCCCGGCTGCTGTCCGACGGGCTCGTCGAGCGCACGGACTACGGGTACGCGGTCGTCGTCCCGAGCCTCGAGGACCTGCGCAACCTCTACGAGCTGCGCATCACCCTCGAGCTGCGCGGCATCGCGCGCGCCATCGAGAACCCGTCGGTCCGGCACGACGAGGCGGTCCTGCGCGAGGAGCTGGGTCGCTGGTACGTCCTGCGCGACGCGCCGCCCGAGCCCGACCCGTCGTTCGTGCTGCTCGACGAGCGGTTCCACCAGGCGCTGTCGCGCGCGTCGGGCAACGCGCAGCTCACCGACGCGCTCGTCACGGTCAACCAGAAGATCCGTGCCGTGCGCATGCACGACTTCGTCGAGACCGGCCGCATCGCGCTCACCATCGACGAGCACATCGAGATCGTCGAGCTCGTCCTCGAGCGCCGCCTCCCCGAGGCGCTGACCGCCCTGCACAAGCACGTCGGCGAGTCGCTCGAGGTCGTCATGGAGCGTGCCACCAGCGCCATGACCCGCATGGCCCTCGCCGGCTGACCTGCTGCGCGGCGTCGCCCTCGCCGCGTTCCTCTCTCGTCGGCGTCGGGCGCCCCCGGGCG
>NZ_BHYL01000078.1 GCF_003851725.1 Cellulomonas algicola | reverse complement strand
GGCGTGCCCGACGCCGAGTGGGGGCAGGCCGTCGTCGCGGTCGTCGTGCCGCGCGCGGGCGACGCCCCGACGCTCGACCGGGTGCGCGAGGCCGTCGCGCACCGGCTCGGCGCCCCGAGCGCGCCCCGCCACCTCGTGACGGTGGACGCGCTGCCGCTGCGCGGCCCGGGCAAGGTGGACCGCACGGCGGTCGCGCGGCTCGCCGCGGAGGCTGTCGGACACGAGGACAAGCAGCGCACGACCCCGACGGGCGTGCACGACGACGCGGGCGCCCCGCCCGCACCGACCGGAAGGAGCGGCGCGTGACGACCGCACGCGAGTGGGTGGCCGGTGCACGGCTCAGGACGCTGCCGGCGGCGGCCGCACCGGTGCTCGTCGGCACGGGTGCCGCCGCACAGCTCGACGAGGCGAACCTCGGACGGGCCGCGCTCGCGCTCGGCGTCGCGCTGGCGCTGCAGGTGGGCGTCAACTACGCCAACGACTACTCCGACGGCATCCGCGGCACCGACGTCGACCGTGTCGGGCCGCTGCGGCTCACCGCGTCGGGCGCCGCGAGCCCTCGTGCCGTGCGCGCGGCGGCGTTCCTGTCGTTCGCCGTCGCCGGGCTGCTCGGCCTCGCGCTGGTCGTCGTGACGTCCCAGTGGTTCCTGCTCGCCGTCGGGGCGTTCGCCATCGCTGCCGCATGGACGTACACGGGCGGCCGCAGCCCCTACGGGTACCGCGGGCTCGGCGAGGTCGGCGTCTTCGTGTTCTTCGGGCTCGTCGCGGTGCTCGGCACGACCTGGACGCAGGCGCTCGAGCTGCCGTGGACCGCGTGGGTCGGCGCCGTGGCCGTCGGGCTGCTCGCGTGCGCGCTGCTCATGGTCAACAACCTGCGGGACGTGCCGACCGACGCGCTCGTCGGCAAGCGCACCCTGGCCGTGCGGCTCGGGGAGTACAAGGCGCGGCGCGTGTACGCGGCGCTCGTGCTCGTGCCCGTCGCGCTCGGCGCCGTGTGCGTGTTCGCCGCGCCGTGGGCGCTGCTCGTCCTGCCGCTGTTCGCGCCCGCCGGCATCCTGGCCGGCGTCGTGCTGCTGGGGGCGCGCGGACGCGCGCTCGTGCCCGTGCTCGCGGGCACCGGGATGCTCGAGCTCGGGTTCGGGGTCCTGCTGGGGCTCGGCCTGGCGATCTGACGGTCGACCCCGCCCGAGGAGCGAGGCGGGCGGTCGGGTCAGGCGCTCGGGTCAGACGGTCGGCTCAGGCCGTCGGCTTCTTGCGGTCGACGGACGTCCCGCCGTCGTCCGTCGACGTCGGCACGTCCGCCTTGGCGTCCGACCGGGGACCGTCCGCGGCGTCGACCGCCGCGTCCTCCACGTCGGCGTCCTGGTCCGCGCGCGAGCGCCCCTTGGTGCCCTCGCGCGTGCGCCGCTCGTCACGTGCCGCGATCCAGGCGACGGCCGCGTCGCGTGGCGTGCGCAGCAGCACGTACCCCGCCATCCACGCGAGCAGCGCGGCCGCGATCACCGCGAGCCAGGACCGCAGCCCCGCGACCCAGAGCAGGCCGAGGAACGCGGCGAAGAGCAGCAGACGGTAGAGGGTGTAGAGCGCGACGGGCACCCCACCAGCCTAGGACGGCAGCGGGACCGCTCGACGCCTAGGGTGGGTGGATGGCCCGCTACCTCGCGTTCGTGATCGTGGTCGGCCTCGTCGTGTGGTGCGTGCTCGACATCTCCCGCAGCTCCGACGAGGAGCGGCTGGGCGTCCACCCGCTGCTGTGGATGGCGCTCGTCGTCCTCGTGCCCGTGCTGGGCGCGATCCTGTGGATCCTCGTGAGCCGCGGTCGCCGCGCGGCCGCCCGCCAGGCCGGTGGGGGAACCGGCGGCTCGGCGTCGGGCGGGTCGTCGTGGACACCGCGCCGCCGCTCGGGACCGGTCGCCCCCGACGACGACCCCGACTTCCTGCGCAAGCTCGACGAGGAGCGGCGCCGACGCGAGCAGGGCACGGGGGACGGCTCCCCCGCGTCCTGACGCTCCGCGACGTCCTGACACTCCGCGACGTCCTGACGTTCCGACGACGTCCTGACGTTCCGACGACGTCCTGACGTCATGTCGACGCCTGACGTCACGCCGCGCGCACGTCCCGCGTCCGCGTCGCCGCCCGTCTCGGGCGGGCCGGTCAGAGGCCCGAGTAGGAGTGCTTGCCGGAGAACACCAGGTTCACGACGGTGAAGTTCGCGAGCACCACGGCGTAGCCGACGAACACGAAGTACGCGGCGCGGCGTCCGCTCCACCCGCGCGTCGTGCGGGCGTGCAGGTAGGCCGCGTACACGACCCACGCGACGAACGTGCCGACCTCCTTGGGGTCCCAGCCCCAGTAGCGGCCCCACGCGTGCTCGGCCCAGATGGCGCCGCCGATGAGCGTGAAGGTCCACAGCACGAAGCCGAGCGCGTTGAGGCGGAAGGCGAGCGCCTCGAGGTCGCGCGGCGACGGCACCTGGTCGACCCACCCGAACCGCTGCCCGACGACCGCGCGGCGCATGCCGTCGGTCCAGGCGCGGGGCGCGTCGACGGGCTTGGGGCCGGACGCACGCACGTCGGCGAGGATCTGGAGCGCGGACGCGGCGAACGCGACCGTGAAGATGCCGGTCGCGATGATCGCGACCCCGACGTGGATGACCAGCCAGTAGGAGTGCAGCGCGGGCTGGACGGCGTCGGCCTGGATGTAGAACGCGTTGAGGGCGAGCACCAGGGCGAGGACCGCGATGCCCATGACGAGCACGCCGAGGAACGCGATCACGCGACGCTGCTGCACGACGGCGAGCACCGACACCGCGACGAGGACGCCGACGATCGTGAACTCGTACATGTTCGCCGTGGGCCAGCGGCCGGCGGCGATGCCGCGCAGCACGATGCCGGCGAACAGCAGCGCGAGGCCCAGGTAGGTCGTCGAGCGGGCGATGCCCTCCGCCTTCGCCGAGCCCTGGGGTGCAGCCGGCGGGGCCTCGGCGACCGCGACCGAGCCGCCGCCGGCGGCGACCGCGGCGCGGGACTCCGTCTTCGCCGCGGCGCGCCGCTGCGTGGAGTCGGCGATGCGCGCGAGGTCGGCGGCGTACGCGATCAGCGCGATCGTGAACGCGGTCGCCGCGGCCCACACGAGCAGCGTGGAGAGGTCACCGGTGGTCATGTCGCGCTTCCTCGGGGGACGGTCGGGGCGGACGGGCTGGACGGGGTGGACACGTCGGCGGGGGCCGTCGGGTCCGGTGGCTGTGCGGCGGCCGGCGGCAGGATCTCCGCGAGCAGCCGGTCGAGCTCGGGCTGGAGGCCGACGTCGTCACCGCGGGCGAGTCCCGCCGCGGTGACCACTGTACGGCCCGCGTCGTCGCCGGTCCCGGGGGCGGCCCGCACCCACACGCGGCGGCGCGGTGCGAACAGGCTCGCGGCGAGGCCGCCGAACGCGAGCAGCGCGAACACGAGCACGAACGTGAGCGCCGGGTCGTGCCGGAGGTCGAGCGCGACGAACCGCGGCAGGCCGTCGAACGTGAGCGTGCCGAGGCCGTCGGGCAGGTCGACCGTCTCGCCGGGGCGGACGTACAGCGTGACGGCGTTGCCGTCGGCGTCGACCGCCTGCTCCATCCGGGACTCGTCGAGCTCGTAGACGTTCTGCGGCACGCCCGTGTCGAGCCCGAGGTTGCCGGACCACACCGACAGCACGAGCAGCGGCTCGTCCGGCTGCGGGTCGGTCGACCGGTAGAGGGTGTCGCTGACCTGCGTCGCCGTCGGCAGCAGGTAGCCGACGACGCCGATCTGCTCCTGGTCGCCCGAGACGTCGGGCACCTTGACGACGCCCCGCGACGTGTAGACCTCGTCCTGCGGCAGGAACGGCACCGCGCCGGCGAACGCGACCTCGCCGGCCGCGTCGCGGACCGTGAGCTCGGGCGCGTAGCCGTTCCCCTGCAGGTACACCTTGGCGCCGCCGGCGGTCAGCGGGTGGTTGACCTTGATGGTCCGCTCCTGCGGCGCGTCGCCCGGCTCGGTCAACGTCACGTGCGCGGTGAAGTCGCGGGACTGGAGCGTCTCGGGGTCGAAGCGCGCGTCGAACCGGTCGAGTCGCAGCGTGAACGGCACGAGCGTCGACGGGTCGAAGGCGGTGCCGCTCTCGAAGGTGTCGTAGTCGACCTGCGCGTTCGCGAACCCGCGCCCCTGCACGACGATCGCCTGGCCGCGGTAGTGCAGCAGCTGGCCGGTCGCGACGGACACGAGCAGCCCGACGAGCGCGAGGTGGAACACGAGGTTGCCGGTCTCGCGCAGGTACCCGCGCTCCCCCGCCGCCGACCACGTGCCGCCGCCCTCGTCGTGCACGTCGACGCGGTACGTCGGGACGAACGGCAGCCACGACCAGCCCTGGCGCATGGTCGCCGCGGCGCGCTCGGCGACCGTGCGCGCGTCGTCGTCCGTCGTCCCGCCGCCCTGCGCCGGGAACCGGCCGAGGCGCCGGGGCGTGCGCGGCGGACGGCCGCGGACCCCCGCGAGGTGCACCTTGGTGCGCGGCAGGATGCAGCCCACGAGCGACACGAAGAGCAGCAGGTAGATGGCCGAGAACCAGACCGACGAGTACACGCCGAAGAACCCGAGGCGGTCGAGCCACGGGCCCGTCGTCGGGTGGTCGAGCAGGTACTGGGCGACCTTCGCCGGGTCCTGCACGCGCTGCGGGAACAGCGTGCCGGGCACCGCGGCGACGGCGAGCAGCATGAGCAGCAGCAGCGCGACGCGCATGCTGGTGAGCTGGCGCCACGCCCAGCGCACCCAGCCCGTGAAGCCCAGGGTCGGCAGCTGGACGGGGGCCTCCGCGGGTGCGTCGGGCGCGTCCGTGGGCTGCGTGAACGCGTCGTCGAGGCCCTCGGGGCGGTAGGTCGTCACGTCACACCACCGGCACGAAGGGGTCGTAGCCCGTGAGGACGCCCTGGAGCCAGGACGCCCACGTCCCCCATACGCCCGTCACCAGCGCGAGGCCCAGGATCACGAGCATCGCGCCGCCGACCCGCATGATCGCGCGGCGGTGCCGGCGCAGGAAGCCGACCATGCGCGCGCTGCTCTCGAGCCCGAGCGCGACCAGCAGGAACGGCAGGCCGAGGCCCACGCAGAACGCGACGGCGAGCAGCGCGCCGCGACCGGCCGAGCCGCCGTCGAGGGACAGCGTGAGGATCGCGGCGAGCGTCGGGCCGATGCAGGGCGTCCACCCGAGCCCGAACGTCACGCCGAGCAGCGGTGCGCCCCAGAGCCCGGCGCGGGGTGCGAGGTGGACGCGGCGCTCGTTCTGCAGGAACGGGATCAGGCCCAGGAACCCGAGGCCCATGACGATCACGACGAGGCCGAGCACGCGCGTGACCGGGTCCTGCCAGCGCAGCAGCAGGCCGCCGAGCGAGCCGGCGAGCGCGCCGTAGGCGACGAAGACCGCGGTGAAGCCGGCGACGAACAGGCCGACGCCGAGCAGCACACGCGAGCGGGCGGGCGCGACGCGCTCCACGGTGGCCGTCGTGGTGCGGGCGGTCCCGCCGCCGTCGCCGGTCGTCGCGTCGCCGGTCGCGACGGTCGTGCCGTCGGTCAAGAACGTCGTCCCGGCGGAGGTCGTCCCGGCGGTGGTCGTCCCGGCGGTGGTCGTCCCGGCGGTGGTCGTCCCCGCGGTGGTCGTCCCCGCGGCGGCGCTCGTCGCGCCGGTGCGGGCCGAGCGCGACGCTCCCGCGCCGGACATGCCGCCGAGGAAGCCCAGATAGCCCGGGACGAGCGGCAGGACGCACGGCGACGCGAACGACACGAGCCCCGCGATCAGCGCGACCGGCACGGCGAGCAGCAGCGAGCCCGACACGACCGCCTGGCCGAAGACGTCGCCGACGTCCGCCGCGACGGGCACGCCGGCGGCGAGGGCGGGGACGACGGCGGCGGTCACGACGCGGCGCCGCCGGGCTGCTCGGCGAGGAGCTCGTCGACGAGCGCACGCAGCGTCGACGCCTCGGCCAGGCCGAGGATGCGTGCGGCGACCTTGCCGTCCCGGTCGAGCAGGATCGTCGTCGGGACGGCGTTCACGGGGACGACGCCCTGGAGCGCGGCGATCGCCGAGCCGTCGGTGTCCTCGATGCTCACGTACGGCACGTCGAACTGGCGCTGGAACGCCTCTGCGGCGCCGGCGGCGTCCGTCCCGTTGATCCCGAGCACGTGCACGCCGTCGTCGGCGTAGTCGGTCGCGAGCGCGACCAGGTCGGGCGCCTCCGCGCGGCACGGCGGGCAGTTCGCGTACCAGGTGTTGAGGACGACGACGTCGCCGCGCCAGTCCGCGACGTCCTGCGCGCTGCCGTCGTACGCCGTGCCGGACAGCTCCACCGGCCCCTTGCGGTCGGCGGCGACCCACGTCGTGGCGCTGCCGTCGCCCGACTGGTAGCCCTGGTCGACGACGTCGGCGGGCGCGTCGCCCTCGGACGCGGACGTGCAGCCGGCGGCGAGCGCGGCGACGACCGCGAGCGCGGCGGCGGTCCGGGCGAGCGCGCGGGACCGACACGGCGCGGACGGGCGGGCCGTCGA
>NZ_BHYL01000077.1 GCF_003851725.1 Cellulomonas algicola | reverse complement strand
CAACCACGAGGCGCGGCTCGCGGCGGTCGCGGACAGGATCGGCGCGCTGCGGGCCGAGGCCGACGCGGAGGTCGTGCGCGCCGACCGGGCCCGCGCGGACGCGGCCGCGCGCGAGGCGGAGATCACGCGCCTGCTCGCGGAGCAGGAGGCCACACGCCGGCGGCTGGACGACATGACCGCGCAGGCCGAGGCCGAGGCGGCCGCGGCCGACCGCGAGCGCGCCGCGATCGAGGCGGAGCTCGCCGGGATCATCGCCGAGCAGCAGCGGGTCGCCGCCGAGCAGGAGCGGGTCCGGGTCGAGCAGGAGCGGGTCCGCGCCGAGCAGGAGCGTGCCCGTGCCGAGGAGGCGGCGAAGGCCGGTCAGCCGCCGCCGCAGCCGCAGGCGCCGCCCGCCCCGCAGCCCGCCCCGCCGCCGGCGTCGGGTGGGTCGGGCCCGGTGTTCACGAACCCCACGTCGATCACGCCGATGCACGTGACGTCGAGCTACGGCATGCGGCTGCACCCGATCCTCGGCTACACGCGCCTGCACGCGGGGATCGACCTGCGGACGTACTGCGGCACCCCGTTGTACGCGCCGCGCGACGCGGTCGTGCGGTGGTCCCAGTGGCGCAACGGGTTCGGCAACCAGGTCATGCTCGACCACGGGCCGGTCGACGGGCAGTCGCTCATGAGCAGCCTCAACCACCTCACGCGGTCCACGGTCGCCGCGGGGCAGCGCGTCCGTCGGGGCGACCTCGTGGGCTACTCGGGCAACACCGGCTTGTCCGGTGCGTGCCACCTGCACTTCGAGGTGTACCGGAACGGGTCGACGGTCAACCCGGCACCGCTGCTCGGCCGGTAGCCGCACGGCGCCGTGGCGGGTCGAGCAGGCGCGCGAGCGCGAGCACGAGCACGCCGACCGCGGCCCCGAGGACGGTCTCGACGACGCGGTCGACGACGAGCCGGTCGAGCGTCGTCGGACCGCCGCCGAGCCACGACAGGACGAGCGCCATGGGGGTGATGGCCACGACGGCGATGCCGTAGTGGCGCGCGACGAACAGCTCGGTGACCACCTGGAGGGCCGCCACCCAGGCCACGAGGACCCACGGCGACGGGTCCCCGGCGAGGATCGCGGCCGCGACGAGGACGCCGAGCAGGGTGCCGGCGACGCGCTGCGCCGCCCGTCCGACGCGTGCCACGGGCGTGGGCCCGACCAGGGGGACGGTCGCGGTGACCGCCGCCCAGTACGGGTGGCCGAGGCCCGCGGCGAGGGCGATCGCCCCGGCGGCGAGCGGCGCGGCGGCGTGCACCGCGACGTCGACGACGACCGTGCGGCTCGCGAGCGCCGCGCGCAGGGGCGACGGTGCGGGGGCGGGTACGCGAGGGCGGCGTGACGTCGGCAACCAGCGGCCGACCTGACCGAGCGCGACGGCGAGCGCCGCCGCCGCGGTGGGCAGCACCACGGCGGGCACGAGGTCGGACGCGGGGTGCGCGTACGACGACAGCGTCCCGACCGCGAAGACGAGGAACAGCGACGGGACGGGCGACCAGCCGAGGACCCGGGCGAGCACGCAGCCGAGGGCGGAGAACACGGCCATCGTGGCGACGGCCAGGAGGGAGCCGGGGGCGACGACCCCGGCGGCGGTGCCGGCGACCACCGCGGCGACGAGCGCGAGCCCGGTCCCGGCCTGCAGGCGCGCGCGGGCGGGGTAGTCGAGCTGCTTGCCGTACACCGAGCACATCGCGCCGAACGTCGCGAAGGGGGTCCACCCGGGATGCCCGAGGGCGAGGCACGCGACGAGGGGCACGGTGACGCTGAGGCCGACGCGGATCGCGGGCCAGTGCGCGTGCCCGTGCGGCCCGACGGTCAGGAGCTCGCGGCGCAAGGACGACAGGGCCTGCCGTGCCCGCGCCCGTCGTGGAGCGTCGGGAGGTGCCATGAGGCCGCCACTCTACGAACGTCGCGGGTCGGGCGCGCGACGGGGTGGTCCCGGGTGGTCGCGGGTGTCCCCGGCCCTCGTCGTCCGGGACGGACTCCGTCCAGCGATATGATGGATCCATCACATCGTCAAGGGACAGGACGCGCATGCCTTCCTCGCCGCCGCTCAACGAGGTCAAGGCGAACCTCTTCAAGGGCCTGGCGCACCCCGTGCGCATCCGCATCCTCGAGCTCCTCGCGGCGGGGGACGACGTCCCGGTCTCGACGCTCATCGCCGAGACCGGGCTCGAGGCGTCGCACCTCTCGCAGCACCTCGCGGTCCTGCGCCGCTACCACCTCGTCGAGTCCGCGCGACGCGGCAGCGCGGTCGACTACCGCCTCGCGTCCGCGCACGTCGCCGAGCTGCTGCGCGTCGCGCGCGAGCTCCTCGGCGAGATCCTGCGCTCGACCCAGGACCAGCTCGCCGCGGTCGCCGACGAGTTCGCGTCCATGACGGCCCCGCGGTGAGGGCCGGCTCCGGCCTCCGGACGCTGCTCCCGGGACGGCACGACTACGCCGCCCTGCGCACGTCCTGGCGGGCCGACCTCCTGGCGGGGGTCACCGTCGGCGTCGTGGCGCTGCCGCTCGCGCTCGCCTTCGGCGTGAGCTCGGGCGTCGGCGCAGAGGCGGGCCTGGTCACAGCGATCGTCGCGGGTCTCGTGGCCGCGGTGCTCGGCGGGTCGCACGTCCAGGTGTCCGGCCCGACCGGCGCGATGGTCGTCGTCCTCGCGCCGATCGTCGCGACGCACGGCGCCGGCGCGGTGCCCGTCGTCGCGCTGCTGGCCGGTGCGCTCGTCGTCGTCGCCGGCGTGCTGCGCCTCGGGCGCCTCGTCGGCATGATCCCGTGGCCGGTGATCGAGGGGTTCACCCTCGGCATCGCGATCCTCATCTTCCTGCAGCAGGTCCCCGCCGCGGTGGGCGTGCCCGCCGCCGGACACGACGCGAACGCCGCGGTCGCGGCGCTCCAGTCCCTCGGCGAGGCGACCGCGCCCGACGCGCTCTGGTCGGCCGGGGTGGTCGCCTCCGTCGTCGCCGTGATGCTGCTCGCTCCGCGGGTGCACCCCGCGGTGCCCGGGTCGCTCGTCGCGATCACCCTCGTCACGGTCGTGACCGCGGTGGCGCACCTGCCCGTCGCGACGATCGGCGCGCTCCCCGCCGGGCTCCCCGCGCCCGCGTGGCCGACGGTCGACCTCACGACGCTCGCCGGGCTCACCGGCCCGGCTGTGACGGTCGCCGCTCTCGCGGCCATCGAGTCGCTGCTGTCGGCGCGCGTGGCCTCGTCGCACGCGAGCACCGGACCGTACGACGCCGACCGCGAGCTCGTGGGCCAAGGTCTCGCCTCGGTCGCGTCCGGGCTCTTCGGCGGCATGCCCGCGACGGGCGCGATCGCCCGCACGGCCGTCAACGTCAGCTCCGGCGGCCGCACGCGCGTCGCGGCGGTCGTGCACGCGCTCGTCCTGCTGGTGGTCGTCGGCAGCCTGAGCGGAGTCGTCGCGCACGTGCCGCTGCCCGCGCTCGCCGGCGTCCTCATGGTCACGGCGGTCCGCATGGTCTCCGCGCGCGGCGTGCGCCTCGTCGTCCGGTCGACGCGGGCGGCAGCCGCGCTGTTCACGCTGACGGCCGTCGTGACGGTCTCGATCGACCTCGTCTACGCCGTCGGCGTGGGGATCGTCGTCGCGGCCGCGCTCAGCCTGCGCGCGATGGCGCGCGCCGCAGGCGTGCACCGGGAGGAGCTGCCCGGACCACCCGTCGCCGGCGACGAGCGGATCGCGCTGTTCCGCGTCGAGGGTCCGTTGTTCTTCGCGGCCGCCGAGCGCGTGCTGGAGCGGGTGGCGGCGATCGACGGCGTGAGCGTCGTGGTCCTGCGCCTGTCGCAGGTGCAGCTCCTCGACGCGACCGGCGCACAGGTCCTGGGCGAGCTCGTGGCCGGGCTGCACCGCCGCGGCGTGACCGTCCTCGTCAAGGGGCTCCAGCCGGACCACCTCGGCCTCGCGCGCCGCGTCGGGGTGCTCGACCCGCTCGACGACGACCAGGTGTTCGCGCACCTGGACGAGGCCGTCGGGCACGCGCGCCGGGTCGTGGCGCTCGACACCCGGCTCGCCTCCGCCGTCGGCACACCCGCCGCCTGACGCGAGCGCGCGGGCGGGCGGGCGCACCGGCGCCGACGGGCGCGCACGACGGACGAGCCGCGCGCCGTCATGCGCGCGACGCGGGCTCCACGACGGCCGAGCTCGCCGCGAGCGCGTCCCGCTTCTTGGGCCGGGCGAACCGGGCCGGCAGGTCGGGACCGTCCCACACCTGCACCGCCCGCCAGATCGAGGCGGCGATCGGCACGGCCAGGACGGCGCCGGTGAGCCCGGCGAGCACCGTGCCGGCGGTCAGCGCGAACAGGATGACGAGCGGGTGCAGCTGCAGCGCGCGGCCCATGACGATCGGCTGGAGGAAGTCGCCCTCGACCTGGTTCACCACGACCACGATCGCGACGACGATCAGCGCCTCGACGGGCCCGACCGCCACGAGGGCGACGAGCGCGGAGAGGATCCCGGCGAGCGTCGCGCCGACCAGCGGGATGAACGCGAGCAGGAAGACGAGGACCGACAGCGGGATCACCAGCGGCACGCCCACGATGGCGAGGCCGATGCCGATGGCGACGGCGTCGACGGCTGCGACGATCGCGGTCCCGCGGATGTAGCCGCCCAGCGTGCTGACGGTCGTGACGCCGATGCGCCGGCCCCGCTCGTACCGGTGCCCGTCGAAGGGCCGGAGCAGGAACTCCCAGATCGTCGGGCCGTCCTTCAGGAAGAAGAACAGGACGACGACCATGATGAAGAAGCCGGCGACGAAGTCGACGGTCTGCGAGACGCCCGCGACCGCGCCCGCGCTGACCGCGTCGGACTGCAGCAGGCCCGTGACCGAGTCGCGCACCGACTGGATCTGCTCCTCGGTGATGTCGAACGGCAGGCCCTCGACGTAGGCCTGGAGCTCGTCGAAGCCGTCGAGGGCCTGGTCGCGGAGCGCGTCCCACTGGTTCACGACCGCCCGCACGACCAGCCAGAGGATGAGCGCCAGCAGCGCGACGAGCGCGACCAGCGCGATCCACGTCGCCGCGAGCGACGGCAGGCCCTTGCGGCGCAGGAACGTGACGAGCGGCGAGATCGCCGCGGCCAGCACGAGCGCGATGAGCACCGGGATGACGACGAGCGTCAGCTGCGTCACCACGAACACGAGGACGGCGACGAGCGCGATGATCGCGAGCACCTGCAGCGAACGCGTCCCGGCGCGTCCGACGCCGTCGGACCAGAGGCCCGACGCGCCGCGCACCGGGCGGGGCGGCGAGAGCTCCTGCCGGTCGGTGTCGCGGGTGCGGGGGTGCTCCCGCGAGCGGCGGCCGAACGGAGCCATCGAGGACCTCCAGGTGGGACGAGGGGTCGGAGCCCCCGACGCTACGGCGCGCGGCCCGTCACCGCGCGACGGGCGCCGACGTCACCGCCGCGCCGCCTCGCGGTCACCGTCGGGCGGCCGGCCGACGTGTGGCTGTCACCCGTCCGGAGTACGGTGCGCCGCGTCACCGACCGGTGCGCACCGCCACACCCCAGGAGGTCTCGCCCATGCGCTCCCCCACCCCACGGCGCACCCGCCGACGCGTCGCCGTGGTCACCGCGACCGCCGCGCTCGCGCTCACCCTCGCGACGCCCGCGACCGCGGGCGACACCGCCGACCACGGTCGCGGTCACGACCGCACCTACTCGATCACCGTCATGGGCACGAGCGACCTGCACGGCAACGTCCTCAACTGGGACTACTTCAAGGACGCCGAGTACGACGACAGCGCGCACAACGACGTGGGCCTGGCGAAGATCTCGACGCTCGTCGACCAGGTGCGTGCAGACCGCGGTGCCCGCAACACGCTGCTCGTCGACGCCGGCGACACGATCCAGGGCACGTCGCTCGCGTACTACTACGCGAAGGTCGAGCCGATCACGGAGGGCGGCGTGCACCCGATGGCCGCGGCGATGAACGCGATCGGGTACGACGCGGCGGCGCTCGGCAACCACGAGTTCAACTACGGCATCCCGCTGCTGCGCACGTTCCAGCGGCAGCTCGACTTCCCGCTGCTCGGCGCGAACGCGACGTCGGCGCGCACCGGGAAGCCCGCGTTCGCGCCCTACGTCATCGAGACCCTGCACCCGCGGGGCGGCAAGCCCGTGCGGGTCGGCATCCTCGGCCTGACCAACCCGGGCATCGCGATCTGGGACAAGGCGAACGTCGAGGGCCAGATGCAGTTCGGCGGACTCGTCGAGGCCGCGCAGCGCTACGTCCCGGAGATGCGGCGCAAGGGGGCGGACGTCGTCATCGTGTCCGCGCACTCGGGCGCGGACACGTCGTCGTCGTACGGCGACGCGCTGCCGTTCCCGGAGAACGCCGCGACGCTCGTCGCGCAGCAGGTGCCGGGCATCGACGCGATCCTCGTCGGGCACGCGCACCAGGAGATCCCCGAGCGGGTGGTCACGAACACGGCCACGGGCAAGCCGGTCGTGCTGTCCGAGCCGCTGCGCTGGGGCATGCGCCTGTCGACCTTCGACGTGGACCTCACGTTCCACCGCGGGAGGTGGACGGTCGACGGCGTCGAGGCGGACGTGCTGAACGCGAACACCGTCCCGGAGGACCCCGAGATCGTCGACCTGCTCGCCGACGAGCAGGCCACGGTCGTCGCCTACGTCAACAGCGTGATCGGCACGTCGACCGAGGCGATGTCCGCGGCGACCGCGCGCTACGAGGACACCGCGGCGCTCGACCTCATCAACCACGTCCAGGCGCAGGCCGTGCAGGCCGAGCTGACGGGGGCCGACGCCGACCTCCCGGTGCTGTCGATCGCCGCGCCGTTCAACCGGGAGGCCGCGATCCCCGCCGGAGAGGTGTCGGTCCGCGACGTCGCGGGGCTGTACATCTACGACAACACCCTCATGGGCATCCGGCTCACGGGTGCGCAGGTGAAGGCGTACCTGGAGAAGTCGGCGGAGTACTTCAAGCCCGTCACCGCCGCGGGGACCTACGCGTCCGCGGACCTCACCAACGCCCCCACGGCCACGGCCCCCAACGGCACGCCGGACTACAACGACGACGTCATGCGCGGGCTGGACGCGCCGCTCACGTACGACATCGACCTCGGGCAGCCCGTGGGCAGCCGCATCACCGGGCTCGCCTACGACGGCACACCCGTCACGGACGGCCAGGATTTCGTGGTCGCGATCAACAACTACCGGCAGTCCGGCGGCGGCAGCTTCCCCGGCGTCACGAGCGCTCCCGTGCTCGTCAACCGGCAGGTGGAGATCCGCCAGCTGCTCATCGACTGGGTCACCGAGCAGCAGGTCATCGACCCGGCGACGTTCAGCTCGACCAATCCGGACTGGCGTCTCACCTTCGGGGAGCAGCCGCTCACGATCACGCCGTGACCTCGCGCGGGTGCGGTCGTCTCCGTCGGGGCGACCGCACC
>NZ_BHYL01000076.1 GCF_003851725.1 Cellulomonas algicola | reverse complement strand
TCGCGGCACCGTCGGCGGGGGCCGCGGGCTCCGCGCCCTCCGTCGCCGCCGCGTCGGGAGCCGCCGACGCGGACGCGGTGGGCGCGGGGGCGGCGACCGCGTCGATCGCGAGCTCGTGCCAGCCGTCGAGGCCCGTCACGCGGTCGTGCGCGTCGGTGCCGACCCAGCCGTCGACGTCCGTGTCGCGGCCGACCGCGAGGACGACGGGGGCGTCGTCGGCGGCCTCGACGGTCACGGTCACGGGGTCGCCGCCGAGCTCCAGGACGCCCGGGTCGGTGACGAGCGTCCGGGCGTCGCCGGACGTCGTGGCGACGAGGACGTCGTCGGCCCTCCACACCGTCGCGGACGCGATGCCGAGGCCGATGACGACCAGTCCGACGACGCCGAGCAGGGCGATGGTCAGTCGCTTGAGCACGCAGGATCCTCTCGGGACGAGAAGAACCAGGATAGGCAGAGGGGCCGCGCACGACCGAACGAGAGCGGACGGAAAGGGTCGAACCCGGCACGTCGTCGCAGGTCCCGTGCGCGAGTCGGCACCGTCGGCCACCGGCCGCGGGGACGCGGGTCCGCGTCGTCCGGTCGGACGACACGCGTATCCTGGCCGGCGGGGCACCGGCTGCCGTCGAGCACCTCGTCGGAGGGGCCGCGCCGGCGCCCACGAGCCCAGGAGGACCGCTCGTGCCCGATGCCCGCACCCCCTTCCCGGTCGTGAACTTCCGTGGTTACGAACGTGAGGCCGTCGACGCCAGGATCTCCTCGCTGGAGAAGTCCGTCGCGGACGCGCGCGCGCAGGTCGAGGCCGCCGACGCGAAGGCGCTGCAGGTCGCGGGCGAGCTCTCCGAGGCGCACCGCCAGCTCCGCGAGGCCGAGCGGCCGACGTACTCCGGGCTCGGCTCGCGCATCGAGCAGCTGCTGAGGTCCGCCGAGGAGCAGTCGTCCGACGTCGTCACGCAGGCGAACGCGCAGGCCGCCGACGCCCTCGCCCGCGCCAAGCTCGCCGCCGGCCAGCTGCGTGCCCGTGCGGAGAACGAGGTCGCCGAGCTGCTCGCGACGTCGCGCCGCGAGGCCGAGGAGCTCCGCACCACCGCCGCCGCCGAGGCCGAGAGCACGCTGCTCGCCGCGCAGCGCCGCGCCGAGGAGCTCGTCGGGTCCGCCGAGCGGGAGGCCGCACGCATCCAGAGCGCGATCACGACCGAGGAGGCGGAGCGCCGCACGTCCCTCGAGCGCGAGCTCGGGACGCTGCGCGCCACCGTCGAGCACGAGGCGACGCAGCTGCGTGTCGCGACCGAGCGCACCGCGAGCGAGCTGCGGGCCCGCACCGAGGCCGAGACCACCGCCCAGCGGGAGGACGCCGAGCGCTACGCGCAGGACCTGCGCCAGGCGGCCGACGCCGACACCTCCGAGCTGCGCTCGCGCACCGAGGCCGAGCTGGCCGCGGCGCGCGCCGAGGTGGACCGGTACGTCGCGCAGCTGCGGTCCGACGCGTCGGCGGAGATCGCCGCCGTCCGCCAGGCCGCCGCCGCCGAGGTCACGTCGCTGCGCGTCCAGACGCAGGAGTACGCCGACGGCGTGCGAGCGAGCGCCGAGCGCGAGGCCACCGCGCTCCAGCAGCGCGTCTCCGGCGAGGTCGCCGCGCTGCGGGCCGAGGCCGAGCAGTACGCCGCGTTCGTCCGCGCGAGCGCCGAGCGCGAGGTCGGCGAGCTGCGTGCCGCGACCGCCGACGAGCTCGCCGCGGCCCGCACCGACGCGGAGCAGGCCGTCGTCGCCCTGCGGACGGACGCCGAGCAGTACGCCGCCGAGACGCGCGCCCAGGCGGAGCGCGAGACGAGCGAGCTGCGCGAGCGGACCGAGCACGAGGCCACGCACCTGCGCATCACCACCGAGCGCGAGACCGACGAGCTGCGCGAGATCACCGACCGCGAGACGTCCGAGGCACGCGCCGCGGCCGAGCGCGAGACCGCCGAGCTCCGCGAGCGGACCCGCCTCGAGGTCGACCGCGCGCTCACCGAGGCCCGCCGCACCTCGGGCGAGATCGTCTCCTCCGCGCGGGCGCAGGCCGACGAGCTCGTCCGGACCGCCGAGCAGCGCCTCGCCGACGCCGAGCTCGAGATCGCGTCGAAGCGCGAGGCGAGCGAGCGGGAGGACGCCGCGCGGCACGACCAGGCGCGCGTCGAGACCGAGCGGCTCGTCGCCGACGCCGAGGCGCACGCGTCCGAGGCCGAGGAGCGCGTCGCCAAGGCGCTCGCGCAGGCCGAGAAGGTGCGCAAGGACTCCGAGGACCACGCCCGCGACCTGGTCGCCAACGCCCGGCGCAACGCCGACCGCGTCGTCGCCGAGGCCCGCGAGCACGCCGAGAAGCAGATCTCGGACGCCATGACCGAGTCCGAGCGCGAGCGGACGACCGCGATGCGTCAGGTCGAGGACCTGCACCGTCAGCGCGAGTCGATCACCACGTACCTCGACGAGCTGCGGAACCTGCTCGGCCACAACCCCGACCGCGCGATGCTCGACCGTGCCGCGCGGGCCGAGGCCGCGTTCGAGAAGGAGCAGGCTGCGTCGACGACCAAGACGCAGTCCGCTCCGGTGGCGGCCACGGCGCCCGTGCTGTCCGACCACACGAGCACTCCCCCGGCGCAGGCGTCGGGCTCGCCGCGCGGCACGGACGAGCGTGCGTCGGCGACCGCGTCCGGCACCGCTGCGGCCGGCACCGACGCCGGCGCGGACAGGGACGTCGACGCGGGCACGGACGTCCGCGCCGGCCGCGTCGACGCGACGGACGGCGACGCCGGGACCGGACGGGAC
>NZ_BHYL01000075.1 GCF_003851725.1 Cellulomonas algicola | reverse complement strand
GACGAACGTGCCGCACTCTTGCCCACCTGGCTCGAGCACTACAACCTGGACCGACCCCACCTCGGCATCGGCGGCCAACGCCCCATCGACCGAGTCAACAACGCAGCGGGTCAGTACAGCTAGGCCGCCAGCTCGGGGTCGGTAGTGAGTTCGACGTTGGCCCAGAGCTCGTAGCCGAGCGTCTCGAGTCGTCCGAGGAGTGCGCGGCGGACCCGGTCCTCACCGGAGACGTCCCACCCGCCGGCTGCCACGACGAAGTCGATCTCGACGTAGAGCCGCTCGCCGAGCTTGGTCGCGCGGACGACAGGACTGGGCAGGTCGAACTCGGCGCGAACCTCTTCGACAGCGCGGTCGATCCTGGTGGCGATCTCGGTGGGCGGGGCGGCCTCCATGAGCTCGAGCCCGGCCGCCCGCAACAGCCGCAGGGGGATCGGCACGAGCACCACGCAGGCCAGGAGCACGAGCCCCGGGTCGACGTAGCGCACGACGTCGTCGAGCGACCAGACGGCCAGGAGCAGGGCCACTCCCGCGCCCGCCGCATAGACGAGACTCAGCAGGGCTCCGGCGCGCCACTGGGCGACCTCGGCGACCACAAGGTCGGAGGCGGGCGCGGTGCGCCTGAGCCAGCGGACCAGGCCGATCGAGCAGACCATCGACAGCAGCCCGTAGGCGACGACAGTGCCGGCAGCGACGTCGGAGCCTCCGGCCAGGATGATCGCGACAGCGTCCGCGGCCGCGTAGACGAGCGTCCCGAGCAGCGCGGCGCCCTGGATCGCGATCGCGATCGGGGTCACCGCCTGCCGACCGAACGGGAAGCGGGCGCTCGGCGCGATCGCCGCAGCCCGGGACGCAGCGAGGGACAGCGCGGACAACACGATCCCGAGGAGGACGAAAGCGCCGTCGAAGAGCAGCACCCGGGACTGCGCCACGACGCCCCAGACGAGCGCCGCAGCCCCGATCACAGACGCGCCGACGATCGACCCGACCAGTGCTCGACGCTCGACCTTCTTGGCGTCGACGTCGGCCACGGGAGTCAGCGCCCGAACCGGACCACGGCCGGCGCCGAGGTCACCACCGTCGTCGCGACGACCAGTCGCCGGCCGATCCGCACGGTGCCCCCATCGATGCCTCCTGACCCGTCAACCTACCGATCTCGCCAGGTCGAGGCGGGCTCAACGCGCTACGGTCGATCACAGCGACAGGAACGGCACGGACCACCAGACCGGAGTCCCGATGAACGAGCTGCTCAGCGTCCTCAACTCCGAGGAGCGCGACCTGGTGCGGGAGACCGAACCGGCGCGGATGGATCACCTCGACGAGGACGAGCTGCTGACGCTGCACCAACGGGTCCGCCGCGCACGCAAGAAGTACCAGAAGAACTACCGCCGCCAGGCCGCCGCCGGGGTGCAGGACCACGGCGGCCGCGGGGCCGCACGACCCAAGAACACCCGGGCGGCGCAGAAAGCCGAGATCTTCGAGGACGTGCTCGCCCAGGTCAGCGACCGGTTGGCGGTGCTGGCCAGGGCAGCGGCCGAGGAGCTCAAGCAAGAGCGGCTGGCTGCCGCGCAGGCCGGCCGGTCCACCGGCCCCGCCAGCGAGGGGCCAATGGGCACAGGCTCCGGTCCGGGGGTCGCCCGCGATCATCAGCAGACGACCGGGGGCGCCAAGCGCGACGCCTCGTCCCAGGCCGCCGGCGCGCGACGCCAGGCGGCTCGCGACGGCCGTTGACGGCTGACCGAGGCGAAGGCCTGGCAGAGTGATCGTGCGCCAATGACCTCATGACCACCTCGCTGGACTGAGGGTCGGCTCTGCGACGCGTAGGTGGCAGCGGGTCTCAGGCGGCGAGTGCGACACGAGGGGTGTCGAGGTGTACCCGCCGGCTCACGTGCTCAGGGCTGCTGCCGCGCTCCATGTCTTAGAGACCCGGTGCGCTCGACCGAGTGGGACCCGCGTTGCTGCAGCGATGCGCGCGGCCACGCCTATCCGCCAGGGCCACGCACACGCGATGTGCTGACGGGCGGCCGTCCAGATGCCTCACAGGCCGCCCGGGACGCTCCGGGAGCGCCCTGATGGCTCTGGAGGTGTCCAGATGTGGTGCCCCGAGTGGGATTCGAACCCACACTGGATCGGGTTTGAGCCGAACGCCTCTGCCGGTTGGGCTATCGGGGCCAGGCCGCCAGGATAGACGCGAACCGCACCCGTCCGACCGGGCGTCACCAGCACGCGGACACCGCCGCGACACACGGGCCGACCGCGTCGCGACCCACGACGCACCGCCTCCGTGAGCACCGCCGCCGACGCGCCCACCTGCTGCGGCGTACGTCACAGCGCCGGTTGCCCGCAACCCGCCCACCCACGGCGACTACGCTGTGCACCGTGACCACGGACGAGACCCCCGAGCCCACCGAGGCGACCCCCCTCGACCTGCCGAGCGCGGCCCCGGCGGCGGAGCCCGCCCCCGAGCCCGCGAGCAGCACCACGGGGCGCCCGGCGCGCCGCGCGGTCGTCGCCGAGGACGAGGCCCTCATCCGCATGGACGTCGTCGAGACGCTGCGCGACGCGGGCTTCGACGTCGTCGGCGAGGCCGGTGACGGTGAGCAGGCGGTCGCCCTCGCGACGGAGCTCAAGCCCGACGTCGTCGTCATGGACGTGAAGATGCCGGTCCTCGACGGCATCTCGGCGGCCGAGCGCATCGGCAAGGCCCACCTCGCGCCCGTCGTGCTCCTCACCGCGTTCTCGCAGACCGAGCTCGTCGAGCGTGCGCGCGACGCCGGCGCGATGGCGTACGTCGTCAAGCCGTTCAGCCCGGCCGACCTGCTGCCCGCGGTCGAGATCGCCATCTCGCGGTACGCGCAGATCAGCGCGCTCGAGTCCGAGGTCGCCGACCTCGCCGAGCGGTTCGAGACCCGCAAGCGCGTGGACCGCGCGAAGGGCCTGCTCATGACCAAGATGGGCCTCACCGAGCCCGAGTCGTTCCGCTGGATCCAGAAGACGTCGATGGACCGCCGCCTCACCATGCGCGAGGTCGCCGACGCCGTCATCGAGCAGGTCGGCGGCGGCGCGTCCTGACGCCCGCCCCACGGTCACGAGGCCGGTCGAGCATCACGCTCGGCCGGCCTCGCTTTTGTCACAACTCTGCAACAAACATGCCCTGAGACAGAGACATTCACATCCCGGATACAAAGACTGGTTACCTTCGCGCCACACTGCACCGATCCTCACCAGGGATCGGCGGGACGCAGTACTCGACAAGAGGGGTACCACGCATGATTCGTTCGACACACGCAGTCAGGGCCGCAGCCCTGGCGGGCGCTGCCGCGCTGATCCTCGCCGCGTGCAGCGGCGGGGACGGCGACAGCGGCGACGACGCGACCGACGGCGGCTCCGACTCGGCCGCCGCGCTCAAGATCGGCACGCTGCTGCCGCAGACCGGCTCGCTCGCGCAGCTCGGCCCGCCCGAGATCGCCGGCGTCGACCTCGCGGTCAAGGACATCAACGAAGCAGGCGGGGTCCTCGGCTCGGACGTCGAGGCCGTGCACACCGACTCCTCGGACGCCGAGCACGCCGAGGTCGCCACCCAGTCGGTGCAGGACCTCATCAGCCAGGACGTCTCGGTCATCGTCGGTGCCGCGTCGTCCTCGGTGACGCGCAACGTCATCGACGACATCACCGGCGCCAAGATCGTGCAGATCTCGCCCGCCAACACGGCGACGGACCTGTCCGGCACGAACGACTTCTACTTCCGCACCGCCCCGCCGGACACCGTCCAGGGCTCTGCGCTCGCCAACCTGATCCTCGGGGACGGCGCCGTGAACCCCGGCATCCTCGTCTTCAACGACGACTACGGCACGTCGCTGCGCGACGTCGTCGAGAAGGTCGTCACGGACTCGGGCGCGACCCTCGCGTACGGCTCCGCCGGCCAGGAGTTCGACCCGAACGAGACGAACTACACCTCGATCGTCAGCAACGCGCTGGCGGCCGGGCCGGACGCGATCGCGATCATCGCGTTCACCACGCAGACGCCGCTCATCATCAGCGAGCTGGCCGCGCAGGGCTACGACATGTCGAAGGTCTACTTCGTCGACGGCAACCTCACGCAGTTCGGCGAGGAGTTCCAGGCCGGTCTGCTCGAGGGTGCCCAGGGCACCCTGCCCGGTGCGTTCCCGAGCGAGGAGTTCCAGGCCCGGCTCGCCGAGGTCAACGACTCGCTGAGCGACTACTCGTACGCCGCCGAGTCGTACGACGCCACGATCCTCGCCGCGCTCGCCGCGGTGAAGGGCGGCGACACCGACGGTGAGACCATCCAGGCCAACCTGGCCGCGGTCTCGGGTGCCGACGGTGGCGAGAAGTGCGACACGTTCGCCGACTGCGTCAAGCTGCTCGACGACGGCAAGGACATCGACTACGAGGCCGTCTCGGGCGTCGGTCCGTTCAACGCGGACAACGACCCGTCGTCCGCGTACATCGGTGTCTACACCTTCGGTGCGGACAACAAGTACACGTTCACGAAGTCGGAGTTCGGCGAGGTCGGCTGAACGCAGACCTGACGGGCGCTCGCCCGTCGGACGTGACCGAGGGGTCGGTGCGGCACGAGCCGCGCCGGCCCCTCGGCCGTTCCTCGCGCCCGCGCGTCCTGCTGGGCCGTCCTGTGCGCCCGGAGGCCGCCTCGCTCCGACCAGCACGCCCGGTGGCCTCGATGCGACCTCCAGCGCGTCCCGTGGGCCGTCAGGACCCGTCAGGACCCGTCAGGGCTCGTCAGGGCGGGCCAGGGTCCTCCCGGCTCAGGCGGGCAGCGCGACGTCCAGGACGAGGGCGCGGTGGTCGGAGAGGCCGGTGTCGACCGAGACGGCCGGCCGGGACACGTGGAGCGGCCCGTCGGCGAGCACGTGGTCGAGCTGGCGCTCCGGGACGCCCACGGGGTACGTCGGGACGGTCGCCAGCGGCCGCATGCCGGTCGCACGCTGCGGCCGGTCCGGCTCGAGGTTGAGGTCGCCCATGAGCACGAGAGGGCGGGGGAGCGGCTGCACCTGCCCCACGAGGTGCCGCAGCTGCCGGACGTTCCAGCCGGGGATGAACGTGAGGTGGGTCGCGACCACGGTCAGCGTGAACGCGGGCCCGTCGACGACCGCGGCGAGCGCCGCGCGCGGCTCGTCCCGCACGAGCGTCGGCCACCGTTCCCCGGGCCACCGCACGGGAGCGCGGCGACGCAGCGTGGGAAGCGTCAGGACGCGCCACTCGCGGACCGGGTGCCGGCTCAGCAGCGCGATGCCGTACCGGGCGGCCGACGGCTCGCGGTCGCCCGTCGCCGCCGTCCAGAGGCCCGGCTCGCCGTGCAGCGTCGCGACGAACCGGTGGTGGGGCGCTCCCATCGCGTCGGCCGCGACGACCGTGAGGTCGGCGCCGTGCGAGCGGGGCTGGTCGCGGTCGACCTCCTGGAGGGCGAGCACGTCGGCGTCGAGGCCGCGCACCGCGGCGGCGAACCGGTCGAGGTCGACCTCGCCGTCGACGGTGGACCGGCCGTGCAGGATGTTGAAGGTCGCGAGTCGCACCCTCGCGATTCTCGTCGTCGACCTGCGGGTCTGCGCGGCGGGATGAAGGATGGCCCGATGACGGTGCAGGGAGCCCTCGAGAACCCGCCGGACGACCGCACGGCGCTGCAGGACGGCCTGCGGCTCGTCGCGGTGGCGCTGACGGACGCGCAGATCCCGTTCGCGCTCGTCGGCGGGTACGCGTCGTGGGCGCGCGGCGCGCCCGAGCCGAGCCACGACGCGGACTTCGCCGTGACGGAGGAGGACGTCGACCGGGCCAAGGCCGCGATCGCGGCCGCGGGGCTGGTCGTCGAGCAGCCCGCGGAGAACTGGCTCTTCAAGGCGTTCCACCACGGGCAGCTGGTGGACGTGCTGTTCCGGATGGTCGGTCAGCCGGTGACGCGCGAGCTGCTGGAGCGCAGCGACGAGCTCGAGGTGCTGGCGGTGCGGATGCCGGTGCTGGGCGCCACCGACATCGTGTCGGCGAAGATGCGGGTGCTCGGCGAGCACGCGTGCGACTTCGGACGGCTGCTGGCGATCGTCCGCGCGCTGCGGGAGCAGATCGACTGGGACCGGGTCCGTCAGGACGTGCGCGACCACCCGTACGGCAAGGCGTTTCTGTTCCTCGCCGACGAGCTGGGCATCACCGGGCTGCCGCACGGAGACGTCGACGTCGAGCCCGGACGCACGGACGCGGCGGGGTCGTCCGACCCGGCATGACACGCGGGACGCGCCGACGAAAGCGGACCTGAAAGGGTTCAGGCCGGAGACGGAAGCGCTTCGACGTCACTAGCGTGCCGCTCCTGCACCCGCTGCGACCGCACGCGCGACGCCGGTCGCCCGACGTCTGGAGCGTCATGCCGCACCTTCGACCCACCCGCCCACGGGCCACCGCCCGCGCCGTCACGGCCGGGGCCGTCGCCCTGCTCGCCGCCGCAGGCGCCGTCGTGCCCGGCACCTCCGCCTCGGCCGTAGCGGGCTGCACCGCCCGCTACGCGGTCGCGTCGTCGTGGGGCACCGGCTTCACCGGCGACCTCGCCGTCACCGTCGACCGACCCGTCGACGGCTGGCAGCTCACCTGGACGTTCACCGCCGGGGAGAACCTCGTGCAGGGCTGGAACGCCGACCTCACGACGAGCGGCACGGCGGTCACCGCCCGCGCGCCCGCCTGGAAGCAGCGCCTCGCGGCGGGGGAGACGTGGACCGTCGGCTTCAACGCGACGCACAACGGCCGGACGCCGCCACCCGCGGACGTCCGGCTGAACGGGGTCACGTGCACGGTGGCCGGCCAGCCCACCCCGACCACGTCACCCACCCCGACACCGACGCCGACAGCGACGCGCACCCCCACGCCCACGCCGACCGTCACGCCCGGCCCCACGCCCTCGCCGACCCGCACGCCGACGCCCACGCCCACCCCGACGACGGCGCCGACCGTCTGGAACCCGCCGGCCGCGCTCGTCACACCCCTCGACGAGGTGTGGCGGCACCAGGAGCAGACGTACAACAGCGGCAACCTCTACGGCTTCCGCAACTTCGGTTGGGACCAGGTGGTCGCGAACGGTGGGTACCTCAACGTGCGCGTGCGGTGGGACTCCGCGAAGACGGTCACGGCGGCGCAGCGCGACCGCATCCACGCGCAGTACGAGGCCCAGTACCGGAAGTGGTTCGCGACGCTCCTGAACGCCGACGGGACGCGCTGGAACGGCTGGCCGTACCCGGAGGTCGACATCCGGGTCGTCGGCTGGGCGGTGCGCGACCGGTCGCTGCTGCAGTGGACCGACGCGTCCGTCGACGTGTACGTCGGGGACATCCGCGAGAACGCCCCGCAGTGCCCGGAGTCGCTCGGGCGGTTCTTCCACCAGGACGGCCGGTACCCGGGCGGGGCGGAGCGGCACTACGACCAGTCGTTCTGGCTGACCGACGGGTTCGGCGGCGGGGCGGGCGGGGACTGGGGCCAGCGGATGGGCACCGAGTACTTCCTCGGTGCGCTCGACAGCCCGGACGTGACGATCCTGCAGCACGAGATCGGGCACACGTTCGGCCTGGACGACTTCTACGACTGGACCCCGACGGGCGTGCAGCGGTTCGTCATGCGCGCAGGGTCGGCCGCCGCCATCACGGAGTTCGACGCCTGGATGTTCCGCGACTGGTGGCGGCACCTGAAGCCGCGCTACGGGCTCTGACGCGCCGCGGCCCGCGGGGGAGGAGTCCCTGCCCCGCGGGCCGCGGACGTCGCGACGGGATGCCCGTCAGGCGGGCGTCGCGGGACCCGCGTCGTCCGTCCGGCGTGCCGCGCTCTCGACGTCCGTCGCGAGCGTGCCGAGGTACAGCTGGATGACCTTCGGGTCGTGCATGAGGTCCCGGCCGGGCCCGGAGTACGCGTTGCGGCCCTGGTCGAGCACGTACCCGCGGTCGCAGATCTGCAGCGCACGTCGGGCGTTCTGCTCGACGATGACCACGGACACGCCCGCCTTGTTGATGCGCCGCGTCCGCAGGAACGTCTCGTCCTGCTTGACGGGCGACAGGCCGGCGGACGGCTCGTCGAGCAGCAGGACCGTCGGCTCCATCATGAGCGCGCGCGCCATCGCGACCATCTGCCGCTCGCCGCCCGACAGGGACCCCGCCCGCTGCTTGCGGCGCTCGCCCAGGGTCGGGAACAGGTCGGCGACGAAGGCGAACCGCTCGTTGAACTTCCGGGGCGCCTGGTAGGCCCCCATCTGCAGGTTCTCCTCGATCGTGAGCGAGGGGAACACGTTGTTCGTCTGCGGCACGAACCCGACGCCGCGCCGCACCAGGTGGTCGGCGCGCAGGTTCGTGATGGCCTCGCCGCCGAGCGTGACCGACCCCGAGCGGACGGGCACGAGCCCGAACAGCGACTTGAGCAGCGTCGACTTGCCCGCGCCGTTCGGCCCGATGATGCCGACGAGCTCCCCGGGGTGCAGCACGAGGTTGCACCCGTTGAGGATGTCGACGCCCGGCAGGTACCCGGCGACGAGGTCCGTCGCCGCGAGCAGGGGCTCGCCGGGAGGCGCACCGCGGTGCAGCGCGGCCCGGTCGCCGACGGCGACCGCCGTGTCGGCCGGGGCGGCGTCGTGGTCGTCCCGGGTGACGGCGTCCATCGCGTCGCTCATCGCGACCCCTCCTCGTCCTCGGCCCGGAGCTGCTCGAGCACGGCGTCGTCGAGGAGCGCGTCGTCCCCGAGGTCGGTGTCGTGGTGCGCGCCGAGGTAGGCGTCGATCACGGCGGGGTTCTGCATGACCGACTCGGGCGGCCCCTCGGCGACGATGCGGCCTTCGGTCATGACGATCACCCAGTCGGAGATGTGCCGGACCATGTGCATGTCGTGCTCGACGAACAGCACGGTCGTGCCGTCGTCGCGCAGCGCCTGGATGTGCCCGAGCAGCGACTGGGTGAGCGCGGGGTTCACGCCCGCCATGGGCTCGTCGAGCATGATCATCCGGGGCTTCGCCATGAGGGCGCGCGCCATCTCGAGCAGCTTGCGCTGGCCGCCCGACAGGCTGCCGGCGAAGTCGTCGCGCTTGGTGTCGAGCTTGAACCGCGTGAGGAGCTCCTCGGCCTGCGCCGTGATCTCCTGCTCGCGGCCGCGCCACAGCGGCGCGACGAGCGCGGCGAACAGGTTCTCGCCGGGCTGCTGCGTGGCGCCCAGCCGCATGTTCTCGATGACGGTCATGCGGTTGAGGGCCTTGGTGAGCTGGAACGTGCGGACCATGCCGGCCCGCGCGACGCGTGCGGCGGGGACGCCGCCGAGCGACTTCCCGTCGAACGTCCAGCGCCCGCTGTTGGGCTTGTCGAAGCCGGTGAGCAGGTTGAACAGGGTCGTCTTGCCGGCGCCGTTCGGGCCGATGAGGGCCGTGATGGCACCGCGCTGGATCTCGACGTGGTCGACGTCGACGGCGTTGACGCCGCCGAAGTGCCGGCGGACGTCGTCGGCGACGAGGATCGGGTCGGGCTTGCGGGCGCCGGGCTCGTGCGGGACGTCGCGCAGCGCGGCGACGGCGGCGTCCCGCGCGGCGGTCGACGGCGTGGCGACGGGCGGCACGGCGGCAGAGGGCTCAGTGGGCATTGATCGCGAGCTCCTTCTTGTCGCCGAGGATGCCTTGTGGTCGGAAGATGATCAGCAGCATCAGCGTGACGCCGACGATGATCCAGCCGAACTGCTCGATCTGCTCGTTGCGCAGCACCGTCGTCGGGACGACCTCGCGCATCGTGATCTTGATGAACGCGAGCACGGCCCAGAAGATGATCGAGCCGAGCACGGGCCCGAACACCGTCGCGGCGCCGCCGAGCAGCAGGATCGTCCAGACGAAGAACGTCATGGAACGGCCCATCGAGTCGGGTTGGACGGCGCGTGGCAGCACGTACAGGATGCCCGCGACCGCACCGATCACGCCGCCGAGCACGAGCGACTGCATCTTGTAGCTGTAGACGTTCTTGCCGAGCGAGCGCACGGCGTCCTCGTCCTCACGGATGCCCTTGAGCACGCGGCCCCACGGGGAGCGGATGAGCAGCCACACCAGCAGGCAGGCGAGCAGGACGACGGCCCAGCCGACGATGCGCAGCCACCAGCTGTTCGACGCGTTGACCGCGTACTCGAACGGCCCGATGGCCCAGTTCCCGTCGGGGAACGGTGAGGCGTCCTGGAACGTGTGCTTGTACTGGTTGCCGCGCAGGCCGCTCGACGCGCCCGTGAGGTCCGTGAGGGCGGTGGAGCGCCCGACGAGGCGCACGATCTCGGCGGCCGCGATCGTGACGATCGCGAGGTAGTCGCCGCGGAGCTTCAGGGTGGGGATGCCGAGGATGAGCGCGAACACGGTCGCGGCGGCGATGGCGACGAGCACCGCGGCCCACAGCGGCCAGCCCGCGATCGTGGCGATCGCGAAGCCGTACGCGCCGAGGAGCATGAAGCCCGCCTGGCCCATGTTGAGCAGGCCGGTGAGGCCGAAGTGGATGTTGAGGCCGATCGCGGCGAGCGCGTACGCGGCGGTCGTCGGCGCGAAGAACTCGCCGAGGACGATCGGGAGGATGCGTGACCAGTCCATGGTGTGTCTCCGTTATCCGACGCGCGTCGCGCGGCCGAGGATGCCCTGCGGCCGGACCAGCAGGACGAGGATGAGGATCACGAGCGCCGACGCGTAGCGCATGTCGGTCGGGATCCAGAGGCTCGACAGCTCGACGACGAGGCCGATGACGATCGATCCGGCGAGCGCCCCGAACGCGGCACCGAGGCCGCCCAGGGTGACGGCCGCGAACATGAGCAGCAGCATCGCGCCGCCCGAGTACCACGACGTCGCGCCGAAGTAGAGGCCGACGAGCACGCCGCCGAGCGCCGCGAGCCCCGCGCCGATGACCCACACCAGGCGGATCGTGCGGTTGACGGAGATGCCGGACGCCGCGGACAGGGCCGGGTTGTCGGAGACGGCGCGCGTGGCACGCCCGGCCCGGGTCCGCAGCAGGAAGTACGCGACCCCGGCCAGCGCGATCACGGCGATGAGCATCGACCAGAGCGTGGTGACGGTGAGGCGCACCGGTCCGAGCGTCACGGACGTCGGGGTCTCGGTGACGATGCGCAGCGGACCGGCCCCGAAGAAGAACTGGTACACGTACGAGATCGCCATCGACAGACCGATCGTCACGATCATCTGCTGGATCATGCCGACGCCGCGCCGACGCAGCGGCCGCCACAGGATCGCGTCCTGCAGCCACCCCGACGCCGCACCGAGGAGCACCGCGATGATCGCCGAGGGGATCAGCGGGAGCCCGACGAGCTGCGTGCCGACGTACGCGAGGATGCCGCCGAGCGACACCTGCTCGCCGTGCGCGAAGTTGCTCAGGCCGGTCGTGCCGTAGATGAGCGAGAGGCCGACGCTCGCGAGCGCGAGCAGCGTGCCGAACACCAGCCCGTTGACGGTGAGCTGCGCGACGCGCGACGCGGTGATGCCGCCGCCTCCCGTCGAGGACGACTGCGTGCCGCCGTCGTCGGTGCCCGGGGTCGGCGTCGGGCCGTCGCTCGGCTCGTCACCGCCGCCGGACCCGCCCGCGGCGGGCTCCCCGAGCGGGAACAGCGCCGCCGCAGAGGCGCCGAGGCCCACCTGCACGGTGCGCGGGTTGTTGCCGGGGTCGCGCAGCACCTCGCCCGCGGGGATCGTGGCGACGTCGAGCGTGACGACGTACTCGCCGGGCTCCGTGACCGGGATGGACCAGCGTCCCGTGGCGTCCGACGTCGCGGTGAGCTCGCCGGCGGGGCCGACGGCCTGCACGACGGCACCCGTGACGGGGTCGCCCGCCGACGTGCGCAGCGTGCCGACGATGCAGCCGGTCGCCGCGTCGGCCACGCAGGCCTGCGTCGCGGCCGCGACGGGCGCGCCGGCCCGGGCGGGCGGGGCGACCAGGAGCATCGCCGCGGCGACGAGGAGCAGGAGCAGGGGGGCGGCGGTTCGCCGGGCTTGCAGCAAGAGGGCGCTGCGGTCCAGTGCGCGTGATCGCACCTGGGACCTCCGTCCAGTTCGGGTCGTGCGCGAGCAGTGGCTCGGCGGCGCTGTCGAGCGTGCGTCGTCCAGCCGGGTGGCAGGACGATAGGGAGGGATTGTGTCTTGTTCATTACGTGAACGCGAGAGCCGGTGCCGATCGAGTGATCCGTGTCGCGGTCGTGCTGGGCGTCCGTCCAGGTCCGGCTTCACCCGGGACCTCCGGGGACTAGGCAGGTGGCGACCCCCTGCGCCATGATCGGTTCCGGTGCCGCCTGGGCAGGACGGTACCGCCCGACCGGATCCCCTCGTCCCGTCTGGAGGCTCGCCGCCGTGCGCCCAGGAACCGACGTCCGTGCCGCCTGCCCGGACGACCTCGAGGATCTCGTCGCCGTCTGCCTGGCGGCGCGACGCGAGGCCGCCGTGGGCGCGCAGCTGTGCACCGACGACGCCGACCGCCTCCGCGACCAGCTGGGAGCGCTCCGAGGCGCACCCGGCGGGCTCGTCCTCCTCGGCTCCGTGGACGGCGTCCCCAGCGGGCTGCTCCTCGCGCGCGTCGTCGGCCCCGGACCGTTCACCGACGTCGTCAGCATGAACCTCGAGGCCGTCTACGTCCTGCCCGACGCGCGCCGCCGCGGCCTCGGCCACGCCCTGCTCGCCGAGGCCGTCGCGCACGCCGAGCAGGTCGGCGCGACCGAGCTCTACGCGCTCCCGCTGCCCGGCGCGCGCGGCATGCAGCGCTTCCTGGCCCGGCTCGGCTTCGCCCCCGCGGCCGCGCACCGCGTCGTCACGACCTCGGCGCTGCAGCGCCGCCTCGCGCACGACCTCGCGCCCGCGACCCACACCGGCGTGCCGCGCCGCGCAGGATCGCGCGGCATCGAGGACCTCATCGCGCGCCGCCGCCAGGGCCGCATCCGCGCGACCGGGTTCGTCGAGCCCGTGCCGTCCGTCCCGACGCCTCGCGTCGACGCCGCCGCTCAGCGCCGCGCGTCGATCAGCATGCAGGTCACGCGCGCGGTGCAGACGCGCCGCCCGTCGCCGTCCTCGACGACCACCTCGTAGCTCGCGAGGCTCGACCCGAGGTGCAGCGCGGTGGCCGTCCCGGTGACCACGCCCGACCGCGCCGACCGGTGGTGCGTCGCGTTGATCTCGATGCCCACCGCCGCGCGCCCCGCACCCGCGTGGACCTGCGCCGCGTAGGACGCGAGCGTCTCCGCCAGCACCGCCGACGCGCCACCGTGCAGCAACCCGTACGGCTGCGTGTTCCCCGCGACCGGCATCGCGCCGACCGTGCGGTCCGCGGACAGCTCGAGCACCTCGATCCCCATCCGCTCCAGCAGGGTCCCGGTGACGGGCGGCATCGCGGCGAGCGCGTCGGTGGTGTCGGACATGGCAGATAGGTTGGCACCCGTGAGCGACGCACAGCCAGCCGCCCTGTCCACGACCGCCCCGGCCGCACCCGCCGGGCCCGCGCGGCTCCTGCTCATCGACGGGCACTCGATGGCCTACCGCGCGTTCTTCGCGCTCCCCGTCGACAAGTTCGCGACCTCCACCGGCGACCCGACCAACGCCGTCTTCGGGTTCACCTCGATGCTCGCCAACCTCCTGCGCGACGAGGAGCCCACCCACGTCGCCGTCGCGTTCGACCTCGGCCGCACGACCTTCCGCACGCAGCAGTACGAGGCCTACAAGGGCAACCGCGACGCCACCCCCGAGCCCTTCCGCGGCCAGGTCGACGTGATCCGCCGCGTGCTCGACACCATGCACATCCCCGTCATCACCAAGCCCGACTACGAGGCCGACGACGTCCTCGCCACGCTCTCGCGGCAGGCCCGCGCGCAGGGCATGCAGGTCCTCGTCATCACCGGCGACCGCGACGCCTTCCAGCTCGTCAACGACGACGTCACCGTGCTCTACCCCGTCAAGGGCGTCTCCGAGCTCGCACGCATGACCCCCGCCGCCGTCGAGGCCAAGTACGGCGTCCCGCCCGAGCGCTACCCCGACCTCGCCGCCCTCGTCGGCGAGTCCAGCGACAACCTCCCCGGGATCCCCGGCGTCGGTCCCAAGACCGCCGCCAAGTGGATCGGCCAGTTCGACGGCCTCGAGGGCATCCTCGACAACGCCGACAAGGTCACCGGCAAGGCCGGTGAGGCACTGCGCGACAACCTCGACCAGGTCCGCCTCAACCGCCAGCTCAACCGCCTCGTCGACGACCTCGAGCTCCCGCTCGGCCCCGAGGACCTCGCCGCCCGCCCCTGGGACCGCCACGCCCTCCACACCATCCTCGACGAGCTCGAGTTCCGCACCCTGCGCGACCGCCTCTTCGCGATGCTCCCCGACGAGAGCGAGAAGCCCGCCGCCGTCGCCGCCGCAGCCCTCGACCTCGCCGTCCTCGGCGCCGGCGACCTCGCCGAGTGGCTCGCCGGACGCGCCGACCGGATGCTCGGCCTCGACGTCCGCGGCTCCGGCGCACCCGCCGGAGGCGACGCGTGGGGCGTCGCGCTCGCGGACGACTCCGGCCAGGCCGCCGCGTTCGACCTCGCCGAGATCGACCCGGCCGACGAGACCGCGCTCGCCGCGTGGCTCGCCGACGCCGACCGGCCGAAGGTCGTGCACGCCGCGAAGGAGGCGTGGCACGCGCTGCGCGGTCGTGGCATGGAGCTCGCGGGCGTCACGTTCGACACCGAGCTCGCGGCGTACCTGTGCCAGCCGGACCGGCGCGCGTACGACCTCGCGGACCTCGCGATCGGGTACCTGCGGCGTGAGCTCGGCGCGCAGGAGGCGGAGGTCGGCGGCCAGGGCGCGCTGGACCTCGAGCTCGACGGCACCGACGAGGGGCGCCGCGCCGCGGTGCGCGCCTCCGCGGTGCGCGACCTCGCCGACGTGCTCGCGGGCGACCTCGCGGACCGCGGCGCGGAGCGTCTGCTGCACGAGCTCGAGCTGCCGCTCGTCGACGTCCTGGCGCGCATGGAGCGCACGGGCATCGCGACCGACCAGCCGTACCTGTCGTCGCTCGAGAAGTCGTTCGACGGCCAGGTGCAGGGCGCCGCGGCCGACGCGTACGCGGTCATCGGCCGCGAGGTGAACCTCGGCTCGCCGAAGCAGCTCCAGGAGGTGCTGTTCGACCAGCTCGGCATGCCGAAGACCAAGCGGATCAAGACGGGGTACACGACCGACGCCGCGTCGCTCACCGACCTGTTCGCGCGCACGCAGCACCCGTTCCTCGAGCACCTGCTGGCGCACCGCGACGCGATCCGCCTGCGCCAGACGGTCGAGGGGCTCCTCCGGTCGGTCGCGCCCGACGGTCGCATCCACACGACGTTCCAGCAGACGATCGCCGCGACGGGACGCCTGTCGTCGGCGGACCCCAACCTGCAGAACATCCCGATCCGCACCGAGGCGGGCCGCCAGATCCGCCGCGCGTTCGTGGTCGGCGAGGGCTACGAGACGCTGCTGACGGCGGACTACTCGCAGATCGAGATGCGGATCATGGCGCACCTCTCGGGCGACGAGGGGCTCATCGAGGCGTTCCGGTCGGGGGAGGACCTGCACTCGTACGTCGGGTCGCGCGTGTTCGGCGTGCCCACGGACGAGGTCACGTCGGCGATGCGGTCGAAGATCAAGGCGATGAGCTACGGCCTCGCGTACGGGCTGTCGTCGTACGGGCTGTCGCAGCAGCTGTCGATCGAGGTGTCCGAGGCCGCGGGGCTCATGCAGGACTACTTCGCGCGCTTCGGCGGGGTGCGCGACTACCTCACGGGCGTCGTCGACGTCGCGCGCACGACGGGCTACACCGAGACGATCCTGGGCCGCCGCCGCTACCTGCCGGACCTCACGAGCGACAACCGGCAGCGTCGCGAGGCCGCGGAGCGCATGGCGCTCAACGCGCCGATCCAGGGCAGCGCGGCGGACCTCATCAAGGTGTCGATGCTCGGTGTCGACCGGGAGCTGACCCGGCGGGGGCTGGCCTCGCGGATGCTCCTGCAGGTGCACGACGAGCTCGTGCTCGAGGTCGCCGCGGGGGAGCGCGACGAGGTCGAGGCGCTCGTGCGCGAGCAGATGGCCGCTGCGGGCGACGCCGCGCAGGGCGGCCCGCTGGACGTGCCGCTCGACGTGAGCGTCGGTGTCGGTGCCAGCTGGCACGACGCCGGCCACTGACGGGCGAGGGGCGGGCGTCGGGCCGGCGCGTCCCGCGACAGCGGGCGGCAGGCGCCGTCCGCTCGCGGGGGTGGCTCGGCAGGTCAGCGGGTCAGCGCGTGGCGGTGCGCTCGGCGAGCGCTGCGTTGTCCGCGGACGCGCCGGACGGGTGCGCCGCGTCCGTCCCCGTCGGCGCGGCGGACTCCGGTCGAG
>NZ_BHYL01000074.1 GCF_003851725.1 Cellulomonas algicola | reverse complement strand
GTGCCGCCCCTCCGCGAGCGCCGCGCGCGCCGCCGCCAGCCGCTCCGGTCCGGCGCCCGCGGCACGCACGGCCGCGAGCGCCCGGTCCGGTCCGTCCGGCCGACCCGACCACGCGGTCGCGTCGTTGACCTGCACGCGCGCCCGGTCGCCGCCGCCGTGGACCATCGCACCGAGCCGGCCGTTCCCCACCGGGAACGCCTCGACCCACGTCCGCGCCGGTCCGGCGAACGACAGCAGGGTGCGACGGCCCGTCACGTCAGCCCTTGATCGCGCCGAAGATCACGCCCTTGGTGAAGTGGCGCTGCACGAACGGGTAGACGAGCAGGATCGGCACGATCGCGAGGACCATGACGGCCATCTGGACGGGCAGGCCGCTCACGACACCGGTGGCCGCGTCGACCTGGCCCGTCGTCCCGCCGCCCGGCAGGCTCACGCCCTGCAGGACGTAGGACCGCAGGACCAGCTGCAGGGGCCACTTCGCGTTGTCGTTGATGTAGAGCATCGCGTTGAAGAACGCGTTCCAGTACCCCACGCCGTAGAAGAGCGCGACGACCGCGACCGCCGCCTTCGACATCGGCAGGACGATCCGGCCGAGGACCCGCCAGTCGCCCGCGCCGTCGATGCGGGCGGCGTCGAGGATCGACTGGTCGATGCCCATGAAGAAGCTGCGCAGGATCAGCACGTTGAACGCCGACACGGCCCCCGGCAGGATCAGCGACCAGTAGCTGTTGATGAGCCCCAGGCTGCTGACCAGCAGGTACGTCGGGATGAGTCCCGCGCCGAAGAACATCGTGACCAGGAAGACGAACAGGATCGGCCGGTGCAGGACCGACCCGGGCCGCGACAGCCCGTAGGCCGCGAGGACCGACACGATCGTCGAGATGACGGTGCCGACCGCGGTGATCCCGACGCTCACGAGCGCGGCGCGCGACACCACGCCGCCCGACAGGATCTGCCGGTAGGCGTTGAGGGTGAGCTCGCCCGGCACGGTCACGAGGCCGCCGACGCGCAGCGTCTCCGCCTGCGTCGAGAAGCTCGTGAGGACCACGGTCCACAGCGGGAACAGGACCGCGAGCGCGACGAGCGTGAGCACGAGCCCCTTGAGCGCGAGGCCGACGGGCGTCGGGCGCTCCTCCCACACCGGCCGGTGCTTGGACCCGCGGCGGCGGCGCGGCGCGGGGGTCGGGCGGTCGGGCGTCGTGCCGACCGCCGCGGCGGGCAGCACCGGGGGTGCTGCGGTGATCTCCGGTGACTGTCCGCTCATGCGCGCTTGTACACCCCCGCCTCGCCGAACACGTGGGCGAGCTTGTTGGCGCCCAGCACGAGGACCAGGCTGACGACTCCCTTGACGAGGCCCGCCGCGGCCGCGAAGCTCCAGTCCGCGTACACGACGCCCTGGTAGTAGACGTACGTGTCGATGACCTCGGCGACGTCCACGCCGACGGCGGCGCGCTGCAGGATGAGCTGCTCGAAGCCCACGGTGAGCGAGTCACCGAGGCGCAGGATGAGCAGCAGGATGATGACGGGCCGCATGGCCGGCAGCGTCACGTGCCACATGCGTCGCCAGCGGTTCGCACCGTCGACGGCCGCGGCCTCGTAGTGCTCGGGCGACACGGTCGACAGCGCGGCGAGGAAGATGATGATCCCCCAGCCGGCGTCCTTCCAGACGGACTGCATCGTGATGAGCACGAGGAACGTGTCGGGGTTCGTCATCATGTCGAAGCCCGACAGGCCGTGGTCGCGCAGCGTCTGGTTGACGAGCCCGGCGCCGCCGAAGATCTGCTGGAAGATCGTCACGACCAGCACCCACGAGAAGAAGTGCGGCAGGTAGACGATCGACTGGATCGTGGTCCGCACGCGGGGCGACAGGACGCTGTTGAGCAGCAGCGCGAGCAGGATCGGGATCGGGAAGAAGAACACCAGCTGGAACGCGGTGATGACCAGCGTGTTGCCGACCGCGTCGAGGAACAGCGGGTTCGTGAACACCCGCTCGAAGTTGGCCCAGCCGACGTACGTGGAGTGCAGGAACCCCGTGTAGGGCGAGTACTGCTGCCACGCGATGACGTTGCCCAGCATGGGGACGTACGCGAACACGACCAGCAGCACGACGGCCGGCAGCACCATGATCAGGAGCGAGCGGTCGCGCTTGAGGCGCGTGCGGAGCGGGATCTTCCGGACCGGCGGCCGGGCCGGCGCGGGGGTGTCCCCCGCGCCGGTCACCGGGTCCGGCGCCGGCGCGGACGTGCCGCGCCGACGGGTCAGTGCGTCGAGTGCCATGAGCGCCTCAGGACTGGCTGTCCAGGATGTCCTGGTAGAACGCGCGCAGCTCCTCGCCGCCCGACGACCGCCAGGTCTCGATGGCCGCGTCGAGGTCCGCCATGGACTTGCGACCGCGCGAGATGTCCTTCTCGAGGTCGACGAACGGCTGGCCGATCGACGCGTACTGCGCGGGCTCGACGATCTGCTGCGCGTAGAACAGCGGGTCCTGGGCGTAGCCCGACGCCTTGGCCTTCCACTCCGACGCGGCCTTGACGTACCCGGGGTACTGCACGTGCGTCTCGGACAGCGGCGGGTCGACGAGGAAGATGTACGTCGGCTGCAGCTCGGTCGCGGCGAGGGCCGTCGGGACCGGCAGGCCGTCGGCGCCCTTCGTGTAGTGCACGCCCTCGACGCCGTTGTTGATGACGTCGTACTCGGTCGTGCCGAACGGCGCCGCGATGACGTTGGCCAGCGCGAGCAGCTCCTTGATCCGGGCCTCGTCGTCGGACTTCTTGAGGAACGAGAAGATGTTCGCCGGGTTGCCCTTCCACAGCACGGGCTCCCCGCCGTCGGCCGCGAACGGGTCGAACGGCTGCTGCCAGTACGACGGGTTGGCCGCGAGGTTGTCGCGCATGGCCTCGTGCCAGCCGCCGACGCCGTCCGAGGCGATGAGCGTCTGGCCGCTCTGGAACCGCAGCTTCGCGTCGCCGGTCTGGCCCGCGACCGCGTCGGGGTGCACCGCGCCCGAGGCGAACAGCGCCGCGTTCCACTCGAGCGCCTGGCGGTACTCGTCGGTCTCGACCCGGTGGACGAGCTTGTCGCCCTCGAGCTTCCACTTCGGGACGACGCCGTGGATGATCGCGGCCGTGTTCCACAGGTCGTCGGCACCCCACTGGTTGCCGCCCGTCAGCTCCTTGGCGAGGTCGAGCAGGTCCTGCCCGTTCGTGACGGCCGGCGTGACGCCCATGGCCTCGAGCAGGTCCCGGCGGTAGAACGTCGCGTCGGTGATCGTCTCGCCCGGGAACGGCAGGCCGTAGAGGCGGCCGTTGAAGACGCAGAACTTCCACGCGTCGGACGGGATGTTCGCGAGGTTCGGGTACTCCTCGACGAGGTCGCCCGCGAGGTACGGCGTGAGGTCCTGGAAGACGTTGCCGACGATCTCCGAGCCGAACCGCGGCGGGAGGTTCCACGTCGGGATCGAGACCCAGTCCGGGACGTCCTTGGCCGACGCGAGCACGGCCGCGAGCTTGTCGCCGTAGGTGTTGCCGTCGGCGATCTGGAAGTTGAGGTCCGAGCCCATGAGCTCGTTGACCGCCGCGTAGTACTGGTTGCCCTTGGTCGGCGGGATCGTGCCCCACAGGGGCGTCATCGCCGTGAAGACGAGACCCGTGCCCGGGGCCGTGGGCACGGAGCGCACGAGCTCGGCGGGGATCGTCTCGTATCCCGGCACCGAGCCGGAGACGCTCGGGTAGTCGGGCTCGGCGTACGTGACCGGGATGTACGTCGGGATGACGTCGCCGACCGGTGCCGCGCTGGTCGCCGCGCCGGTGGGGGTTCCGGGGCTGCACGCGCTGAGCAGGGACGGGACGCCGACGACCGCGGCGCCGGCGGCCAGCATCCCCAGGAACGAGCGCCGGTCGACAGCCACGTCGCCGACGCGGCCGAGCTGGAGGGGAGGGGTCATCTTCGTCCTTCACTTCCTCGTGAGGCGGGATCGCGCATCGAAGCGGTTCGATCGCGGGAAATGTACGGCATGAACGAATCGCCGGGCAAGGGTCGGTCCGTGGCGGTGACGGCCTTGCCTGATCCGGCGTCGTGGACCACCATGAACGGCGCGAGTCCGTCGAACTCCGGCGATGGTGACAGCCCACAGGGGCCCGTGACGATCGTCGAAACGGTTCAACCAGCGGCTTCGTCAGGCCGGGCGACGGAGCACCGGCCCGTCGACGCCGCCCGCCCGCTCGACCCGACCCACCGTGAGGACCCCGTGGCCGACGACGCCCCGCCCACCCCGCCGTTCCGCGACCCCGCGCTCCCCCTGGGCGACCGCGCCCGCGACCTGCTGCAGCGCCTCACGCTCGACGAGAGGCTCGCATTCCTGCACCAGCGCGTGCCCGCCGTCCCCCGGCTCGGGCTCGCCGAGTTCCGCACCGGCACCGAGGCCCTGCACGGCGTCGCGTGGCTCGGCACCGCGACGACGTTCCCGCAGCCCGTCGGGCTGGCCGCGACGTGGGACCTCGACCTGCTCACGCAGGTCGGCGAGGTCGTCGGCACCGAGGTCCGCGCCAAGCACGCGGCCGACCCGACCGTGTCGCTCAACGTCTGGGCGCCCGTCGTCAACCCGCTGCGGCACCCGCGCTGGGGCCGCAACGAGGAGGGATTCTCCGAGGACCCGCACCTCACCGCCACCCTCGCGACCGCCTACGCGCGCGGGCTGCGCGGCGACCACCCTGTCTACTGGCGGACGGTCCCGACCCTCAAGCACCTGCTCGCGTACAGCGTGGAGACCGACCGTGCGGTCCTGAGCGCCCAGCTCCCGCCGCGCGCGCTGCACGAGTACGAGCTGCCCGCGTTCCTCGGGCCGCTGCGGGCCGGCGTCGTCGGCGCCGTGATGCCGTCCTACAACCTCGTCAACGGGCGCCCGACGCACGTCTCGAAGGACCTGGTCGACGCGCTGCGGGACGAGCGCGACGGGTTCCTGCTCGTCGTCTCCGACGCCGGTGCGCCGAGCAACCTCGTCACGGGCGAGCGCTACCACGCCGACCACGCGACCGCCGCCGCCGCCGCGCTCCGGGCCGGCGTCGACTCGTTCACCGACCACGACGCGGACTCGTCGATCACGATCGGACGGGTCCGGGCCGCGCTGGACGCCGGGCTGCTCGACGAGGCCGACGTCGACCGCGCCGTGCTGCGCCAGCTCGAGCTCCGGCTCGCGACCGGCGAGCTCGACCCCGACCTCGACCCGTGGGCCGGGATCGGCGCGGACGCGATCGACCTGCCCGCGCACCGCACGCTCGCCCGGCGGGCGGCCGCCGCGGGCGTCGTCGTCCTCGAGAACGACGGTGTGCTGCCGCTGCGCGACGGCGTGCGCGTCGCCGTCGTCGGACCGCACGCCGACCAGGTCTGCACCGACTGGTACTCCGGCACGCCGCCGTACACGGTCACGCTCGCGGACGCCCTGGCCGCGCGGCTCGGCGCGGACCGCGTGACGCTCGTCGACGGCGCCGACCGCGTCGCGCTGCGCTCCGTCACGACCGGCCGGTACGTGCGGCCGGGCGACGACGGCGTCCTCGTCGCCGACGCCCCGCGCGCCGACGAGGACACGCACGTCGACCTCACGTCGTGGGGCGAGGGCCTGCACACGCTGCGGTCGCGGCGCACCGGCCGGCTGTGGACCGGGGCGCGGTGGATCCTGCACGCCGACGCCGACCGCGTCGGCGGGTGGGTCGTCCAGGAGTCGTTCCGCGTGCACGACCACGGCGACGGCACCGTCTCCGTCCAGCACGTCGGGTCGGGACGCTGGGTCGTCGTGCAGCGCGACGGCGGCGTCCTCGTCGCCGACGCCGCCGACCCGCAGCACGCCGAGCGGTTCACCGTCCGCACCGTGCACTCCGGGCACGCGCTCGCCGCAGCCGCGGCCCGCGACGCGGACGTCGTCGTCGTCGCCGTCGGCAACGACCCGCACCTGCTCGGGCGCGAGACCGAGGACCGCCCCCACCTGCGGCTCCCCCACGCGCAGGCCGAGCTCGCGCGCACCGTGCTCGACGCCAACCCGTCGACCGTCCTCACCGTCGTCTCGTCGTACCCCTACGTGCTCGGCGACCTCGGCGACGCCGCCTCCGCCGTCGTCTGGACCGCGCACGCCGGGCAGGAGCTCGGGCACGGGCTCGTCGACGTGCTCACCGGCGACGTCGAGCCCACCGGACGCCTCACGCAGCAGTGGCCCGCCGACGAGGCGCACGTCGGCGACCTGTTCGACCACGACCCGATCGGCGGCGGCCACACGTACTGGTACGCCCCGCACCCGGCGCGCTGGGCCTTCGGGCACGGGCTCACCTACAGCGCCGTCGAGTACCTCGGCCTGACCGTCGACGCCGAGGACGACCTCGACGAGCTGTCCGTCGCCACCGCGCGCGTCATCGTGCAGAACACCGGCGACCGCGTCGCCGAGGAGCTCGTCCAGGTCTACGCCGCCGCACCCGGGCACCGGCTGCCCTACCCGCGACGCAGCCTCGTGAGCTTCGAGCGCGTCCGCCTCGAGCCCGGCGAGACGCGCGAGGTCGCGCTCGCCGTCGCCGTCGCCGGCCTCGCCGTGTGGGACGTCACGAGCGGGTCGTTCGTCGTCGAGCCCGGCGGGTACGAGCTGCACGCCGGGTCGTCGTCCGGTGACCTGCCGCTCGTCGCCGACCTCAAGGTCGCCGGGACGCCCGTCCCGCCGCGCACCCTGCTCGACGGCTGGGTGCGCGCCGTCGACCACGACGAGCGCGCCGACGTCCGGCTGGTCCCCCGCGACCGTGACGCGGGCACCGCCGTCGAGGTCGCCCCCGGCGCCGGCTCCGGGTGGGTGCTGCTGCGCGACGTCGACCTGCACGGCGTCGGCGGGCTCGAGCTCACCGTCGCCCGCTCCGGGCCCGGCGACGCCGCCGTCCACGTCGAGGTGCGCGAAGGACGGCGCTGGGAACGGGTCGCGACCGCGGCCGTCCCCGACGGCACCGACCGGTGGGCCTGGCACACGGTGGGCGCGACGCCGCGCACCACGCTGCCGACCTGGGGCGAGACCGACGTGCGGCTCGTGCTCGACGGCGCCGTCCGGCTCAGCGAGGTACGGGGGACGCGCGCGGGCTGACCGCCCGCTCCCCGGGCGGACGGCGCGGCGTCAGCGGGTGCCCGGTGCCGTCCGACGTCCGTCGGCCGGGTCCGGCCGGTGGCGGGGCGTCACTCGACGCAGAACTCGTTGCCCTCCGGGTCGCGCATCACCGTCAACCCGTCGTCCCGCACCACGACGACCGTCGCCCCGCCGGTCAGGCCACCCAGGCGCCCGCGCGCATGACCCGCACCGGTGCGAGCGCGTCGTCGACGACCACGACGTCGGCCCGCCGGCCCGCGACGAGGGCGCCCAGGTCGCGCCGACCCAGCACGTCGGCGGGCGTCGTCGCCGCCGCGAGCACCGCGTCCTCGAGCGGCACGCCCGCCGCGACGACGTTCCGCACGACGTCGAGCAGGTGGGCGACACCGCCCGCGATCGCGCCGCCGCCCGGCGGCGTCGACCCGTCGGCCTCGACGATCCGTGCGACCCCGTCGGCCACGCGGACGGCCATCGGGCCCAGGCGGTAGTCGCCGTCGGGCATCCCGGCGGCCGCCATCGCGTCGGTCACCAGCGCGACGGACCCCGGACCGACGAGGTCGAGGACCGCGCGCACCGTGTCGTCGGCGAGGTGCGTGCCGTCGGCCACGAGCTCGACGACGAGCTCGCCCCGCGCCGCCGCCGCCAGGCACGCCGCGATCGGCCCCGGGTCGCGGTGGTGCAGCGGGCGCATGCCGTTGAACAGGTGCGTCGCCGTCAGGCGCCCCGACCGCGCCGCCGGCGCCGACGCCAGGAGGTCGAACGCCCGGTCGACGGCCACGTCGACCTGCGCCGCCGACGCGTCCGTGTGGCCGACCGACGGCAGCGCCCCCGCGTCGACGAGCGCCGCGAGCACGTCCGCGCGCGCGTCCGCCGTCCCGCTCCCGTCCGCGACGCCCGGCACCTCCGGCGCGACCGTCATCGTCACGAGATGGCCGCGGGCGGCCGCGGCCACCTCCGCGACGAGCGCCGCGTCGCCCGGCCGCATGTCGTCGGGGTTCTGCGCCCCGCAGCGGTCCGTCGACAGGAACGGTCCCTCGAGGTGGATCCCCACGACGTCGCCCGCGTCGGCGAGGTCGGCCAGGACCGCCGTCCGCGCGAGCAGGACGTCACGCGGCGCCGTCACGAGCGACGCGACCAGGCTCGTCGTGCCGTGCCGCAGGTGCTCGTGCGCAGCCGTGCGCGCCGTCTCGACGTCGGCCGCGTCGGGGAAGCTCGCACCGCCGCCGCCGTGGCAGTGCACGTCCACCAGGCCCGGCAGGAGCGTGCCGACGGCCTCCCCCGGGACGCGCCAGGGAGCCGGGACCCGGTCCGCGGGTCCGACCCACGCGATCGACGCGCCCTCGACGACGACGACGCCGTCGTCCAGCACCCGGGCCGGGGTCACGACCCGTCCGCGCAGGACGAGCGGTGCGGAGCCGGTCGGGCCGGCGGGGTCGTGGGAGGAGTCGACGCTCACGCGAGCATCCTGCCGCACCCTCGTGCCGCCCGTGGCCGGTGCCGCGTCGGCGCCGTCGACGTCATCACCACCACGGGGGAGGCGGGGCGATCCCCGGGCGGTGGGCCAGCTCACCGCGAGCAGCCCGGCGGCGGAGGACCGCGCCCGCCCACCAGCGTCCGCCGCCGGCCCCCGCCGCGCCCAGCGACGCCACGACGGCGCCCACGAGGAGCGCTTCGGGCCACCCACCCGTCACCGGCGGCCGGACCAGCGCCGTGGCCAGCACGGCACCCACCGCGGCGAACGCGACGACGTGCTCGACCTCGCGCGCGCGACGCCGGAGAAGCCACGCGAGTCCGAGGCCCGCCGGCCATCCCACGACCACGACCGGCACGATCGCGAAGAGCCAGACGACCGGCAGGTAGACGAGCAGCATCGCGGCGCCCTCGACGTCGTCGCCCGGTCCGCCCGCGCCGCCCGCGACCGCCCGGAAGCCCCTCACCGCGACCGACACGAGGACGTAGACGAGGCTCAGCGCCGTCGCCACCACCCAGCAGAGCGCGCACAGCAGGGCCACCCGCGCGGGTCCGCGCACCAGCCCGGCGTGCCACGCCGCGCTCCGCGGCGGCTCCGGTGCGGGTGCGGGTGCGGGTGCGGGTGCGGGTGCGGGTGCGCCGGTCGGGTCCACCCCCGTGCCCCTCCGCCGCCGGACCCCACGACGGTGCCGCGCCCGTCACCGGTCGCCCCCGCCTGCGAGGGGTGCGGTGGTGCGCGAGGCCGTCCGCGCGCGGTGCAGACGTCGCGCGGCGCCGGCGAGCGCCCGGGCGTACGCGTGCTGCCCGACGCCGACGACCGGCCACGCCACGCGCGTCCACCACGCGGTCGGCAGGGAGAACGCCTCCACGACGAACCACACGCTCCCGTCGGCGCCCCGCTCGACCGCGAACAGCTCCTCCCCGCGGAACGGGTGTCCCGGCAGGGTGCCGTACGCGAACGCGGTGTGGCACGCGGCCTCGTCGACGGCCACCACGACGCACGGCGCCGTCAGACGCAGCCGCCCGACGCCCGGACGGCTCACGACGCGCACCCCCCGTCGCGCCGGACCGTCGGCCTCGACGCGGACGCCCGCCTCCGCCTGGATCCGCCACGCCAGCAGGTCGTCGCCGAGCGCGGCGGCCTCCTCGGCCGTGGCGTGCGCGGCGACGCGCCACCGCCTGGCCGTGCACCGGTAGCCCGCGGGGCGGTCGCCGCGCAGCGTGGCTCCCACCTCGGCGTACGTGAGGCCGTCGCCGCGACCGACGTCGCCGTGCGGGACACCCGAGCCACGACCGACCTCGCCGTGGCGGCCGCCCGCGTCGCGACCACCTGCGCCATGCCGGAGGTCGGCGTCGCGACCACGTGCCTCGCGCGGGACGCGTGCGTCCGCACGGGCGTCTCGACCGAGACCGCGGTCGTCCGCGGTGCCCGGGTTCGGCGACGAGCGGTGCCCGAGCACGGCGAGCCCGACGAGCGTGCACACGACGAACCCCAGCGCGTTGGCGACGCCGTGCGTCGTGACCATGACGTCGAGCCCCGGGTGCGGCAGCCCGAAGGCCTCGCCCACGGCCCACCACAGCGCCGGCAGCATCGCGAGGACGACGACCGCGGCGCCCACGCGGAGCAGCACCCGTGCGCGCCGCGCCTCGAGGGCCGAGGCGCCCCCCGCGCCCGTCACGCGCGACGACCCGCGCAGCACCGCGGCGGCGGCGCACCACAGCGCGACCGTGAGCACGAGGGCGCCGACGAGCTCCGCGGTGTCCGACACGAAGTAGCCGCCGAGCACGAGCAGCACCCCGAGCGGGACAGCGCCCGCCGCGACGTCGGCCGCGCGGCTCGGTGCGACCCCCGCCACGAGGCCCGTCACGAGGCATGCACCGAACCCGGCGAACAGCATGTGCGGGACGGTGAGCGTCAGGTACGTGCCACCGAAGCCGAGCAGCCCCCACCCCGCGCGTTCCGTGACG
>NZ_BHYL01000073.1 GCF_003851725.1 Cellulomonas algicola | reverse complement strand
CCCGGGTGAGCGGGGCTCCGTCGTCCCTGCGGCCGAGCGGCTCACGCCTCCCAGGTCCCCGTGCGGCGCTGGTCGTGGAACGCGAGGATCTGCAGCTCGGAGGCCACGTCCACCGCGCGGACGTCCACGTGGGCCGGCACGTGCAGCGCCCGCGGTGCGAACGTCAGGATCCCGACCACACCGGCCTCGACCAGCGCGTCGCACACCGCCTGCGCACCCGCCGCCGGAGTCGCGATCACCCCGATCGACACCCCGTTCGTGCGGACCAGCGCGTGCAGGTCGTCGAACGGCTGCACCACCAGGCCTGCGACCGTGGTCCCCACGACGGCCGGGTCCGCGTCCACGAGCCCCACGACCGCGAAGCCCCGCTCCGCGAAGCCCGAGTAGTTCGCGAGCGCGTGGCCCAGGTTGCCGACGCCCACGATCACGACGCGCCGCTGCGTCGTCAGGCCCAGCACCACCTCGACCTGCTCCGACAGGTGCGCCACGTCGTAGCCCACCCCGCGCCTCCCGTACGAGCCCAGGAACGACAGGTCCTTGCGGAGCTGCGCCGACCCCACGCCCGCCCGCGACGCGAGCTCGTCCGACGACGTCAGCACCGCCCCCTCGGCCGCGAGCGCGTGCAGCGCGCGCAGGTAGCCAGGCAGCCGTGCGACCGTCGCGGGCGGCACCGTCCGCGCCCGTCCCCCGCCGGACGCCGCGGGCTCGCTCGCCGCGCGCGTCCGGGGTGCCGTGCCATGCGTGTCCACGTCGACTCCCGCAAGCCCCCGACCGACCGTCGGTCCGGCCGTCAGCACAGGTTAGGGCGTCGTGCGGGGACGGGAAAGGGCCCGCTCGAGGTGTCGCGCGTCGATCCGCCAGTAGCCCTGCGTCACGCCGTCCACCTGCACGACAGGGACGAGCTCGCCGAACTCCTCGACCAGGTCGCGACCCTCGGCGGCGCCGTCCGGGGCGTCGACGTCCACCTCGACCCAGCGCTCACCCGCCCGTGCGCAGACGTCGGCGACCACCGCGCGCGCGTCCTCGCACAGATGGCACCCCGCCCGCCCGAACAGCACGACCCTCGCGTCACCCACACCCCCACGCTAGGCGACCCGCCTGCCTCTCCCCTCTCGTCCCCAGCCCATCACCGAGTTCGTCGGCTCGTGACGAGTTCGTCAGCGTCGACCAGCGAACCGGGCACGAGCTGACGAACTCACGCGCTCGGACGTGGGGAAAGGGTGGGGCGGAGGGGGCCCCGGGTGGGTGCAGGTGCGGCCGGGAGGGCGTGGAGGGTGGGACACGAGTGGCGTGGGTCTCAGTAGAGTGGCGTGGTGCGTCCGGTCCGCGATCCCTCTCCCGCCGCGCGCGCGATCGCCGAGGCGGGCGTCGCCAAGGCTCCTGCGGACGTCCCGGTCGTCGCTGCCGAGCCGGGGTCGGACGAGGTCCGCACGGGCGCGTTCTTCGACGTCGACAACACGATCATCCGCGGCGCGTCGTCGTTCCACCTGGCCGTCGGCCTGTACCGGCGTGGGTTCTTCCGCAAGCGCGACATCGTGCGGTTCGGCGTGCACCAGGCCCGCTATCTCGCGTTCGGGGAGAACAAGCAGCAGATCGACGAGGTGCGCTCGCGCGCGCTCGAGATCATGCGCGGGCACTCGGTCGCGGAGGTGACGGCGATCGCCGAGGACGTCTACGACGAGGTCCTCTGCCTGCGCATCTACCCCGGCACGCAGCGGCTGCTCGACGACCACATCGCCGCCGGCCACGAGGTCTGGCTGGTGACCGCGACGCCGGTCGAGATCGGCGAGGTCATCGCGCGGCGCCTCGGCGTCACGGGCGCGCTCGGGACCGTCGCGGAGCACGACGACGGGTTCTACACCGGGCGGCTCGTCGGAGACCTGCTGCACGGGCAGGCGAAGGCCGACGCGGTGCGCGCGCTCGCCGAGCGGGACCGCATCGACCTCGGCGAGTCGTACGCGTACGGGGACTCGACCAACGACGTCGCGATCCTGTCCGAGGTCGGCCACCCGTGCGCGATCAACCCGGACCGTCGCCTGCGCCGGCACGCCGCGTCGGTCGGCTGGCCGGTGCGCGAGTTCCGCAGCAGCCGCGGCCGGACCGCGCGCCGCAGCATCAACGCCGCGAGCCTCGCGGGGCTCGCGTGGGCGCTCGGGCTGGTCGTCCGGGCCGTCCGCCGCTCGCTGCGCGGCGGCTCCTGACCGTTCGTCGGACCGGTCGTCGGACCGGGCGGGGTCACGACCGTCGGCGTCCTTATGCTGGCGCGCATGCCCGTGCGCCCCGCCACGACCGACGACGTCGACGCGCTCGCCGCGCTCGCGGCGGTCACCTTCCCGCTCGCCTGCCCGCCCGGCTCGACAGCCGCGGACCAGCAGGAGTTCATCGCGGCCGTGCTGTCGCCCGAGCGGTTCGCGGGCTACGTCGAGGACCCCGCGCGCGCGGTGCTCGTCGCGGACGAGGACGGGACGCTGACCGGGTACACGATGCTGGTCGAGGGCGAGCCGGCGGACGACGACGTCCGCACCGCGCTCACGGTCCGCCCCACGATCGAGCTGTCCAAGTGCTACGTCCACCCCGACCACCACGGCGCCGGGGTCGCGCACACCCTCATGGCCGCCTCGGTCGACGAGGGCCGACGCCGCGGGGCCGCGGGCATGTGGCTCGGCGTCAACCAGCAGAACGCCCGGGCGCGGGCGTTCTACGAGCGGTCCGGGTTCACGGTCGTCGGGACGAAGCACTTCACGGTCGGGTCGCGCGTCGAGGACGACTACGTCCTGGAGCGCGCGCTCTGATCACGGCTCACGCCGGCCGTCTGACGCCGCCGCACCCCGCGCCCTGACGGCGGCACGCCCCTAGCCTGGGGCGATGGCACAGGTCAGGCAGGTTCAGGTCACGTTCGACTGCGCCGAGCCGGAGCGGGTCGCCCGGTTCTGGTGCGAGGTGCTCGGGTACGTCGTCCCCCCGCCGCCCGCGGGCTTCGAGTCGTGGGACGCGTTCGTCGAGTCGCTGCCGCCCGAGCGCCGGGACTCGGCGTTCGCGGTCGTCGACCCGACGGGGGCCGGCCCTCGGCTGTTCTTCCAGAAGGTGCCCGAGGGCAAGGTCGTGAAGAACCGCGTGCACCTCGACGTGCGGGTGGGCACGGGCCTGGTCGGCGACGAGCGGGTCGCGGCGCTCGAGGCGGAGTGCGCGCGGCTCACGGCGCTCGGCGGGCAGAAGGTCCGGCTCATGCTCGCCGACGGCTTCGACGAGTCGTGCCTGGTGATGCAGGACGTCGAGGGCAACGAGTTCTGCCTCGACTGACCAGGATCGCGGGCGATGAGTTCGCGCGTGCTCGCCGGTCCTTCCTCGTGACGACCACCTCGCCCTCGCAACGGGAGACGCCATGACGAGCACGCAGGACACGACCACCGGGACGGGCCGCCCGCCCGTCGTCGACCTGGACACCTGGCAGGCCGCGCGGGACGCGCTGCTGGTGCGCGAGAAGGCGCACACGCACGCGGCCGACGCGCTCGCCGCGGAGCGTCGGCGGCTGCCGATGGTGGAGATCGACGGGACGGTCGAGGTCGTGGGCGCGGACGGCCCGGTGCCGTTCGTCGACCTGTTCCGGGGCCGCGACGAGCTGCTCGTCTACCAGCACATGTGGCACGACGGCGCCCCCGTCCAGGGCCAGTGCGAGGGCTGCACGGTCTCGGCGTGGGCGCTGCGCGACACGGTGTACCTGCGGGCACGCGGCGTCGCGTTCGCGGTGCTGACCGAGGGCCCGTGGGAGGAGGTCCCGCCGTTCCTCGACTTCATGGGCTACACGGAGCCGTGGTACTCGGTGCGCGGGGTCGCGTGGCCCGTCGGCGAGGACATGGGCCGGATCACGTGCTTCCTGCGCGACGGCGACCGCGTGTTCCTCACGTACACGACGACGGGCCGCGGCACCGAGGTCGCGAACCCCGCGTTCGCGCTGCTCGACCTGACGCCGTACGGGCGTCGCGAGGCCTGGCAGGACACGCCCGACGGCTGGCCCGAGGGGAACGGGCCGTGCTGGTACTGGCGGACGACGGCCGACGGCCGGCAGGACTGGGACGCGAGCCGGCCGACCCCGCAGTGGACGCGCCCGGGCGCGACGCCCGTGACGTCCCTGGGGCGGCACACCCACCACCACTGACGTCGCGGGGCTCTCAGCCCGCGTGCGCCGCGTCCTGCTCCGCGTCCTGCTCCGTGCGGGTCGTCGCGACGGGCCAGCCCTCGTCGTCCCAGGCGAGCTCGCGCAGGCCGAGCGTGATCTCGCCGCCCGCGGCCGCGTCGTACCAGTGGAACGCGAGCACGCCCCGGGAGACGGACTGGCCGCCGGGGCCGACCATGTCTCCCGTCGTCGCGAGCAGCGGCGCGCCGCCGTCGTCGACGAGATCGGTGCCGTCCCGGTCGACGTACGGCCCGGTCACCGCGCGCGATCGCCCGACCGCCATGTGGTACGTCGAGTCGCTGCCGCGGCAGCAGAAGTCGCGCGAGAAGAACAGGTAGTACCAACCCTCGCGGTGCACGAGGTACGGCGCCTCGATCGGGTTCGGCGCGCCCGTGCGGCTCGCGAGCGTCACGGGCTCGGCGTCACGGTCGACGGGCAGACCCGACGGGAAGGACAGCTCGACGAGCTGGATCCCGCCCCAGAACGACCCGAACGCCATCCAGCCGCGGCCGTCGTCGTCGACGAGCACGCCCGGGTCGATCGCGTTGTAGTCCGTCTCCCCCGGCGTCGACGCCCACACGAGCCCCTGGTCGACCCACGCGTAGTCCGGGTCGTCGGGGTCGAGCGTCGTGTTCGTCGTCAGGCCGATCGCGGAGCGGTTCGAGCCGAACGTCGACGCGGAGTAGTACAGGTACCAGGTGCCGTCGTGCTCGAGGACCTCGGGCGCCCAGAAGTTCTGCACGCCCGGCACGGTCTCGTAGGCCCAGCCGGGCCGGGTCGACGCGTCCCAGACGGTCCCGACGTCCTCCCAGGTGCGGCCCTCGTCGACGGACCGCCGGATCTGCGGGGCGCCGAGCCCCTGCCGCACGTCGCCGGTGCTGAAGACGTACCAGGGCTCGCCCTCGTCGCCGACGACGAGCGCCGGGTCGTGCGCGCGCACGTCGCCCGACGGCTCGAGGTCGGTGGCGGCGACGGTCGCGTCGGGCCACAGCCACCACGCGAGACCGCCCCCGACGAGCAGCGCACCCACCACGAGCACGGCGACGAGCCCGCGGCTGCGTCGCCACCCGCCCGTGCCCGCGGGAGCGGCAGCGGGCACGGGCGGTGCGGCGGACGAGGGACCGGTGCCGGTCACGTCAGGCGCCGAGGCGCACGACGTTCCACGACACGGGCGGCACCTGCACGACCAGGCGCCCGTCGCGGATCTCGGCGGTCGTGTTGGCGCGCGGTGCGACGGAGGTGTCGTCGTCGGCGGTCGCGGCCCACGTGTGGTCGGGGTTCGACAGCGTGGACGCGTCGAGCACGCGCAGGCCCGGCAGCGAGCGCGCGTCGACCTCGAGCAGCGCGGGCTCGGTGAGCGACCGGTTGACGGCGAACAGCGTGGTCGCGCCGGTCTCGGGGTCGCGCGTGGCGACGGCGTCGACGAGCGCGGCGTCGCCGTAGCGGGCGGTCTCGTACGTCGGGGCCTCGATCGCGACCTGGAGCACGTCGCCCGCGGCGTACCGGGACGCCTGCGCGAAGGGGTGGAAGATCGTCTGCTTCCAGGACCGGCCGCCGGGCTCGGTCATGATCGGCGCGATGACGTTGACGAGCTGCGCGAGCGAGGCCGCGTGCACGCGGTCGGTGTGCCGCAGCAGCGAGATCAGCAGGTTCCCGACGACGACCGCGTCGGCGACGTTGTAGCGGTCCTCGAGCAGGACGGGCGCGACGGGCCAGTCGTCGCCGGTCGGGGGCTTGGACTCAGCGCGCTTCTGGTACCAGACGTTCCACTCGTCGAACGAGATGTGGATCCGCTTGGACACCTTCTTGTGCGCGCGGACGGCGTCGGCGGTCGCGGTGACGGACTCGACGAAGTGGTCCATGTCAGTGGCGGACGCGAGGAACGAGCCGAGGTCGCCGTCCTCCTCCCAGTAGTACGCGTGGGCGGAGACGTAGTCGACCTGCTCGTACGCCTCGGCGAGCACGATGCGCTCCCACTCGCCGAAGGTCGGCATGACGACACCCGACGAGCCGCACGCGACGAGCTCGAGCGTGGGGTCGACCATCTTCATGGCGCGGCCCGTCTCGGCGGCGAGGCGCCCGTACTCGTGCGCGGTCTTGGACCCGATCTGCCAGGGCCCGTCCATCTCGTTGCCGAGGCACCACATCTTCACCTCGTACGGGTCCACCGCGCCGTTGGCCCGGCGCTGGTCCGCCCAGTACGTCGGGGCGGTCCCGTTGCAGTAGTCGAGCAGGTCGAGCGCCTCCTGCACGCCGCGCGTGCCGAGGTTGACGGCCATCATCGGCTCGACCTCGGCGAGCGCGGCCCACCGCATGAACTCGTCGACGCCGACCGTGTTGGGCTCGAGCGAGTGCCAGGCCAGGTCGAGCCGCGCGGGACGCTGCTCGACGGGGCCGACGCCGTCCTCCCAGCGGTATCCGGAGACGAAGTTGCCGCCCGGGTAGCGCACGGTCGAGACGCCGAGCTCGCGCGTGAGCTCGAGGACGTCCTTGCGGAAGCCGTCGGCGTCGGCGGTGGGGTGCGCGGGGTCGTGGATGCCCGTGTAGACGCAGCGGCCCAGGTGCTCGACGAACGACCCGAAGGTGCGCCGGCGGACGGGACCGACGGTGAAGGCCGGGTCGAGGGTGAGACGGACGGGGAACATGCGAGCTCCTGTGGTCGACTGTTCTACATCGTTGTAGACGGCAGTGTGCACGCGGCCCCCACGGGTCGTCAAACAGCTGCCCGCACCGCCGGCCGGCCGCCTCCGCCGACCGTTACCCGTTCGTGGCTTGACCGACCGACGAGGTTCGTGCCATGTTGTGCAACGTTGTAGATCAACGTTGTACGAGACGACGTCGATCCAAGCAGACAGAGGTCAACGACGACCACGACGGACCGCAGCCGCTCCGGCGCCCCGCCCACCGGCGGACGCGGTCCCGACGACGGCAACGACCTCACCGATCCTCGGGAAACGGGAGGCAGGCAGATGACCACCAGGAGGAAGCTCCTCGCCGCGGCGGCGTTCGCCGTGGCCGGGACCCTCGCGCTGACGGCGTGCAGCGGGGGCGGCGACGCCAGCGGTGACGGCGGCGACAAGACCATCACGTTCATGTTCCGTGGGGGCCCGGACGAGAAGGCCGCCTACGAGGCCGCCATCGCGAAGTACACCGAGGACACCGGCACCAAGGTCAAGGTCATCGTCACCGACGCCGACCAGTACGCGACCAAGCTGCAGGCCGCCGTCGCCGGCAACAACGTGCCGGACGTCTTCTACATCGAGCAGGCCAGCCTGCAGTCCTACGTCGCCTCCGGCGTCCTCCTCGACATCACCGACCAGGTGGAGAACAGCGACGTCGACCTCTCGAACATCTGGGAGTACGGCGTCAACTCCTACCGCTTCGACGGCGAGGTCCAGGGCACGCCCGACGGCGCGCTGTACGGCCTGCCGAAGGACGTCGGCCCGTTCTCGTTCGGCTACAACAAGACGATGCTCGAGGCGGCCGGCATCCCGCTGCCCGACAAGGACACGCCCCTCACCTGGGACGAGTTCGTCGCGATCAGCAAGCAGCTCACGGTCGACAAGAACGGCGACGGCACCCTCGACCAGTGGGGCACCGGCCTCAACGTGCAGTGGAACCTGCAGTCGATGGTCTGGAGCAACGGCGGCGACTGGACGAACGAGGACCACACCAAGGTCACCGTCGACACCCCCGAGTTCGCCGAGGCGCTGCAGAAGTTCGCGGACCTCACCAACGTCGAGAAGGTCACGCCGTCGGCGTCCGACGCCGCCACGCTGGACACCTACCAGCGCTGGATGGCGGGCGAGATCGGCTTCTTCCCGGTCGGCCCGTGGGACGTCTCGGTCTACAACGACCTCGACTTCGACTACGACCTCATCCCCTGGCCGACCGTCGGTGACGGCGGCACGGCGACGTGGCTCGGCTCGCTCGGCATCGGCGTCTCCGCGACGTCGAAGCACCCGGACGACGCCGCGAAGCTCGTGACCTACCTGAGCGCCGACCCCGAGGCGCAGCAGACGCTGGTCGACGCGAACATCCAGATCCCCAACCTCATCGACGTCGCCCAGGAGTGGGCCGCCGAGGAGGGCGCCGAGCCCGCGAACCGCCAGGAGTTCCTGGACATCGCGCAGGACTACGGCCGTGCCATGCCCGCCGCGTTCACCTACGGCGCCGAGTGGTACGACGAGCTCTGGACGAACATCCAGCCCGTGCTCGACGGCAAGCAGACGGCCGCCGACTACCTGGCCGAGGTGCAGCCGAAGATGCAGACGCTCCTCGACGAGTCCATCGCGAACGCCGAGCAGGCCGGCTGATCCTGCCCCACCCGTCCCCGCCGCCCGACGCCGCTCCGCCGGGCGGCGGGGACCCCCGGAACGAGAAGGAGCCTGGGATGGCGCGCACCGCGACCGTCGAGACCCCGCCGAAGGCGCCCGGCACCGCCGCCGCCTCCCCCGCGCCCGCGGCGCGCACCAAGCGCGACATCCTGCGCCTGCACCGCACCGAGCACCGCTGGGCGGCCCTGTTCGTCGCCGCCCCGGTCCTCGGCTACCTGCTCTTCACGCTGTACCCCATCGGCTTCGCCGTGTACGCGTCGCTGACGAGCTGGAACGGCCTGGGCCCGATGCGGTTCGTCGGGCTGGAGAACTACGTCGACCTGATCTCCGACGAGTACTTCCACAAGGCGCTGTTCAACACGTTCTTCTACATGATCGGCATCCCGATCGGCCTCGCGCTGTCGCTGCTGCTGGCCCTCGCGCTCAACCGGAGGATCCCCGGCCGCACCGCGTTCCGGACCATCTACTACGTGCCCGTGATCTCGTCGCTCGCCGCGATCGCGATCGTGTGGCAGTTCGCCTACAACGGCGACTTCGGCCTCGTGAACCAGGTGCTCGCATGGTTCGGGATCCAGGGCCCGGACTGGCTGCAGAACACCGCCACCGTGAAGCCCGCGATCATCATCATGGCGATCTGGAAGGGCCTCGGGTACTCGACGCTGCTCTACCTGGCCGCGATCCAGTCGGTGCCCGCGTCGCTGCTGGAGGCGGCCGCCCTCGACGGCGCGAACGCCTTCCAGCGGTTCCGGTCGATCATCATGCCGATGGTCCGTCCCGTGACGTTCTTCCTCGTCGTCACGAACGTCATCGCCGGGTCGCAGATCTTCACCGAGATCAACATCATGACCCCCACGGGCGGCCCCGAGTTCAGCTCCGCGTCCGTCGTCTGGTACATCGTCCGCAAGGCGTTCAAGTACCAGCAGATGGGCTACGCGACGGCCATGTCGATCGTGCTGGGGATCCTCGTCCTCGTCATCACCCTCATCCAGTTCCGCCTCAACCGGCGCAACAGCTTCGCCATCGACTGAGGGCAGGAGACACGCCATGACTCAGACCACCCTGCCCCCGCTCGCGCGTCCCGCCGCCGCGAAGCCCGAGGGTCGCACCCCGACCTCCCGCACGCGCTCACGCCGCACCGCCGACGCGATCACGTTCGTCATCCTGGTCCTCGGCTCGGCCGCGATGCTCGCGCCGCTCGTCTGGATGCTCTCGACGTCGCTCAAGACGAAGGCCGAGGTCTTCGCGCTGCCGCCCGTCTGGATCCCCGACGCGCCGCAGTGGGACACGTACGTCCGGATGTGGACCGAGGCGCCCATCCTGTCGGGCTTCATGAACAGCCTGATCGTCGCCGGCACCGTGACCGTCGTCGGCTCGTTCACCTCCGCGCTCGCCGCGTTCGCGCTCGCGAAGCTGCGGCTGCCGTACAAGAACGCGATCTTCATCGGCCTGCTGTCGGGGCTGATGGTGCCCTACCCGACGATCATGATCCCGCAGTTCGTCATGTTCTCCCGGCTGCACTGGGTCGACACCCTGCTGCCGCTGATCGTGCCGCTGCTGTTCGGCAACATCATCATGATCTTCTTCCTGCGGCAGTACCTCGAGTCCGTCCCGAACTCGATGATCGAGGCCGCGAAGATCGACGGCGCGTCGTACCCGCAGATCTTCCGCATCATGATCCTGCCGATGATCCGGCCCGCGATCGCCGCCCAGTTCATCCTCTGGTTCATGACGATCTGGAACGACTACCTCGCGCCGATCCTCTACCTGAACACCCCCGAGCGGCAGACGCTGCAGGTCGTCATCGCCAACCTCAACGTCGAGTTCGCCACGCAGCGGGACTACCCGCTGATCATGGCGGCGTCGTTCGTGGCGCTGCTGCCGATCCTGATCGTGTTCCTCATCTTCCAGCGGCAGATCATCGAGTCCGTCGCCCTCACCGGCACGAAGGGCTGACCCGTGACGCTCCTGGAGCCGGGCGTGGACCCGGCCACCCTCGACACCAGCGCGTGGGGCGGTCGGCACGCGCACGACCCGACCGCCGTCCGCGACGACGACGGCACGTACTGGCTGTTCTCGACCGACGCGTTCAGCGAGGGCCCCGTCCGGGCCGGCGTGCAGGTGCGGCGGTCGACCGACCTCGTGACCTGGCAGTTCCACGGCTGGGCGCTGCCCGGCGTGCCGTCCGACGGTGCGGCCTGGACCGGCGCCGAGGGCCTGTGGGCGCCCGAGGTCGTGCGGGTCGGCGACGAGTGGCGCATGTACTGGTCGGCGTCGACGTTCGGGTCCCGGACGTCGGCGATCGGGCTGGCCGTCGCGCCGCACCCGTCCGGACCGTGGGAGGACCGCGGGCTGGTCGTCACGTCGCGGCACGACGCCGACGGGCCCAACGCGATCGACGCGAACGTCGTCGTCGACGACGACCGGCACTGGCTGGTCTACGGGTCGTTCTTCGGTGGCATCCACGTCCTCGAGCTCGACCCGGCGACGGGCGGGGCGCTGGACTCCCCCGGGCCGGGGCAGCCCGCCTGGGGCCCCGGCTGGCTCGTGGCGCGCCGTCCGCGGTCCGTCGAGGGGGCGATCGAGGGCGCGTTCGTCCTCCCCCGCCCCGGCGGCGGCTGGGCGCTCGTCGTCTCCTACGACTCGCTGTTCTCGACGTACCACGTCCGCGTCGGCGTCTCGGCGTCCGTGACCGGACCGTACGTCGACCGCGCCGGGCGCGACCTGCGCGACCTCGACGCCGACCCGGCGACCGTCGGCACGCCCGTGCTCGCCGGTCACCGGTTCGCCGGCGGTCGCACCTGGCTCGCGCCCGGGCACGCGTCCGTGCTCACCGACGGCGACGTCCAGCTGCTCGTGCACCACGTCCGCGACGGCGACGACCCGACGCAGCACGAGGTGCAGGTCCGGCGGCTCGTGTGGACCGACGACGGGTGGCCGCTCGTCTCGCCGCAGCCGTGGGCCGGTCCCACCGAGTCGACCGACGAGTCCGCGTGGCCGTCCGACGTCGCCGACCTGGTCGGCACCTGGGAGGTCGTGACGTTCGAGCAGACCGCGACGAGCGGCGTGACCGCGTCGCACGTCGTCGAGGTCACGGCCGCCGGGCTCGCGGGTGTCCGGGCGCTCGGCTCGGGCCGGTTCGTCGGCGCCTGGTTGCCCGCCGGGCCCGAGCGCGCCCCGCTGCACGCCGTGGTGTTCCCCTCCTGGGACGCCGTCCGCGACCGGGCCGCGCTGTCGTTCACGGCGACCGACGACACCGGCCGCACGGTGTTCGGGACGCGGACGGCATGATGACCGCCGTGCCCGTCGACGACCGCGACGCCGAGGCCCGCCGCGCGCTCACCGCGCGTCCGCGGGGCGACGACGCGCGCACGACCGGCACGGCCGCCGACCCCGTCGACCCCGCGGGGCGCTCCGCGGGGTCGACGGA
>NZ_BHYL01000072.1 GCF_003851725.1 Cellulomonas algicola | reverse complement strand
CACACGCCCGCCGCACGCGCCCGCCGCACGCCCGCCGACCTCGCCGCGGCCGGCCGTCGAGCGTGTGCCCCCGTCGTCCCGGCGGCCCGCGCTCGCACGCCCGACGACCCTCGGCGCGCGGGCGTCGCCCTGATGATCCCGTCGCGCGCGGACGCCGTCCCGACGAGCCGCACCCGGGACGACGAGAGCCCCCTCGCCGCAGGAGGCGAGGGGGCTCCGTGCTCCCCGACGGGCACCATGTCCGGGCACCGCAGGGGTGCCCCCGTCGGGGAGCGGGACGGTCCGGCACCGCACGGGACCGGACCGAGTCGTCACATCGTCGGCATGAGCACCGAGTCGATGAGGTAGACGGTCGCGTTGGCGGTGTGGACGCCGCCGCAGACGACCTTGGCGTCGTTGACCATGAGCTCGTCGCCCGAGCCGGTGACCTCGACGGTGCCGCCCTGGACGGTGGTCTGCGTGCCGACGACCTGGTCGGGCGTGAGCTGACCGGGCACGACGTGGTACGTGAGGATCGACGTCAGCGTCGGGGTGTCGGTCTTGAGGCCCTCGATCGTCGCGGGGTCGATCTTCGCGAAGGCGTCGTCGACGGGCGCGAACACCGTGAACTCGTCGCCGTTGAGAGTGTCGACCAGGTTGACGTCGGGGTTCAGCTGACCGGAGACGGCGGCGGTCAGGGTCTTCAGCATCGGGTTGTTCGACGCGGCGACCGCGACGGGGTCGGTCGACATGCCCATGACCGAGCCCGGGCCGTCGGGGACGGCGGCGGCGTAGTCGGCACAGCCCGGGCCGACGAGGTCCGCGGCGGGGTCGGCGGTCATCATCCCGTCGTCCTCGGGCGTCGACTCCTCCATGGGCGTCTGCTCCATCGCGGCCGTCTCGTCGGCGCCGGCCGTGTCGTCGCCCGAGGAGCACGCGGTGAGGGTGAGCCCGGTGACACCGGCGAGCAGGACCGCGGCGACGCGGGTGCGGGTGGTGGTCTTCATGGTGGTTCCCTCCTGAGTCCGAAGGGAGCGGCCCGGTGCCCGGTGGCTCCCCTGTCGAGGGTGGTTCGGGGCCGTCGACGGGGTGGATGGGTGCGGATGTCGACGAGTTCCCGACGCGTCCGCGACCCATCCGCGGACGGCCTCGGCGGCGAACGTCGGGCATGGACCTGCTCACGCTCGCGCTGATCGGCCTCGTCGGCGGCCTCGTCACCGGCGTCTCGCCGTGCATCCTCCCCGTGCTGCCCGTCGTGCTCGTCGCGGGGGCGACGGGGTCGTCGGGTGCAGCCGGACCGCCGGGGAGCCCGTCGGGGCGCCGGACGCGGCCGCGCGTCGCCGCGGGCGCCTCGTCGTCGGGCTCGGGCACGTCGGGGGCAGGCCTGCCCGGCTTCGGCGTCCTGCCGGTGCCCGACTTCCTGCGCGGCACGGCGGCGGGCACCGCAGCGGGTGACGGCGGGACGCGTGCCGCCGGTGCGGGTGGGGGTGCGGTGACGGCGACGATCGACGGACCGCCCTCGGGCGACGAGCCGACGGTGACGAGGGCGCGCCGGTCGGCTCGTCCCTACCTGGTCGTCGCGGGCCTGGTCACGAGCTTCACGCTCGTCACGCTGCTCGGCAGCGTCGTGCTGTCGGTGCTGGGCCTGCCGCAGGACCTGCTGCGCTGGACGGGCATCGTCGTGCTCGCGGTGATCGGCCTCGGCCTGCTCGTGCCGCGGCTCGAGGCGGTCATCGAGCGACCGTTCGCGCGACTCGCTCCGCGCAACGCCCCCAGCTCGAGCCGCGGCGGGTTCGTGCTGGGTCTCGGTCTGGGCGCGGTCTACGTGCCGTGCGCGGGCCCGGTGCTCGCGGCGATCACGGTTGCGGGCGCGAGCGGGAACGTCGGCCCGGGGACCGTCGTCCTGACTGTGGCGTTCGCGCTCGGCGCCGCGGCGCCGCTGCTGGCCGTCGCGCTGGCCGGACGTCGCGCGTCCGAGCGCGTCAAGGCGTTCCGGTCGCACCTGCGCGCGGTACGGGCGGTCGGCGGTGCGCTCATGATCGCGCTCGCCCTCGCGCTGTCGTTCAACCTGACCGACGCGATCCAGCGGGCGCTGCCGGGCTACACCGACGGCCTGCAGGAGCAGATCGCGGCCGACCCGCGCGTGCAGCGCGAGCTCGACCTCGGCGGCCTCGTCACGGCGGAGAACGAGCGCCTGAGCGAGTGCACCGACGGTGCCGACGAGCTCGAGGAGTGCGGCCCGGCGCCCGCGATCCGCGGCATCGACACGTGGCTGAACACGCCCGACGGCGCACCCGTCGACCTGGCCGACCAGCGCGGCAAGGTCGTGCTCGTCGACTTCTGGGCGTACTCGTGCATCAACTGCCAGCGGTCCGTCCCGCACGTCGTCGCGTGGGACGAGGCGTACCGCGCCGCCGGGCTCGTGGTCGTCGGCGTGCACACGCCCGAGTACGCGTTCGAGAGGGAGACCCGCAACGTCGTCGACGGCGCCCGCCGGTTCGGCATCGAGTACCCCGTCGCGCAGGACAACGCCTACGCGACGTGGACCGCGTACCGGAACCGGTACTGGCCGGCCGCGTACCTCGTCGACGCCGACGGGCAGGTACGCCACGTCTCGCAGGGCGAGGGGAACTACGAGGCGACGGAGACGATGATCCGCGAGCTGCTCGTCGCCGCCGACCCCGACGTCGTGCTCCCGCCGCGCACGCAGGTCGACGACGCGACTCCGCAGGAGGACGTCACCCCCGAGACGTTCCTCTCCGTCTCGAAGCGCAGCAACGTCGCCGGGGAGTACGTGCAGGGCGAGCACACCTACGCACTGCCGACCGGGCAGGATCCCGACACGGTCGCGCTCGGCGGGACGTGGACGACGGACTTCCAGGGCGCGAACGCCGGCGCCGACGCCACCCTCCGGCTCCGCTACCACGCGGCCGTCGTGCAGACCGTGCTCGGCGGGACGGGCGAGGTGGGCTTCGTCGTGCGCGGCGCCGACGGGCGCGTCGTGGACCGCGGCACGCTCGACGTGGCCGGACCGCCGCGGTCCTACCCGGTCGTCGACGGCGACGAGGTCGCGGAGGGGACCGTCGAGCTCGACGCCCCCGAAGGCGTGACGGTCTACTCGTTCACCTTCGGGTGACGCCCGCGACGGACACGGATCCGGGCGCGACCAGCCACGGCGCGCGGGAACGTCTGTCAGGGTGGTGCGCATGCGGACCCTCACGCTGACCTCGACGATCGCCCTCTGCACCCTGGCCCTCGCGGCCTGCGCGACCGACCCGGAGGCCCAGGAGACGCCGCCCCCGGCGACGTCCGCGTCGGCGCCTGCCGCGTCGTCCTCGCCGACCGGCTCCGTCGCGACGGACGTCGCACCCGAGGTGATGCTGACCGAGGCGGCGTGGACGGCCGTCGGTCCGCAGGCCCCGCGCGACGAGTCGACGGGCGTCGTCGACTGGCGCCTGCCGGAGGCGTGCGCCGCGGGCGACCCGACCGGCGCGTCGGCGATGCGGACCGTCTCCCAGGGCTCGGGTGAGTTCGAGGCCCCCGTGGGCGTGCAGCAGGTCGCCGTGCTCGCGGATGCGGACGCCGCCGTCGCGGAGGCGGAGCGTCTGACCGCCGCGCTGGGCGCGTGCACCGAGGGTGAGCCGCCGACCCGGTACGTCGCGGAGCCGCTCGCGGTGGGGGCGCAGGGGCTCGGGCTGGCGACGGACTACTACGGCTCGTCCGCGTCGGGCTCGCTCGACGACGCGATGGGCACCTACGTCGCGGTGACGCGGCGCGGCAACGCCGTGATGCTCGTCGGGCTGGACGGGGGCGAGGGGACCGTCGGCTCGGCGCGCACGACCGTCTCCGGCCTCGCGCAGCAGGGCTGGGAGCTGCTGTGCCCGTTCGACTCGGCGGGTTGCTGACGCACGGCGCGAACCCGCCGACGGCACCCGCGTCCTGACCGCACAGGTCGCGCGCGGTCGGTACGCGCCCGCTCGCCCCGGCGGCGCCGACCGTGGGGCCGTCGACGCGTCAGGACGTCGGGCGGAGCACGGTCAGCCGCAGGGCGGCGCGCGCCCCCGCCGGCACGACGGGCGCACGCGGGGCGACGGGCGCGACGCGCACGTAGGCCTCGCCGAGCGGGGGTCGCGGGTCCGGGTCCCCGGCGTTCGGCCAGAGCGCGCACGCGCGTTCCGCCTGGGCGGTGATGGTGAGCGAGGGGTTGACGCCGAGGTTCGCGGTGATCGTCGAGCCGTCGAGGACGTGCAGCCCGTCGTGGCCGAAGACGCGGTGGTACGGGTCGACGACGCCGTCCGCGGCGCTCGTGCCGATGGTGCAGCCGCCGATGAAGTGCGCGGTCATCGGCACGTCGACGATCTCCCCGAGGCTGCTGAACGCCCCGCCACCGACGTGCGCGGCCATGCGTCGGTAGGCGGCGTTGGCCTGCGGGATCCACGTCGGGTTCGGCTCGCCGTCACCGGGTGTCGAGGTCAGGCGCCAGCGGCCGAGCCGGGTGCGGCGGGGGGAGACGGTGATCGACGCGTCGCCGGTCTGCATGACGAGCCCGATGACGGTGCGCTGCGACCACGACCCGAGCCCGGTGAGGACCGACGCGGCGCGCGCCGGGTGCCGCACCACCTGACCGAGCCACCGCACGGGCCGCGGGACGCGTCCCCCGCCGTCGGTGAGCACCGTCGCCAGGAGCCCCATGAGGTTCGACCCGCGCCCGTACCGGACCGGTTCCAGGTGGGTGCGCTCGTCGAGCCAGACCGACGACGTGATGGCGACGCCGCTGTTCAACGGCTCGCGCCGCCGCCAGCCGCGCACGCGTCGGGCCGCGCCGCCGAGCGACTCGGAGTTGGTGCGGGTCAGCGCGCCGAGCCGGTCCGAGAGGCCGGGCAGCGTCCCGTCGGCCTTGAGCCGGTGCAGCAGCGACTGCGTGCCCCACGCCCCGGCGGCGACGACCACCTGGTCGGCGACGAGCCGGCGGCCCGGTCCGCGTCGCCCGGTCGCCACGGTCGAGACGGCCCACCCGCCGCCGGGCAGCGGCGACAGCGACGTCACCGTCGTGTCCGGGACGATCCGTGCCCCTGCCCGCTCGGCGAGCCACAGGTAGTTGGTCTCGAGCGTGTTCTTGGCGCCGTGCCGGCACCCGGTCATGCACTCGCCGCACTCGAGGCACCCGCGTCGCTCGGGCCCGACGCCGCCGAAGAACGGGTCCGCGACCGGCGTCCCGGGCGGCCCGAACACGACGCCGACGGGCGCCCGCCGGAACGTCGACCCGACGCCCAGGTCGCGCGCCGCCGCCAGCACGACGCGGTCCGCGGGCGTGACCGTCGGGTTGTCGACGACCCCGAGCATCCGCCGTGCCTGGTCGTAGTGCGGCGCGAGCTCGTCGCGCCAGTCCGTGATCCCGGCCCACTGCGGGTCGGCCCAGAACGCGGCCGACTCGGGCTCGTAGAGCGTGTTCGCGTAGACGAGCGACCCGCCGCCGACGCCCGCCCCGGCGAGCACGACGACGTCGGGCAGCACGTGGATCCGCTGGATGCCGTGGCAGCCGAGCCGCGGCGCCCAGAGGAACCGCCGAACGTCCCACGAGGTCCGCGGCAACGTCTCGGGGGTGAAGCGCCGACCCGCCTCGAGGACGGTGACGCGGTACCCCTTCTCGGAGAGCCGCAGCGCCGCGACCGACCCGCCGAACCCGGAGCCCACGACGACGACGTGCGAACGCGCGTCGCTCCCCGCAGACGTCATCGTCGACCTCCGGCACCACCGCCCGCGTCGGTCACGGACGTCGTGATGATAGGACGACGCCGACCTCGGGCCGGGGTCAGCGTCCGGCCAGGGCGGGGACGGCCTCGCGCGTCGCGTCGAGCGGGTGCTCGTCGGTCGCCGCGACGAGGGCGCGGACGAGCGGGTGCCACGGGCGGGTCGTCGGGCCGGTGAGCACGAGGTCGCGCGTCAGCGTGGGCGCGAGCGGGGCCATGACGACGCCGTCGGGGAGCAGGCCGCCGCCCAGGCTGGGCATGACGGACACCCCGATGCCCTCGTCGACCATGCGGAGCATCGTCGCCAGCTCGCGGACACGCTGTCCGGGGGAGAACGGCAGGTCGGCGGTGCGGTGCAGGCGTCGGACCTGCGCCTCGCACCCGCCCCCGGACACGAGCAGGCCGTCCTCGACGAGCTCGGCCAGCGGGATCGGACCCGCGTCGACGAGCGGGTGGTCGGTGCGGACGACGGCGCGGAAGTCGTCGCGCGCGACGAGCCGGGCACCGTCCGGCGCCGGGTCCGGGTCGACGAGCACCGCGGCGTCGACGATGCCGCCCTCGAGCCAGTCCGCGAGCTCGTCGTCGTCGCCCTCGAACACGCGCACGTGGACGAGCGGCAGCCGGTCGCCCCACGTCCGCAGGAGCGCCGGCATGAGGCCCTGGCACACCGTCGGCACGGCGGCGAGCCGGACGGTCCCCGCCGACCGCGCCGTGGCGTGCTCGGCCGTGAAGGCGTCGGCGGACGCGATCGCGGCGCGCGCGTGGGGGAGCAGGCGGGCGCCGAGCGCTGTCGTCACGACGGGCGTCGCACGCTCGACGAGCCGGCCGCCGACCTCCTGCTCGAGCGCGGCGACGGCGTGCGAGACGGCGGACTGGCTGACGTCGAGCGTCGCGGCGGCGTCGGTGAACGACGAGCGGTCGACCACCGCGACGAGGACCCGGAGCTGCACGAGCGTGGGCATGAATTGAACCTATCGCGGCATGAGACAGATGCGTTTGCCTCATGTCAGAGGTCTCGGCCACGGTGGTGCACGTGACCCGGGACCGGACGATCGTCGTCTACTACCTCGCCGCCGCCCTCGTGTGGGGCGCGAGCTTCCTGTTCATCAAGGTCGGGCTCGACGAAGGGCTGAGCCCGGCGCAGGTCGTGCTGGCGCGGCTGGCCCTGGGGGCGGTCGCGCTGCTCGTCGCGATGCTCGTGCTGCGTCGGCGCTGGCCACGCGGTGCGCGGACGTGGGGGCACCTCGCGGTGCTCGGCGTCATCCTGTGCGTCGTGCCGTTCCTGCTGTTCTCGTGGGCCGGGCAGCACGTGACGTCGGGGCTCGCCAGCATCCTCAACGCGACGACGCCGCTCATGACCGCCGCGTGGGCGGCGGCGCTGCTGCCCACCGAGCGGCTGGTCGCCCGGCAGCGGGTCGGCCTGCTCGTCGGCATCCTCGGCGTGGTGGTGGTCGTGGCGCCGTGGACCTGGCTCGCGGGCGGCGTGTCCGCGAGCGTCCCGGCCGTGCTCGCGTGCCTCGGGGCGACGGCGAGCTACGGGATCGGCACGACCTACCTGCGCCGGTTCGTCACGCCGCTGGGCCTGCCGCCCGAGTCGGTCGCGGCGGGGCAGATCGGCGCCGGGGCGCTCCTGGTGCTGGCCGCGTCGCCGTTCGTCGTGCCGGCGAGCGCGCTCGGCACGCTCGAGGTGTCGTGGCCGCTGGTCGGCGCGATGGTCGCCCTCGGCGCGCTGGGCACCGGCGCGGCGTACGTGTGGTTCAACCGGATCGTCGACGCGTGGGGCGCGCAGCGGGCGTCGACGGTCACGTACCTGACCCCGCTCGTCGGGGTGGTGCTGGGCGCGCTCGTCCTGGGCGAGCAGGTGCACTGGTACGAGCCGGTCGGTGGCGTGCTGGTCGTGCTGGGCGTGGTGGTGGCGCAGCGGGGGAAGCGGACGCCGGTCGCCGCCGCCGCACCGGGCGAAGCGCTCGGGGCGCGGACGGCCTGAGCTCCGCTCTGCGCTGGATGCCGAGGCAGCCGAGCCGCAGCGCCCACAGGAACCGGCGCACGTCCCCCGACGTCCGCGGCAGCATCTGCGGCGTGAAGCGGCGGCCGGCCTCGAGGACCGTGACGCGGTACCCCTTCTCGGAGAGCCGCAGCGCCGCGACCGAACCACCGAAGCCGGAGCCCACGACGACGACGTGCGGGCGCGTGTCGCTTCCCGCAGACGTCGTCGTCGACCTCCGGCACGCCTCGCCCGCGTCGATCACGGGCGTGGCGATGACAAGCAGCGGCGCGGACGGTGGCCGCTCGCTCCTCAGCTCACCGGTGCTGCCCGCGATGCCCCGCAGGCTCTGTGCACGCGCGCCCCGCGCGGGGCAGCCATGCGCCGCACGCGTCCGTGCTTCCCCCGGCCGCCTCGACGGCGACGACCGGGGCGTCGCCGCCGGCACTCTCGTCGTCCGCACGGTGTCCGGGCAGCGGTGTGCCTACCAGGCCGAGGAGACCGGCCGCGACGTAGACGGTCTTGGTCCTGTCGGCCTTCCGGTCGCGCCGGAGGATCCCCGCGTCGGCCAGGGTCTCGAGCGCCGCCCGTGCGGCGTTGTCGGTCACGGCCTGCGAGGAGGCCACCGACGCCACGTCCAGCACGGGCGAGGTGGGGAGGTCGGCGATGATCCGGTGCGGTGCCCCGTGACGGACACGGCCTGAAGGCGACCGCTCGGCGAGATGGACGTCGAGCGTCTTCGTCTGCACCTCCAGCCAGGAGGCGACGGCGGTCGACAGCCGTACCGACTCCTCGGCTGCGACGCACACCGCGTCGGCGACGACTGCGACGATCGTGTCGTCGTCGCCGCCCCGGTAGGCGTCGAGAGCGGCGTAGTAGCGCTCGCGGTCGCGGAACAGCTCGGTCGAGACGGGGAGCGCGACGCCTGGCGTGAGCCCGTAGCGGGACAGCACGATGCCGAGAAGGATGCGACCGGCGCGGCCGTTGCCGTCGGTGAAGGGGTGGATCGTCTCGAACTGCGCGTGTGCGACGGCGGCCGCGACGACGGCGCTGTGGGCGTGCGACGTGAGGTAGTCGTCGAGGTCGTCGAGCAGACCGGGCACCCGGTCGGACGGCGGTGCGTTGTAGTGCGCGTCGAGCGGAGTGGCGCCCCCGATCCACACCGGCTCCTGACGCACCCCAGCGGCGCCTGGGGTGATCAGCGCGTGCAGGTCGCACACCTCCGCGACCACGCCGCGCGCGGTGGCGGCGGGCCGGGTCAGGGACTCGCGAACGGCGCGGAGGTTGCGCGCGACGATGACGGCAGGAGTGCGTCCACGCTTCACGAAGTCGGCGACAGCCACGGCTCGGGGTGTCGGTTCGTAGCCCTCGATGAGCGAGGACGCGGACGCCTCGGACCGGACGAGGAGGTCACCGATCTGGCCGAGCCCGGCATGCTGCACCGATGCGAGCGCTGCTGCTGCCAGCGCGCCGGCCTCGTCGACGAGCGCCTGCGTCGAGGCACGCAGCACGACCACCCGGCCGGTCAAGGCCTCGGGAACGTACGCCCGGTACGGCCCGGAGCGGGTGTACCGGCGCGGCAACCCGTCCGTGACTGAGGGCGTCCACACCTGGTCGACGAAGGGAGCCATCGCCTCCCTCTCTCGCGGCGTGAGGTGCACGGCTACTCGACCTCAGTTTAGCCGATTCCAGCTAAACTGAGGTCGAGTAGCGTCGGACCTCAGTTCGCACCGCTTCGGCGGCCCTTGCCTGTTTGGCGCCTCGGGCGACCGGGTGCACTATGGACGGCGATCTGCGTCGCAGGAACAGCCCGCGACCGCGAGCACGAGGTGCATCTCGATGCAGCAGGGAAGCGAGGCGGCCGTCCTGGCCTCCTCAGGCGCGGGCCCGACGCCCGCCCCGCACGCCTGACGCCTCACGGCGACGACCCGTCCGGACCTGGTCCGCGCGGGTTCCTCGGTGCACCCCGGCGGGCCGTCTCCTGACCCGTGCCGTCCCCGGCCCCTCGATGGACCGGCGACGGCTCCTGCCGCACGAGAGCCGAGACCCATGCTTCCCCTGACCGAACAGCAGATCCGCACGTCCTTCGTGAACTGCTCGCGCCGCGAGGCCGCGCAGCTCACCCTCCCGTCCGACCTGGCCGACCTGCGCTGGGACCGCCTCGACTACCTGGGCTGGATCGACCGCAAGGCGCCGCTGCGCTCCTCTGTGGTCGTCCCCGTGGACGACGGGGTCGTCGGCGTCACGCTGCGGGCCCCCGAGGTCGCGTCGCGACGCCGCGCGGTGTGCGCGTGGTGCGAGGACGTCTACGCGACCGACGACGTGTCGATGTACGTGGCCCGCCGGGCCGGCGCGGCCGGTCGCAACGGCGACACCCTCGGGACGCTCGTGTGCACGGACTTCGTGTGCTCGCGCAACGTGCGCCGCAAGCCCACGCTGGTCGAGGCCGGACAGGACCCGGCCGGTGTCGTCCAGCGCCGCATCGAGACGCTGCGCGAGCACTCCGTGCGGTTCGTCCGCGAGGTCCTGCGCGAGTCCTGACCGCTGACGGTGCGGCGTCGGCACGTCTGGCGCCGCACCGGCCCGCGCCCGTCGGGGTCGTCCCTCGCGGTCAGGTGGTCGCGCGGTGGCAGGCGGCGAGCAGCGTCTCCATGCCGACGCGGATCTCGTCGACCTCCCGCCGCGACAGGCCGAGGCGGTCGACCATCGCGGCGGGGATGCCGACGGCGTCGGCGCGCATCGCGCGGCCCTCGTCGGTGAGCGCGATGACGAGCTGCCGCTCGTCGTCGCCCGCACGCGTCTTCGTCACGAGGCCGAGGGCCTCCAGGCGCTTGACCAGCGGCGACGTCGTCGCGGGCTCGAGCTGGAGGACGGCGGCGAGCCGCTTGAGCGACAGGTCGCCGTGCTGCCAGAGCGCGAGCATCGCGAGGTACTGCGGGTGCGTGAGGCCGAGGGGCTCGAGGAGCGACCGGTAGACGCCGACGAGCGCGCGGGCGGCGGCGGACGTCGCGAGGCAGAGCTGCGCCTCGAGCGCGAGGGGGTCGACGTCCGAGGCGTCCGTCACGGTGGTCCGCATGCGAGCATCCTAGTGATAAGTTCGTGCACAAATCATCCGCGCACGAATGGAACTCACGATGGGCTTCGCCGACCGGTTCGACGCGCTGAACAACCACGTGACGCTGTTCTTCCTGCGCTTCGTCGGCCCGCCCTCGGTGGGATCGCCCGACGGCCGCGGTCGCGCGGTGACCGACCAGGAGCGCGCTCGTGAGACCGAGATGCGGCAGACCTTCGATCGCGTCACCGGCCCGGACGGTCGGCCGTACCTGGTCGAGCGACAGTCGCCGGAGGGCTAGGACGCGTCTCCTGACTGTGCAGGCGATCGGACGAGGGCGGCGTCGTGGCGGTGAGCGCGTCGGGCATGATCGGCAGATCGGTTCGCCGCACGGTCCCGGCACCGCGTCGTGTGATCCGGAGCACCGAGCCGGCGGGTCGCTCACGGCAGGGGGTTGGTGGCCCACGGGTAGGACGGCTGGGCGCCGAGGCGCGTGACGGACGCCGCGGCGACGCGGGTCGCGAACGCTGCTGCGTCCCGGAGGGCGTCTCCGGCGGCGAGCCGGGCGGCGAGGGCGCCGACGAACGCGTCGCCGGCACCGGTGGTGTCGACCGCGTCGACGCGCACGGCGGGCCACGACCAGGACGCCCCCGCCTCGTGCCCGACGACCCCCGACGTCCCGAGCGTGACGACGACCGACCCCGGCCCGCGCGCCGCGAGCTCCGCGGCGGCGTCGCGGGCACCCTCGGCACCGGCGGTGATCGGGCGTCCGAGCAGGAGCGCCGCCTCGTGCTCGTTGACGACGAGCGGGTCGGCCAGACGCACGACGTCGTCGGGGAGCGTGGTCGCGGGTGCGACGTTGAGCAGCACCCGCGCGCCGGCACGGTGCGCGACGTGAGCGGCACGGCCGACGGCGTCGAGCGGGATCTCCGCCTGCAGCACGCACACGCGACCGCCCGCGACCACGTCGTGAGCGGCGTCGACGGCCGCTGGTGTCACGGCGGCGTTGGCGCCCGGGACGACGACGATCGTGTTCTCGCCGTCGTCGGCGAGCGTGACGACGGCCAGCCCCGTCGGCCAGTCGACGGTCGCGACGTGGGTGAGGTCGACGCCCGCCGACGTCAGCAGGCTCAGCGCGACGGCGGCGTCCGGGTCGGTGCCGACGGCCCCGACCAGTGCGACGGACGCGCCGAGCCGGGCGGCGGCGACGGCCTGGTTCGCGCCCTTGCCACCGGGCAGGGTCACGGCGTCACGGCCCAGGAGCGTCTCCCCGGGCCGTGGGTGACGGTCGACCTGCAGCACGAGGTCGGCGTTGACCGACCCCACGACGACGACGTCGTGCCCCATGGCGACTCCTCGTGCTCGACGAGGACATCGTGGCCGCGACGGCGTCGCGTGTCGCGGCCGTGCCCGCCGCACGGCTCCCCGGTTGCGCTTCGCGGGGGGTCGCCTACCGTCGGCAACGGCCAGCAGAGGTCGTCGGGCGCCGTTGCGCCGAGGCGGCGACGGGCGCACCCGGACGGCGGACGTCGTCGGCACACGATCGGGTGACCTGGGTCCAACCAGCCTCAGTCATCCCAGGACTTCAGGGAGGCTTGTGGGATGGACATGCGGATCGAGGTCACGAACGCCGACGTCGCCGCGGCCAAGCGCGCCTGGGCGCGCGCGGTGGAGAGCGGCGAGAGTGCCGCCCGCACCCAGGTGCTCTACGACAGCCTGCGCCGCGTCATCAACGCGCAGGCCCAGCAGATGGCGGAGGACTTCCGCGCGAAGCGCGCGAGCTGACGGGCGGACCTCCGCGCGCAGCGCGCGAGCCGCCCCGGCGCAGGACCGCGCGGGGCAGCGAGCCGACCCGGTGGGCCGCAGGCAGCCACGGCCCGCGACCCACCGGATCTGTCACGGGTAGGACGTGACGAACGACGGGGTCCCCGTGTTCGAGCTGTCCACCTGACCACCCACGCCGTTGACCACGTGGCGGATCGTGCCCGCGCTGAGGTTGACGGTCATGACGTGCTTCAGCGTCACGCCCGGACGCTGCGGCACCTCGAACCCGTTCTCGGTGACGATCGACGGGTTGTTCTGGTTGAACACGTAGACGCCCGCGCCCCAGAGCTGGTGCGTCTTGACCTTGTCGCCGACCTTGTACCCGGCCCACCCGAGGGTGCCGTCGGGCTCGGTCCAGTCGGCCTGCGTCGGCGGGTCGTACGGCAGCTCGTTCTGGTAGAGGACGACGCGTCCGCGCTCGCCGTTCCAGACGGTGTTGTGCTGCTGGAAGTGCTCGACGAACAGGCCGGTCGCGGTCACGTCGTCGCCGTTCACGACGACGCCGTTGCGGCCGATGTTGGTGCGCCACCGCTGGGTGTCACCGTTCACCCCCTCGGTGAAGCCCTCGACGCCGTGGTCGGCGCGCCACACCCACGTGTGGTCGACGAGGACGTCGTCGGCGTTGATCTCGAGCGCGACGTCGGTGCTGCCCTTGTGGGGACCGCCGACGCGGAAGTAGACGTCGCTGAGCGTGATCGGGTCGCGACGGCTCTTGGTGCCCCAGTCGGGCGCGTGCCGGTGGTCGAGGCCGACCTTGAGCAGCACGGACGACTTCTGCGGGCCGGCGTCGATGGTGACGCCGGCGACGACGATGCCTGGCACGTCGGCGACGAACAGCGGGGTCGCGCCGCGCGCGGACGTGAGCGTCGCGTGGCCGGTCCCGAGCACGACCGTGCCGGGCCGCCAGACGGCGATCGTCGACGCGATGTCGTACACGCCGGGCGTGAGCAGCAGGTGCTTGCCGAGCGCGAGCTGCGCGTTGATCTTGAGCACCGAGTCGCCGGGCTTCGCGACGTAGAAGTCGCGCAGGGGGATCGAGCGGCCGGGCGTCATGCCGTTCGCCCAGGTGATGCCGCGCGTGCCCTCGGCCGCCGACGGGACGCGGACCTGCCACGTGCCGCGCGCGTCGACGTAGAGGTACGGCTTCTCGCGGCTGACGGGCGTGGTGTCGAGCGTCGTGTACGGGGGGTCGGGGAACGTCGCGTCGGCCGGCGCGCCCTCGACGCCGGCGAACACCTGGTTCCACACGGCGTTGGACCAGCTCCGCACGGAGCTGTTGCGCGTGAGCCACTGCTGCTGCGACCCGTTGACGACGTCGCCGAACCGGGAGTCGGCGATGAAGCCGCCGCTCGCGTACTGCGGGCCGGCGGTGCAGTAGTCCATGAGCGAGAACCCGGGGTCGCCCTCGTTCGCGAGGACGTCGAGGCGGCGCAGCGACACGGCCTGCGAGACGGCCCAGAAGTTCGCCGAGGCGCGGCAGCCGTCCTGCCCGGCGCCGTCGATGTCGAGCGTGAGGTTGGACAGCGTGCGCCAGAAGTTGACGAGCGCGATGCAGTTGGGGTTCGCGGGGTCGTCGGACAGGCAGCGGTTGTACGTCTCGATCTTGCCGTGCACGACGACGTCGGTCGGCGACGCCCCGAGGCCGGCGACCTCGGTGTAGTACCCGACCTTCATCTGCAGCGGCTGCGCGGCGGTGCCGTACTCACCGGGCTTGAAGAGCAGCGACCAGCGGGCGGTGCCCATCTCGGCGTCGACCTGCTGGGCGTGGATCTGGTCGACCTTCGCCTGGATGTCGGCGACGGGCATGCTCGGGTCGAAGACGACGACGTTCGGGCCGAGGTTCGGGGTGGAGGGCGCGCTGCCGCCGTGGGCGGTGGCGGGCGCGGCGGCCGTCGCGGCGAGCGCGAGGGCGAGGGTCGCGATCAGCGGGGTGCGACGACGTCGTCGTGACCGGCTGCTCGCAGGGACGTGCGGGTCCATGCGGGGTTCCTCTCCGTCGAGGGTGGACACACCGGAGGAAACCACACTTACCGACCTGTTAGTAAGAGGCCGGTGAAACGTGTCCACGATCAGGCCTCGGACGTGCGCGACGGCCGACGCACCGCGCGGGCACCGGGCCCCGGGTCTACTGTCGAGAGCAGCGGCGTCCACGACGGACCCGGGGGTTCGGACCCAGCCTCTCTCTTCCTTCGCGGCGGAGCCGCGAGGAGGACCCATGCCCGTCCACGCAGCCGAGGCGGTAGGCCGCTACACGTACGACGAGGGGGGTCGCTGGTGGTGGTCCGACACCATGCGGGCGACCTACGGCCCCAGGGCGGGCGGCTCACAGCCGGGCGCCGTGGGCGTGGGAAGCCTGCTGCACCGCATCGACGAGGACGACCGCGGGCGGGTCACCGACGCGCTCGCCGCCTGCATGACGCACGGGACGTCCTTCGCCGTGTCGCACCGCGTGCACGCGGCCGAGGGCGACGGCCGACGACGCGTCACCCTCACCGGTGCCCGCGAGCGCGACGACGCCGGCGAGCCCCGCGTCGGGGGCTTCGTCCTGGACGTCGACGAGGCCGTCACCGCCGCCGCGCGGCACGACGCGCAGCTGCAGCTCGATACCGCGCTCGCCTCCCACGCGCTCGTCGACCAGGCCAAGGGCGCCCTCATGCTCGTGTACGGCATCGACGAGCAGGAGGCGTTCGACCTGCTGCGCTGGAGCTCGATGCGGCTCAACGTCAAGCTCGCGCTGCTCGCCCAGCGGGTCGTCGCAGTCGTGCGCGCGGCCGAGAGCCTGGCACCGTCGGCCCGCGACGCCCTCGAGCGCATGCTCGACGACCCGGACGCCCCGCCCCGTCGACGTGCCGACCGCTGCGAGGTGACCACCTCGACCTACGGGCCGCACGGCCCGGTGGTCACGGTCGGCGGCCGGGTCGACCCGTGGACCGCGCGGCTGCTCGCCGAGGCGCTCGGCACGGTGTGGTCCGAGGCCCGCGCGCAGGGCGGCCTCGTCGTCGACCTCGAACGCACGGCCGGGATCGGCGCCGCGGCCCGGCACCTGCTCGCCGGGACGGCGCGGCGCGCGGACTCCGACCACGTCCGGCTGCGGGTCGTCGTCCCCGCCGGCGACCCCGCCGGGATGGTCGGGACCCTGCCGGCGCGCGTCGTGCGCGCCGCGGACGGGGCCCTCGCGCCGGGACGTCGCCTCGGCGCCGTCAGCGCCTGACGAGCAGGACACCGGACGAGCCTCGCGGGGGCGGAGGTGGTGCTGATGGACGACGCGGTGCGCACCGTGCGCTGGGACGGCGGCTGGGCGACGCTGGTCGGCCGGCGGCTCGAGGGTGAGCCGACCGCCGACGCGTGGCACGCGATCGCGCGCGGACGGCGGACGGCGCTGCGACTCGGGCGACCCCACCTGATCGACCTCCCGGACGAGACCGTCGTGGAACGCGTGAGCGAGCTCGACGACAGGGCCGACCAGGCGCCGTGGGTCGCGCCCCCGACCGACCCGCGCGCGACTCTGAGGTCGCGCTCCGCGGTCGAGCGCGCGACGCGTGCGCGCGAGCGGCTGGCGGAGCCGCAAGGGGGACGCGAACCGTCGCGTCCCGACGTCGGCGACGCCGCAGGCTCGGCCCGGGAGGTGCAGCGCGCCGCGGCGGCCGTGCGCGCCCGGTCCGCCGACGTGTTCGAACGAGCGGCCCTCGCGCACGAGGCCGCGGCCGACGTCCACGAGCGGCTCGCACGGCTCGGGTCGGACGCCGGTCGCCACCGCTCCCGAGCGCGCGAGCACCGCGAGGCGGCCGAGGTCGACTGGCGGATGAGTCGCGCGGGGCGCCCCCGAGGGGCGAGGGCCGCGTCCCAGCGGCCGGGGTCGACGGACGAGGAGCTCCGGTCCACGGTGGAGGAGCTGGAGACGGCGAACGAGGACCTCCTGTCGACGCACGAGGAGCTGGACACCGTGGGCGAGGAGCTCCAGTCGATCGAGCTCGCGCCCATCGCCGGCGACGCGGAGCAGCGTCCGTGGACCGTCCGGGTGAGCGAGGTCGACGACCTCACGGAGGAGGTGCTGTCGCCCCGGCGCGGGCGGGACGAGCGGCGCGATCCCTCGTGACGATGCTCCCGATCGCGTGACGCAGCGTGCGGAGACGCGTCAGGCGGGTGGCGAGTCGTCGAGTGCGCTCGCGACGGCACGCTCGAGTCGGCCCCCCTGGGTGCCGAGGTCGCCGCCCGCCGCGACGGCTGCCTGCATGACGAGCCGTGCGGCTGCGGTCACGTCGACGTCGCGCCGGTCCGCGCTCCACCGGAGCATCTCCAGGGCGCCGGCCCGGTCGACCCCGTAGACCAGGCCGAGGCACCCGATCGCCTGCTCGACGACCGGACGCTCCGCGAGCAGCTCGGGCAGCTTCGCGTTGACGGCCCGCGCGGCACGCGCGCGGACATCGGGGGACACGTCGACGACCACGCCGCGCACGTCGTGCCCCAGTCCCGCCGGCTCCGCGACCCCGGCGATCGCCACGACCCGGGACTCGCCCTCGAGTCGCTTGACGGTGTGCACCTGGGCGAACGCGGCACCCCCGCGCGCGCACTCCTCGACCGCGCGGCGCAGCGCCTCCCGCTCGTCGACGTGCACGTGCCGCAGCAGCGCGTCGAGCGTCGGCGGGACGTCGCCGGGGGACATCCCGAGGACGGCGTACAGCTCGTCCGACCACCAGGGGCGGCCGTCGACCGGGACGAGGAACTGCCCCGACTGGAGGTCGTCCATCACTCGTGCTCCGCGACTCCCGGCTGCGGCGCGCCCGTGGCTGGACACCCTCCGCCGGATGATGCGCCCAGCGTAGTCTCGGCGTCTTCTCGCGGCATCCGAGTCCCGTCCCGGTCCCGCACCAGGGGACACCGGCCGGCGCACCGACGGAGAAGCGGCTCGCGGTGCGCTTCTCCGCGACGTGGGCACGTGAGCGGTGGCGCCGATGGCGCTCTGACGGACCGGCTCGTAGCGTGGACGCGTCGAGAACGCCCCGCGTGCGTCGGGGTCTGGCGGCAGGGCGTCCGAGGAGAGGACACCGCATGGACCGCGCGCAGGACGACAAGGACCGGGGGCCGCTGAGCGCCGGCCAGGGACCCGACGAGTCCGAGACCGACCCGAGCGAGATCGACGTGACCGACGCATCGGAGTCGTCGGAGGAGGACCGCTCGGACGCCGGCTGACCGCAGGGGGACCCCCCTCGCCCCGCCGCAGGGCGAGCCGCACCGACGTCGCAGGTCGCGCCGCCGGGAGAACCGCTTCGGCTCGCCGACCCGGGAGAAGCGGCGCTGGGACGGCGGGTCGACGGACTGATGGCGGCGACGACGACGACCGCGCCGGCCGGGGTCGAGGCCCCGCGCCGGCGGCGGTCGAGCGTGTCGAGCCGCGACGCGCGCCACGCGTGGTGGTTCATCGCCCCGTGGCTCGTCGGGTTCGTCGTGTTCACCGCGTGGCCGATGGTCTACAGCGCGTACCTGTCGCTCACGGACTACGACGTCATCAACGACCCGCGGTTCGTGGGCTTCGACAACTACCGGGAGCTGTTCGCGGACCCGAAGGTCGCGCTCGCCCTGCGCAACACGCTGATCTACACGGTCATGGCGGTGCCGGCGCACATCCTGCTCGCCCTGGGCCTCGCGCTGCTGCTCGACCGGGCCGCCCGTTCGGCGGGCTTCTTCCGGACGGCGTTCTTCCTGCCGAAGATGACGCCGCCCGTCGCGATCGGCGTGCTCCTGCTGCTGCTGTTCAACGGTCAGCGGGGCGCGATCAACACCATGCTGGGTTGGATCGGGATCGACGGCCCCGCGTGGACGACCGACCCGGACTGGGTCAAGCCCGGGCTCGTGATGATGGGTCTGTGGACCGTCGGGTCGACCGTGATCATCCTGCTCGCGGCCCTGCGCAACGTCCCGACCGACCTCTACGACGCGGCCCGCGTCGACGGCGCCGGGTTCTGGCACCGCACGCGCGCGGTGACCCTCCCGATGATCAGCGGCCCGCTGTTCTTCGTCGTCGTCGTCAACACCATCGCGTCCTTGCAGCTCTTCACCGAGGCGTACACGGCGTTCTTCGGCTCGGGGAACACGACGTACTCCAACGACGCCGCGCTGTTCTACGTCATCTACCTGTTCCAGCAGGCGTTCGAGTTCCTGCACATGGGGTACGCCTCCGCGCTGGCGTGGCTGCTCTTCCTCGTCATCATGGCGATCACGGGGATCCAGGTGCTGGTCAGCCGACGCGTCGTCTACTACGAGGGGGACGCACGATGACCTCCGCCGCCGCCGCGACGCGCATGCCCCAGGGCGTCGTCACCGCCGACCCCGGGACCCCGACGCTCCCGCGTCGGCGCCCGCCCCGAAGGCGCGCGCTGCGCGTCGCCGTCCTCGGCGCGCTCGTGCTCGCGACCGTCGCGTTCGTCTTCCCGTTCGTCTGGCTGCTGTCGGCGTCGTTCAAGCCGCGCGGCGAGGTGTTCGACAACCGCTTGATCCCGCAGACGTTCACGCTGCAGAACTACGTCGAGGTGTGGCAGGTCGCCCCCATGGCGACCTGGCTGGTCAACACCGTGATCGTCACGGCGCTCGCCGCGGTCACCGTGACCTTCTCCTCCGCGCTCGTCGCGTGGGGCTTCGCGTACTTCCGGTTCCCCGGCCGCGGGCCGCTGTTCGGCCTCGTGCTCGCGACGATGATGCTGCCCGGCGCCGTCACGATGGTCCCGACCTACCTCATCTGGAAGGAGCTCGGGCTCGTCGGCGGCCTCACCCCGCTGTGGGGGGGCAACCTGTTCGGCAGCGCGTTCTACATCTTCCTGCTGCGGCAGTTCTTCCTCGGCCTGCCCCGCGAGCTCTTCGAGGCCGCGCGACTCGACGGCGCCGGCAACTGGACGATCTTCGCCCGCATCGCCGCGCCGCTGTGCCGGCCCGCGCTCATCCTCACGCTGCTGTTCGAGATCCAGGCCGCGTGGACCGACCTCATGCGCCCGCTCATCTACCTGCAGGACTCGTCGACCTTCACCGTCCCGCGCGGGCTCAAGGCGATGCTCGACCAGTTCGGGTTCGGCGGGGAGTGGCACTGGGAGATCGTCGTCACCGCCAGCGTCATCACGACGATCCCGATGATCCTCCTGTTCTTCCTCGGCCAGCGGCACTTCGTCCAGGGCATCGCGACGACGGGCTCGAAGGGCTGACCTGCACGATCGCGGTCGGCCGAGTACCCCGGGCACCGACGCATCGGTTACTGTTCGCGGCTTGCCACGGCTGTCGTCCAGCCCCGCGGAGAGGACCCCATGCGCAAGCTCGTCTACTACGTCGCCACGACCCTCGACGGCTACATCGCCGGCCCGGACGGAGGCGACCCGAGCGGCGCCGACTGGTTCTCGATCACACCCGACGTCGTCCGGTTCATCGTCGAGCACTACCCCGAGACCCTGCCCGGCCCCGCACGCGCGGCCATGGGCATCGACGGCCCGGGCCGGGTCTTCGACACGGTCCTGGAGGGACGCGCCTCGTACGAGCTCGGGCTCGCCGCCGGGATGACCGACGCGTACCCCCACCTGCGGCACCTCGTCTTCTCGACGACCCTGGCCACGAGCCCCGACCCCGCCGTCGAGATCATCGCCACCGACGCCCTCGACCGGGTCCGCGCGCTCAAGGCCGAGCCCGGCCTGGACCTGTGGCTGGTCGGCGGCGGCACCCTCGCGCACGCACTGCTCCCGGAGATCGACCGCCTCGTCCTCAAGCAGAACCCGTCGGTCATCGGCTCCGGCATCCCGCTGTTCCGCGGCCCGTTCGCGCCCCACCTCTTCCGTCCGGTCGACGAGGTCCGCCTGGAGAACGGGGTGCGCGTCCTCACCTACGACCGCACCTGACGCTGCGGTGTCACCGGCGGGCGCGTCGCCGCACCCGTGCGTAGGGTCGAGAGGGCGGTCAGGACGCGGCCGGTGAGCCCGTCGCCGAGCCCTCGACGGCGACGCACGCGAGGAGTCCTCATGGTCACGGCCGACACCGACCGCACCGGCGGCACGTCCGACGAGCAGCAGAGCACCGGTCGGCACGCCGGCCCGCGCGCCGACTCCGTCGCCGACCGGCTGGCGCAGGCGCTGGAGAACGCGCACCAGCTCGACCCGGTCGTCGAGCGCGTCGCCGCCCTCTGGCGCGGGCCCCTCCAGCACGACGGCCTGCGGCGGCTGCTGCGCGGCAAGCCGCTCGGCCACGCCGCGCACCCGCTGCTCACCGACGTGCCGC
>NZ_BHYL01000071.1 GCF_003851725.1 Cellulomonas algicola | reverse complement strand
CCGTCGCCGTGCCGGTGTGCGCGAGGTCGCCGGGTGTCGCGGCCGCTGCGGCCGGGGGCGCGACGGCCGTGGCGGTGACCGTCGCGACGAGCGCGAGCGGGGCGGCCAGGGCCAGCGCCGCGAGGGCGGCTGTCAGCGGGGACCGCTGCGGGCCGGAGCGGACGCCGGTCCGCGTGGCACCGAGCGGGTGGGCGGGGGCCCTGCGGGTGCGCAGGGTCGGACGGGCACGCAGCACGGTCACTCCTTCGTGACACCACGGCCGGGCCCCTGACCGGCCGGAGACCGCGGCCTGCCGTCGACGGGCTCCCTCGCCCGCCCGGCATCGCGTACGCCCGCGGCTGGCCTCAGTCGACCACAAAGACTTACAGGGCAGTAAGTGCAGAAGGTCACGATTCGGTCACGACGCCGCGCCGCCCCGCGCGCCCGCAGCGGCCACAGCAGGACCACCTCACGCTCCCCCGCCACCCCGCCGGCAGGCAGGAAGGGTGGTCGAGCAGGAGGAGGGGCAGGCAGGAAGAGTGGTCAGGCGGCAGAAGGGAGCAGGCAGGACGAGTGGTCAGGCGGGGAGGACGCAGGTGGGCGACGGAAGGTCGAGGGTCGAGACGACCTCGCCCGAACCGGCCAGCACCACCAGGCGGTGCGCGCGTTCCAGGGCGACGACGACCCACGGGCCGACGACCGCGAAGTGGCGCGGCCAGTGCCCGCCGAGCGGGTGCGAGCGGCCGTCGGACAGCTTCCCGTCCGGCCCGATCGTGTACCGCGTGAGGACGTCGGCGCCGCGGACCGTCACGAGCAGCTCGTCGCCGTCGACGGCCAGGTGGGACGGCAGAGCACACGCGGGGTGGCGCACCGGGTCCGTCCGGCCGGTGTCGTCGCCGGTCGCCGCGCCGACGACCGCGGGAACCGTCTGCTTCGCGGTGCCGGTCGCGGTCTCGGGGTCCCACGTCAGCACGTGGACCTGCACGTCGAGCTCCCCGGCGACGTACGCGGTGCGGCCGTCGGTGGCGAAGCCCACGTGCCGCGGGCCGGTCCCGGGCGGCAGGGTCGCGGCGATCCCGTCGGGCTCGACCCCGCCGTCGACGACGCGGTAGCGGCGCAGCTCGTCGGTCCCGAGGTCCGCGACGAGGAGGTGCCGCCCGCCGGGCGCGAGGATCGCGTAGTGCGCGTGGGTGCCCTCCTGCCGGTCGGTCACCGGGCCGCTGCCCTCGTGGCCGTACGCGGCCGGTGCGGCGTCGTCGTCCGACGGTTCGGCCGCGAGCAGCCCGAGGTGGCCGGACCCGTAGTTGGCGACCGCGACGAGGCCGTCGACGTCGGTCGACACGTGGCACGGGTAGGCGCCGCCCGACGCTCGACGCGACCGCTCGGTCAGCCCGCCGTCCTCGTCGACCGCGAGCGTCACGACCTCGCCGTCCTCGACCTCCAGCGCGGCGTGCAGCGTGCGCCCGTCGGGCGAGGCCGCGACGAACGACGGCGACGGCAGCGTGACCACGAGCGACGCGTCGCCGAGCGCACCGGTCGCGTCGTCGAGCGTCACCCGCCAGATGCCCTCACCGAGCCCCACGGGGGTGCCGGCGCCTGCCTCGGGGTACGTGCCGATCCAGAGCTGAGTCACGGCCGTCGAGCCTAGACCTGGCCGCAGCACCGCACCCGACGACGTCCGCGCCCGAGCGGTGGCGACGCCGACGGCCGGTCGGCGGCCTCGTCAGGCGAGGACGGAGGCAGCGGTCGCCGTCCGGCGGAGGCGGCGCGCGCGGGGCGTCGCGGTCAGGCGGGGTCGGTACCGTCGACGAGCCAGGCCGACGGGTCGGAGACGACGGCGCGCAGGACCGTGAGGGCGGCGCCCGTCATCGCGGCGTGGTCGCCGGCCCGTGCGACGTCGACCGTGGGCTCGGCCCAGGGGGCGCCGATGACGTGCCGGTGCAGCGCGGCGAGGACGGGCTCGCGGACGTGGTCGGCGAGCGACGCGTACGTGCCGCCGAGGACGACGTGACCGACGTCGACGAGGTTGACGACGTTGGCGAGCGCCGCGCCCAGGACCGCGCCCGCGGCGGTCAGGGCGTCACGCACCCCCGGGGCGTCCGCGGCGGCCGCGGCGACGAGCGCGTCGAGGCCGTCGTGCGGGTCCAGACCCGCGGCGCGCAGGAGCGCGTCCTGCCCGGCGACCTGCTCGAGCGTGCGACCGTCGCCCACGAGCGTGTGGCCGAGCTCGCCCGCCCAGCCGTGGCGTCCGCTGAAGAGGTCGCCGTCGAGGACGAGCGCGCCACCGACGCCGATCTCCCCGGAGACGTAGACGAACGACGGGCGCCGGCCCGGCGCGCGGCGGACGTCGGCCTCGGCGCGCGCGGCGAGGTCGGCCTCGTTGGCGAGCCGGGGCGGGTGGGCGGCGAAGGTCCGCGAGGCGCGGGCGGCGAGCGTGGCGACGTCGACGTCGCGCCAGCCGAGGTTGGGGGCGTAGCGCAGGGCACCGCCGCGCGCGTCGACCAGACCCGGCAGCGCGAGGCCGACGCCCGCGAGCCGGAGCGGACCACGCGGCTGGTCGGGCTCGCGTGCCACGGCGAGTGCGGCGAGCTCGTCGACCGCGGCATCGACGAGGGCACCGAGGCGGGGAAGGACGTCGGTCGGGTGGCTCCCCCGGAAGTCGCCGTGCTCGACGTGCTCGACGAGGACGCCGCGGGACAGGTCGAGGACGCGGACGCCCAGGTAGTCGACGTTCACCTCGGCCCCAAGGGCGGCGAGCGTGCCGGCGGCGGCGGTGAGCGGGACGGCGGGACGACCCGCGCGCTGCGTCGGGACGGGGTCGAGCTCGGCGACGAGCCCCCCGGCGACGAGACGGTCGACGAGCGACGAGACGGTGGCCCGGGTCAGTCCGGTCGCGGCGGCGACGTCGGCGCGCGACGGTGGGGTGGCACCGGTCGCCGCCGCGTCGAGCACCTGCCGCAGCACGAGCCCGAGGTTGTGCTCGCGCAGGCTCCCCTGCCGCGCCGCCGTCGCCTTCACGGGGTTGACCCTAGCCGGGATCCGCCATAAGTTCATCCATACAACAAATCTCGTGCGGCAGACCCCGCCGCGCGAGGGCACTCGACGACGAGAGGTCCGTGATGGTCCGCAAGCCCACCCGCGACGACAAGTTCTCCTTCGGCCTGTGGACCGTCGGATGGAACGCCCAGGACCAGTTCGGCAGCGCCTCGCGGCCGTGGCTGGACCCGGTCGAGTCGGTCCACAAGCTGGCCGAGCTCGGCGCGGCGCACGTGACGTTCCACGACGACGACGTCGTGCCCTTCGGCTCCGACGCGGCCGAGCGCGACCGCATCCTCGACCGCTTCAAGCAGGCGCTGTCGGACACCGGCATCACGGTCGAGATGGTCACGACCAACACCTTCAGCCACCCGATCTTCAAGGACGGCGCGTTCACGTCGAACGACCGCCGCGTGCGCCGCTACGGCCTGCGCAAGGTCGTCCGCAACGTCGACCTCGCCGCCGAGCTCGGCGCGTCGACGTTCGTCATGTGGGGCGGCCGCGAGGGCGCCGAGTACGACTCGGCGAAGGACCTCAAGGCCGCGCACGACCGCTACGCCGAGGGCATCGACACCGTCGCCGCGTACATCAAGAGCAAGGGCTACGACCTCAAGATCGCGATCGAGCCCAAGCCGAACGAGCCCCGCGGCGACATCCTGCTGCCGACGATCGGCCACGCGATCGCCCTGATCGACCGCCTCGAGAACGCCGACATCGTCGGCCTCAACCCCGAGGTGGGCCACGAGCAGATGGCCGGCCTCAACTACACGCAGGGCATCGCCCAGGCGCTGTGGGCGGGCAAGCTCTTCCACATCGACCTCAACGGCCAGAAGTCCATCAAGTACGACCAGGACCTCGTCTTCGGCCACGGCGACCTGTTCTCCGCGTTCGCGACGGTCGACCTGCTCGAGAACGGCTTCCCGGGTGGCGGCCCCCGCTACGACGGCCCGGTCCACTTCGACTACAAGCCGTCGCGCACCGAGGACTTCCAGGGCGTGTGGGACTCGGCGTCGGCCAACATGGCGACGTACATCCTGCTCAAGGAGCGCGCGCAGGCGTTCCGCGCCGACCCCGAGGTGCAGGAGGCGCTCGAGGCCGCCGGCGTGCTCGAGCTGTCGCAGCCCACGCTCGCCGAGGGCGAGACCCTCGACGACCTGCTCGCCGACACCTCGTCCTACGAGGACCTCGACGTCGACGCGGTCGCCGAGCGCGGCTTCGGCTTCGTCCGCCTCAACCAGCTCGCGCTCGAGCACGCGCTCGGCGCTCGCTGACCCGCGCGACGCCGCCCGCCCCGGCTCCGCACCGGGCGGGCGGCGTCGTCGGCCGTCCGGACGACCCGGCCCCGTCCCCCGGGGTCGGGTC
>NZ_BHYL01000070.1 GCF_003851725.1 Cellulomonas algicola | reverse complement strand
GGTCGAGCGGCCGGGGGTCGAGGACCGGTCGGCGCCCCACGGCCGCCGCCGCGCGGTCCGTCTGACGCAGGACCTGCCCGCGAACTTCGCGCTCAACCAGGCGCTGTCGCCGTTCGCGTACGCCGCGCTCGACCTGCTCGACCGCGACGACCCGGCGTACGCGCACGACGTGGTCTCGGTCCTCGAGGCGACGCTCGACGACCCGCGCCAGGTGCTCGCGGCGCAGGAGAACCGCGCCCGCGGCGAGGCCGTCGCCGCGATGAAGGCCGACGGCCTCGACTACGACGAGCGCATGGCGCTGCTCGAGGACGTCACGTACCCGAAGCCGCTCGCGGAGCTGCTGGAGGCCGCGTTCACGACCTACCGGCAGACCAACCCGTGGGTCGCCGACCTCGCGCTGTCGCCCAAGTCGGTCGTGCGCGAGATGCACGAGAAGGCGATGACGTTCGCCGAGTACGTGTCGCACTACCAGCTCGACCGCACGGAGGGCGTGCTGCTGCGCTACCTCGCCGACGCGTACCGCGCGCTGCGCCAGACGGTCCCCGAGGACGCCCGCACCGAGGAGCTGTGGGAGATCGTCGAGTGGCTCGGCGACCTGGTCCGCCGCACGGACTCGAGCCTGCTCGACGAGTGGGAGCGCCTGTCGAACCCGCTCGACGAGCCCGGCGCCGACGCGCCCGGCGGCACCGACGACGACACCCCCGAGCCGATCACCGCCAACCCGCGGGTCTTCCGCGCGCTGGTCCGCGGCGCGCTGTTCCGCCGCGTCGAGCTGCTCGCCCGGGAGGCGTACGACCCGCTCGCCGCGCTCGGGGACCGCGACGACGAGGGCACGCCGTGGACGTCGGACCGCTGGGCCGAGGCGCTCGACCCGTTCTACGACGACCACGACGAGGTCCTCACCGGGCCGGCGGCACGCGGACCGGCGCTCTTCCAGGTGACGGCGACCCCGACGACGTGGCAGGTCCGGCAGCTGCTCGACGACCCCGAGGGCGACCACGACTGGCGGGTCGACGCCGTCGTCGACCTGGCGGGCTCGGACGAGACGGGCGAGGTGCAGCTCCGCGTGACGGCCGTCGGGCCGCTCTGACGGACCCCGCGCACGGGCCTCCCGCTGGCCGTCGGCGGCGGTGAGGCGAGGCTCAGTGAGGTAAGGCTCGACTGTGTTTCCGCAGGTCAGGCCAGCCTTTCCTGCGATGACAAGGCCCGGCGACGTGCCTACGGTGGACGCATGAGCGTCCTGTCGACCCACCTCGTCGGACCGCGTCGCTCCCCCGCCGGGAGCCCTGTCGAGCCGTCCGCACCGACCCCCGAGCCCCTGAGCGCCGGCCGCCTCAACCGGCTCCGCGCCGCCGTCCTCGGCGCGAACGACGGCATCGTGTCCGTCGCGGCGATGGTCGTCGGCGTCGCCGGCGCCGCACCCGCCCGGTCCGCGGTCGTCACCGCGGGCATCGCAGGCCTGGTCGCCGGGGCGCTCTCCATGGCCGCGGGCGAGTACGTCTCCGTCTCGTCGCAGCGCGACGCCGAGCGCGCGGGCATCGCGACGGGCGCCCTCGACGACGACACCGAGCTCACCGACCCGTGGCACGCCGCCGGGGCGTCGCTCGTCGCGTTCCTCGTCGGCGGGCTCGTCCCCGTCCTCGCGGTGCTGCTCGTCCCGACCGCCGGTGCGCGCGTGCCGGTCGTCGCTGCGGCCGTGATCGTCGCGCTCGTCGTGACCGGCGCGCTGAGCGCCCGGGCCGGCAGCGCACCCGTCCGCCGGGCCGTGCTGCGCAACGTGATCGGGGGCGGTCTCGCGATGGCCGTCACCTACGGCGTCGGCAGCGTCGTCGGGCTCGCGCTCTGACGCCGGCGGGTGGCGCGCGGCGACGCCGGCGTCAGGCGCCGTAGGCCGCGAACGGGCGGTCCGTGGGGACGATCTCCTTGCCGAGCGGCAGCAGCGACACCGGGATCATCTTGAGGTTCGCGATGCCCATCGGGATGCCGATGATCGACACGAACAGCGGGATCGCCGTGACGACGTGGCCGATCGCGAGCCAGATCCCCGCGACGACGACCCAGATGACGTTGCCGATCGTCGACCACGCGCCCGCGGTCCGCTTGTCGACGACCGTGCGCCCGAACGGCCACAGCGCGTACCCGGCGATGCGGAACGACGCGATCCCGAACGGGATCGTGACGATGAGCAGGCAGCACAGCACGCCCGCGGCGACGTAGCCGAGCGCGAGCCAGAATCCCGCGAAGACGAGCCAGATGACGTTGAGCAGGGTGTTCACGCCCCCAGCCTCGCACCTCGCGGGACCCGCGTGACGGCCCGGACGGCCCGCCCGGTGCGTGCGTGCGCGTCCTAGGCTGGCGCCCGTGGCCAAGAAGGACGCGAAGCACGCCCCGACCGGCACCCCCGCGCTCGTCGCGCTCGCCGCGGCCGGGGTGCCGCACACCGCGCATCCCTACGATCACGACCCCGCGAGCGACGTCGGGTACGGGCTCGAGGCCGCGCAGGTCCTCGGGGTCCCCGCGGAGCAGGTCTTCAAGACGCTCATGACGAGCGTCGACGGCCGCCTCACGGTCGCGGTCGTGCCGGTCACCGGGAAGCTCGACCTCAAGGCGCTCGCGCACGCGGCCGGCGGCAAGAAGGCGGCGATGGCGGCGAAGCCGGACGCCGAGCGCGCGACCGGCTACGTCGTCGGCGGCATCTCGCCGCTCGGCCAGAAGGCCGCGCACCCGACCGTCGTCGACGAGACGGTGTGGCTGTTCGACACCGTGTTCGTCTCGGGCGGTCGCCGCGGCCTCGACGTCGAGCTCGCGCCCGACGACCTCGTCCGGCTCACGTCCGCGACCGTCGCCGACATCGCGCGCGGCTGACCGCGGGCCGCGCGGTACCGTCTGACGCCGTGACCGAGACCGCGTCCGGCGCCGACGACGAGCGCACCTTGCTGGCCGACCGCCTCGCCGCCGTGCGCGCGCGCGTCGCGGCGGCCTGCGCCGCGGCCGGACGTGACCCGCGGTCCGTGCGGGTGCTGCTCGCCACGAAGACGGTCGACGCCGCGCGCGTGCGTGCCGCGCTGGCCGCCGACGCGTCGGCGGTCGAGGCGGACCCGTCGCTCGCCCCCGTCCTGATCGGCGAGAACCGCGTGCAGGAGCTCGTCGCGAAGGGGCCGGACCTGGCCGACCTGGCGCCCGTGACGCACCTCATCGGCCCGCTCCAGTCGAACAAGGTGAACGCCGCCCTGCGCTGGGTGTCGTGCGTCGAGTCGGTCGAGTCGATCGCGCTCGCGCGGCGCCTGTCGGAGCGCTGCACCGACCGGGCCGTCCCGCTCGCCGTCCTGGTGCAGGTCAACGTCTCGGGCGAGCCGACCAAGCACGGCGTGCCGCACGAAGCGGCGACCGACCTCGCGATCGCGGTCGCGGCCCTCCCCGGCCTGCGCCTCGCGGGGTTCATGACCGTGGGGCTCCGGTCGCCCGACCCTGTGGCGGTGGGCGCGGGGTACGCGGCTCTGGCCGCCCTGCGCGACGACGTCGTCGCGTCCGGCGCCCCGGGGACCGCGCAGGCGCGCGGGCTGTCGATGGGCATGAGCGGGGACCTGGAGATCGCCGTCCGGCACGGCGCGACGCTCGTCCGCGTGGGCTCGGCGGTGTTCGGCGCCCGTCCGCCGCTCTGACCCACCGGCTCACCAGTGCGGCAGCGTCGTGCGCGACGTCGGGCCTCGTGGCCCACGTACCGCCGTCAGCGGGCTGCGCCTGCCAGCGGGCGGCGCACGTCAGCGGGCTGCGCCCGCCTCGGCGCGCCGGCTCGCGGTTCGGTCGGTGCGTGCGGGATGTCCGCCGCGCAGCAGCACCTCCTGGGCCGTGCGCAGCTCCGCGCGGGCGCTGCGGTGCAGGCGCGTGTGCAGCTCGCGCTGGTGCAGCACGTGCATCCGGCGCAGGTCGCGCTCGAGCAGCGTCACGATCGTCCCCTCCCTCACCCGGTCGCCGTTCAGGAGGCGCCACGCGTGCGTCAGATACGTCGCGGCGGCGTGACGCAGGTCGCACGTCCAGGTGACGACGCGGGGCACCGGCAGGCGCGTCGCGCTCCCCGTGGTCGCGCGTCGGCCGTGCCAGTGCCGTCCGAGCCTCGCGCAGCCGGTCCGGTCGGTCGTGTCGTGCGTGACGCTCGACCGCCGCGGCTGACGCGAGGATGGGGCCATGTCCCCCGACACCCGCCGCCCTCGCTGGGTCTACGGCACCGGCGACGAGCCCGACGCCCGGTTCTCGCTCGCCAACGAGCGCACCTTCCTCGCCTGGGTCCGCACCTCGCTCGCCCTCCTCGCCGGCGGGGTCGCCCTCGAGGCGCTCGACCTGCCCGTCGAGCCGCGCCTCCGGCTCGCCGCCGCGACCCTGCTCGTCGTGCTCGGTGCGGCCGCTCCTCTGCTCGCGTGGCTGGGGTGGGCGCGTGCCGAGCGGGCGATGCGCCGCGGCGACCCCCTGCCGCCCCCTGTCGGGTTCCTCGCGCTCGTCGTCGGGGTGCTCGTCGCGGGCGTCCTCGTCCTGCTCGGGCTGCTGCTGTCGTGACCGTCGAGGACGTGGGCCTGGCTGCCGAGCGGACGCGGCTCGCGTGGCGCCGCACCGCGCTCGGGCTCGCTGCGGGCGGCGTCGCCGGTGGGCGGCTGCTGCAGGACGTCGTCGGACCCGTCGCCTGGGTGCTCGGGCTCGCGGGCCTGGTGGGCGCCGGTCTGGTGCTCCTGGCCGCCGGCCGTCGCCGGGGCTGGCTGCTCGCGACCAGCCGCGGTGAGCGGCCCGGCGGTCAGCTCGTGGGCGTGTGCGCCGTCGGCGTCGGGCTGCTCGGCGTCGCCGCGCTGGTGGTCGTCCTGGCGCACGGGACCACCTGACGCCTCGCGGCCGTCGCGGGCCCGCCGCCGGACCGCGTGCGCGCGCGACGGGACGACCGGCGACTCCGGACCCCCGGGTCAGGGCACGCGCGCCGTCCACGCGGGGTCGGCGAACTTGGTGCGCGCGAGCTCCCGCGCCCGCGCGAGCTCGTCGGGGCGCAGCTCCCCCTCGCGTGTGGCGTAGTGCGCCTCGAAGTGCGCCCGGAACGCCGCGATCACCGCCTCGCGCGGCAGGTGCGTCTGCGAGCGCACCGGGTCGACGCGCTTGTTCGCGCTCCGCGTGCCCTTGTCGGACAGCTTCTCGCGCCCGATCCGCAGGACCTCGAGCATCTTCGTGGCGTCGATGTCGTACGACATCGTCACGTGGTGCAGCACCGCGCCGCCGACGACCCGCTTCTGGGCCGAGCCCGCGATCTTCCCCGCGGGGGACGAGATGTCGTTGAGCCCGCTGAGCTCCGCGCGCACGCCCACGTCGGCGAGCGCACCCAGCACCCACTGGTTGAGGAACGCGTACGAGTCCTCGAAGCTCATGCCGTCCACGAGCGACGCGGGCACGACCAGCGAGAACGTGATGCAGTTCCCGGCCTCCATGAACATCGCGCCGCCACCGGAGACGCGACGCACCACCGTGATCCCGTACCGCTCGACCGCCTCGAGGTCGACCTCGTTGCGCAGCGACTGGAACGACCCGATGATCACCGCCGGCTCGACCCACTCCCAGAACCGCAGCGTCGGCCCGCGCCGGCCCGCCGCGAGCTCCTCGGTGAGCACCTGGTCGAGCGCCGTGTGGACCGCGGGCGGCAGCGGGCCGGGGTGCAGGACCTCGAACGTGTGGTCCGCCCAGGCCGTCGACAGCCCGAGCGCGCGGCGCACCGCGACCGCCACGGCGCGCGCGTCGAAGCCGACCATGACCGGCGGCTGCGAGAGGCGGCCCTCCGCGTGCGCCGTCGCGAGCGCGTCGTCCACCACGGCCGCCAACCGCGACGTCGGGGCGTCCGCGGGCTGGCCGTCGAGCGCGGACCGCACGACGTCGAGCGCCTCGTCGGGCTCGAGGAAGAAGTCGCCGCTCACGCTCGTGCCGCTCAGGTCGCCGTCGACCACGTCGACGTCGACCACCACGAGCTTGCCGCCCGGAACCTTGTACTCGCCGTGCACGCCCCCACCCTAGGCGGACTGCGCGTCAGCCCAGGGCGAGCACCGCCTCCTGCGCGCGGTGCTGGACCATCGTGTCGAGCGACTCCGGGTCGCCCAGCGTGTCGAGCGCGGCCTGCGCGTCCGCGTCCGCGAGCGCCGAGGCCGTCCACGTCACGATCGCGTTCCCGACCAGGAGGTGGCCGCGGTACGCCGGCACCTCGTCGCCCTCGGCGGCGTGCACCACCGGCTGCACGATCGACGGGTACACCCCCTGCCCCTCGATCGCCGCGTCGGCGGTCCAGGTCGCACCGTCGACGCCGGGGTTGACCTGGGAGTAGGTGGGGCACGCGTCGACGGTCGTGACGAGCTGCGCGAACGCCTGGCGGGCCGACGCCGGGTCGGGCAGCACCGTCACCTGCTGGACGAACGTCATCGCGTCGTTCGCCCAGATGCGTCCGCCGTAGGCGGGAGGTGGCGCGGCGACCACGGTCACGGCGGTCGTGCACGACGCGGGGTCGACGCTCGAGCCCTCGGGCAGCCCCCAGACCATCTCCCCCGTGTCGGTCCGGTCGATGCCGTCGCGCGCGGCCGGCACGTCGGTCTCGAGGTCCGTGTCCGTGACGAACAGGGAGCCGAGGGTCGTCGCGTCGAACACGGCCTCGTCCGCGGGGGGCACGACGCTCACGGTGGGCGTCGGCGTGGGGGACGAGCTCGTCGTGGTGCTGTCGGCCGAGGGGGTCGGCACGGGCGCGGCGGTCGCCCACGGACGGACGACGAGCAGCACCACCACGACGACGACCGCGACGACGAGGAGCCACCACCAGCCGCGCGCGCGGTGCTCCCGCGGCGGCTCCCACGTCGACCCGTCGGGCGGGCCGCCGTCGGGCGCGGTCCCGTCCGCCTGCGGCTGCGTGCCCGCCACGTCGTCGCTCCTCCCGACGGGCCGGTCCAGGTCAGCGCACCCGTCAGCACCGACCCTAGGTCCCGGCCGGGCAGCCGGGAGGGCGAAATCTCAGCGCGGCGCGACGCCGCGTGCGTGCAGGCCCCAGATGGTCGAGTCGGTGAGCGCCTCCCACGACGCCTCGAGCAGGTTCGGGCCGACGCCGACCGTGCTCCACGACCGCTGGCCGTCGCTCGTCTCGATGAGGACGCGCGTCACCGCGTCGGTGCCGTGCATGGAGTCGAGGATGCGCACCTTGAAGTCGATGAGCTCGAACGTCTCGACCTCCGGGTAGACGCGCACGAGCGCCTGCCGCAGCGCGTGGTCGAGCGCGTTGACGGGGCCGTTGCCCTCACCGGTGCTGACGATCCGCTCGCCGCCGGCGTGCAGCTTGACGGTCGCCTCGGCCGTCGCGAGCGTGCCGCGGCCCCCGACCCGCTCGACGATCGTGCGCCACGACTCGACGCGGAAGTACTGCGGGCGTGCGCCGTGCACCTCCTCGACGAGCAGCAGCTCGAACGACGCGTCCGCGGCCTCGTACGTGTACCCGCGGGCCTCGGCGTCCTTGACGCGGTCCGTGATGCGGCCGAGCACCTCGGGCTGCCCGGACAGGTCGAAGCCGAGCTCGCGGCCCTTGAGCTCGATCGACGCGCGGCCCGCCATGTCGGACACGAGCATCCGCATGTCGTTGCCGACCTGCATCGGGTCGATGTGCTGGTAGAGGTCGGGGTCGACGCGGATCGCCGAGGCGTGCAGCCCGGCCTTGTGCGCGAACGCGCTCGCCCCGACGTACGGCTGCCGCGCGAACGGCGAGATGTTGGTGATCTCGGCGATCGCGTGCGCGATGCGCGTGAGCTCGGGCAGGCCGCCCGGGGCGTCGTCGGCGCGACGCAGCACCGGCAGGCCGTACTTGAGCTCGAGGTTCGCGACGACCGAGAGCAGGTCCGCGTTGCCCGTGCGCTCGCCGTACCCGTTGACGCAGCCCTGCACGTGCGCGCACCCGGCCTCCACGGCCGCGAGCGTGTTCGCGACCGCGCAGCCCGAGTCGTTGTGCGCGTGCATCCCGAGCACCGCGTCCGGGCCGACGGCCTCGCGGATCTCGTGCACGATCTGCGTGACCCAGGCCGGGATCATGCCGCCGTTGGTGTCGCACAGCGCGACGACCTCGGCCCCCGCCTCGAACGCCGCCAGCACCGCGGCCCGCGAGTACGCCGGGTCGAACCGGTAGCCGTCGAAGAAGTGCTCCGCGTCGACGACGGCGCGCCGCCCCTCCCGCACGAGGAGCTGCACCGTGTCCGCGATCATGGCGAGGTTCTCCTCGCCCGTCGTGCGCAGCGCGCGCTCCGCGTGCCGCAGGTCGCTCTTCGCGACGAGCGTCACGACCGGCGCTTCCGAGTCGAGCAGCGCGCGCACCTGCGGGTCGTCGACGGCCCGCGTCCCCGCCTTGCGCGTCGACCCGAACGCCGCGAGCTCGGCGTTCTTGAGGTCGAGCTCCTTCGCCGCGCGCTTGAAGAACTCCGTGTCCTTCGGCACCGCGCCCGGCCAGCCGCCCTCGATGAAGCCCACGCCCAGCTCGTCGAGCAGCGGCGCGATCGCGAGCTTGTCCGCGACCGAGAGGTTCATGCCCTCCTGCTGGGCGCCGTCGCGCAACGTCGTGTCGTAGACCTCGAACGACAGGGCCGTGGGCTGGGGTGCTGCGGTCACGGTCGGCTCTCCTCGGTGCGGGGACGGGCGTCCCGGCGGCGTCCTGACGCTACCTGCGGGTGGCGGCGTCCCGTCGACCCCGGCCCCGCGGTGGTGGGCGGTGACGTGGTCGGCGTGCGGCCGGGCGGGGGTGGTGCCCGACCAACAAAAAGACCCCCCGAGAACGGGAGGTCTGCGCGTCAGCGGTGTCTGCTGACGCGCTACTCGATAATGAGCGTGAAGATGGTCACGGCCTCATCGTGGCACACGTCACGGTGAGTGGTCACTCGTTCCACCCAATGGACAGCCGGGCGGTGCACCGCAGGTGAGGGGGCACAGCCCGCGCGCGACGAGCTGCGAGGAGACCCATGTCCGACCCGAACGCACCCGTGCCCCAGCCGCCCGAGCGGCAGTCGACGCGGCCCGCCGCGCAGCCGTCGGCGCCGACGCAGCCGTACGCCCAGCCCGTCGCGCAACCCGTGGCTCAGCCGGTCGCGCAGCCCGTGGCGCAGCCGGTCGCGCAGCCGCCCGTCGTCCAGCCGGCGGTCGTGCAGCCCGCCGTGGCCGCACCGGCCGCGCAGCCGCTCTACCCGGCGGGCACCCCCGTCGCCGCCGTCCCCGTCACCCCGGTCCGGCCCGGGCTCGACGCGGGCCGGTACTGGGCGGGTGTCGGCGCGACCGCGCTCGTCGCCGCGCTCGTGGCGGTCGCCGGCGTGCTCGTCCTGCAGGAGATCCTCGGCATCGACCTGGTCGTCCAGGACCTCTTCGGCACGGACTCGCCCATGACGTCGCTCGTCGTCGGTGCCGTGGTCGCCGCCCTCGTCGCGGGCGCGCTGCTCCACGTCCTGGTGCTCACCACGCCGCGGCCCCGGTCGTTCTTCGGCTGGATCATCGGCCTGGTCACGCTCGTCGCCGCGCTGCTGCCGCTGACGTGGACCGACGACGCGACCTCGGCGGTCGCGACCGGCATCGTGCACCTCGTCATCGGGATCGCGATCTGGTCGCTGCTGTCGGGCGTCCTCACCTGGACCCGTCGACCGGTCCCGCGGGTCTGACGGAACGGACGCTCACCCGGGGGCCCGACGGGCGCGGCCTCGGACGGACGACCGCGGCCCTGCTGGCACGATGTGGGGATGGACGAGGCACCGGTGCTGGCCGACCTGCGCGCCGCGCGCGACAACCTGAGCGCGCGCGGCGAGGAGGCCGCGGCCGCCGCGCTCGGGCACGTCATCGGCGGCGCGGAGTACGCCGAGTACAAGGAGGGCTGGCCGTGGTCGGACGCGCAGGTCCGGTCGCTGGCCGAGCTCACCGCACGCAGGCTCTCCGACGAGGCGGACCTCTACGCGACGGCGGGCGACGCAGCGCGCGCCGAGGCCTCGAGACGCGGCGCCGCGGCGCTCGAGGCGTACAGGCCGATCAGGCACGAGGGCGGGACCTGATCGCGGTCCCGCCCTCGTCGCCGTCGCGGTCCGGGGGACGCGGTCAGACCAGGCGGTGCAACCAGCCGTGACGGTCGGTCGCGCGGCCGTACTGGATGTCGGTGAGCTCGGCGCGGATGCGGCCCGTGACGGGGCCCGTACCGCCGTCGCCGACCGTGAGGTCGAAGTCGTCGCTCGCGAGGCGCCCGATCGGCGTGACGACCGCGGCGGTGCCGCACGCGAACACCTCGGAGACCGAGCCGTCCTGGATGCCCGCGCGGAGCTCCGCGAGCGGGATGGGCCGCTCGTTGACCTCGTGCCCGGCGTCGGACAGGAGCTGGAGGATCGAGCCGCGCGTCACGCCCTCGAGGATCGAGCCCGAGACCGGCGGCGTCGACGCGCTGCCGTCGGCGCCGATCACGACGATGTTCATGCCGCCGAGCTCCTCGAGCAGCGTGTTCGTCGTCGCGTCGAGGAAGCAGACCTGCTCGCAACCCTTGGCGTACGCGTTCTGCTGCGGCAGGAGGCTCGCGGCGTAGTTGCCGCCGCACTTGGCCGCCCCGGTGCCGCCCGCGCCGGCGCGGTGGTACTCGGTGTCGACCCAGATCGACACGGGCTTGAGGCCGCCCGAGAAGTACGGGCCGACCGGCGACGCGATGACCAGGTACTCGGCCTCGAGCGACGGGCGCACGCCGAGGAAGCTCTCCGAGGCGTACATGAACGGCCGCAGGTACAGGCTGGTCTCCTCGCCCGTCGGCACCCAGTCGCGGTCCGTCTGGACGAGCGCCGTGATCGAGCCGAGGAAGTCGGCCTCCGACAGCGGCGGCAGCGCGAGGCGCTGGGCGGAGCGCGCGAACCGCGCGGCGTTGGCCTGCGGGCGGAACGTCCAGACGGAGCCGTCGGCGTGCTGGTACGCCTTGAGGCCCTCGAAGATCTCCTGCGCGTAGTGCAGGACGGCGGTCGCGGGGTCGAGCTGCAGCGGGCCGTACTTCTCGACGCGGCGGTCGTGCCAGCCCTCGCCGTCCCGGTAGGAGATGCGGGCCATGTGCTCGGTGAAGACCGTGCCGAACTTCGGCGACTCCAGCGCCGCGGCGCGGGTGGTCTCGTCGACGGGGGTGTCCGTCAGCCGGATCTCGAACTGGTCGGCGGACGTGGGTGCTGCGAGGGTGCTCATGTCGGGGGGCCTTTCACCAGGGTCGTTGATGACGGTACCGGTGAGGACGGCCGGGTGGACAGGTCGCGCCAGGACCGCAGGTCGACGACGGGTCGACCGTGCGCGCGGCGGCGCGGGGAGCGGACGTCAGCCGGCGACGCGCGCGGCGAGGTCCTTGCCCACCTCGGCCGTCGACCGTACTCGGTCCGCCGAGCCGCGCTCGACCAGGTCGGCGGCGACGGCGGCCTCGACGCGGCGCGCCGCGTCGGTCTGGCCCAGGTGGTCGAGCAGGAGCGCGACCGACAGCACGGTGGCGGTCGGGTCGGCCTTGCCCTGGCCTGCGATGTCGGGCGCGGAGCCGTGCACGGGCTCGAACATGCTCGGCGCCGTGCGGTCCGGGTTGATGTTCGCCGACGCGGCCAGGCCGATGCCGCCGGTGATCGCCGCGGCGAGGTCCGTGAGGATGTCGCCGAAGAGGTTGTCCGTGACGATCACGTCGAAGCGCGACGGGTTGGTCACGAGGAATATCGTCGCCGCGTCGACGTGCAGGTAGTCGACCGTGACGTCGGGGAACTCGGCGTTGACGGCCTCGACCGTGCGGCGCCACAGGTGGCCCGCGTGCACGAGGACGTTGTGCTTGTGCACGAGCGTGAGCTTCTTGCGCGGGCGGGCGGCGGCCCGGGCGAACGCGTCGCGCACGACGCGCTCGACGCCGAACGCGGTGTTGACGCTCACCTCGTTGGCGACCTCGGCCGGCGTGCCGACACGGATCGCACCGCCGTTGCCGACGTACGGGCCCTCGGTGCCCTCGCGGACGACGACGAAGTCGACCTCGCCGGGGTTCGCGAGCGGGCTGGTCACGCCCGGGTACAGGCGGCCCGGGCGCAGGTTCACGTAGTGGTCCAGCGCGAAGCGGAGCTTGAGCAGCAGACCGCGCTCGAGGACGCCCGACGGGACGGACGGGTCGCCGATCGCGCCCAGGAGGATCGCGTCGTGGCCGCGGATCGCGTCGAGGTCGGTGTCCGTGAGCGTCTCGCCCGTCGCGTGCCAGCGGCGCGCGCCCAGGTCGAAGTCGGTGGTCGACACCGTGGTGCCCGTGCCGTGCAGCGCGGCCTCGAGGACCAGCAGCCCCTGCTCGACGACCTCGGTCCCGATGCCGTCACCGGCGACGACGGCGAGGCGGAGGGCCTGGGCAGGAGCGTTCGGTGCCATGAGAGCACCCTAACCCTCGTCCCAGTGGCCGGAACGGCCATCTCGATACCTGGAATGCGTGCGCCGGGGCCCTCCCGCCCTCGCGGCCTGGTCGACCGCGACGCCTCAGTCGACGGCCGGCGTCGGCCCGCTCGTCGGGTACACGAGCTCGAACCGCTCGGTCACCACCGCCAGGTCGGGCGAGAACCGGTCGTCGCCCAGCACGCGGCGCCAGTACTTCTCGTGCTCGGTGCGCCACGACGCGAGCGACAGGTCGTCCTCGCCCTCGGCGTGCGCGTGGTCGTCGCCGACCTGGTCGAACGGCACGACCTCGACCTCGGTCGTGCGCAGCAGCGCGCGCGGCTCGCCCGTGCCGTCCAGGACGATCGACAGGTCGCCCACGACCGGCAGGCCCAGGCCCTCGTCCTCGAGCTCCGCCAGGGCGGTCGACGTGCCCGTCTTGCGGCCGTCGAGGACGAGCGCGAGCAGCTGGTCGGCGAGCGCCGGGTTGTCGCCGAACGACCACGACGGCGGCGGGACGACGTCCTTCGGCTGCTCCCCCATCACGGCGTCGAGCTTGCCGAGCCCCAGGTGCCCGCGGGCCGCCTGCCAGAACGCGGTGATCCGCTGGTCCTCGCCGTGCGCGCCGATCGTCGACTGGTCGGTCATCGTCGTCCCTCCGTCGGTGGTGCGCCCATCTTGGCGTGAAGCACGACGGGCGTGCGACCTGGGCGGGAACCCTGGTCGCACGCCCGTCGAGGCATGCGGTCCGTCAGCGAGCGGCCGAACCCTCGACATAGTCGGAGTCCGACGGCTTCACCCATGCGAACAGCTTGCGCAGCTCGCGGCCGACCGGCTCGATCGGGTGGTTCTGGCCCTTCTCGCGCAGCTCCTTGAACTCCGGCGCGCCGGCGTCCTGGTCGTCGATGAAGCGCTTGGCGAAGGCACCGTTCTGGATGTCCGCGAGGACGGCCTGCATGTTCGCCTTGACGTCCGGCGTGATGACGCGCGGGCCCGAGACGTAGTCGCCGTACTCGGCGGTGTCGGACACCGACCAGCGCTGCTTGGTGATGCCGCCCTCGAAGATGAGGTCGACGATGAGCTTGAGCTCGTGCAGCACCTCGAAGTACGCGACCTCGGGCTGGTAGCCGGCCTCGGTCAGCGTCTCGAAGCCGTACTGGATGAGCTGCGACACGCCACCGCACAGGACGGCCTGCTCGCCGAAGAGGTCGGTCTCCGTCTCCTCGGTGAAGGTCGTCTTGATGCCCGCGGCGCGCAGGCCGCCGATGCCCTTGGCGTAGGACAGCGCGAGCTTCCACGCCTCGCCCGACGCGTCCTGCTCGACGGCGACGATGACCGGCACGCCACGGCCGTCGGCGTACTCGCGGCGGACCAGGTGACCCGGGCCCTTCGGGGCGACCATGAGGACGTCGTGGCCGGCGGCCGGCTTGATGTAGCCGAAACGGATGTTGAAGCCGTGGCCGAAGACGAGCGCGGCGCCGTCCTTGAGGTTCGGCTCGATCTCGTCGCGGTAGACGATCCGCTGCACCTGGTCGGGCGCGAGGATGACGACGACGTCGGCACCGGCGACCGCCTCGGCGACCGTCGCGACCTTGAGGCCCTCGTTCTCGGCCTTGGCGCGGGACGCCGAGCCCTCACGGAGGCCGACGGTGACGTCGACGCCCGAGTCGCGCAGGTTCAGGGAGTGCGCGTGCCCCTGGCTGCCGTAGCCGATGACGGCGACCTTCTTGGACTGGATGACCGACAGGTCGGCGTCGTCGTCGTAGAACAGCTCAGCCACGGTGGATCTCCTCGTTCGTGTTCGGTGGTGCAGTCAGGAAGGGTGTCAGGCGGAGCGCGAGACGCGCTCGAGCGCCCGGTCCGTGATCGAGCGCGAGCCGCGGCCGATGGCGACCGTGCCGGACTGCACGATCTCACGGATGCCGAACGGCTCCAGGGCGGTCAGGAGGGCGTCGAGCTTGCCGGGGCTGCCCGTCGCCTCGACGACGACGGTGTCCGGGACGACGTCGACGACGTGCGCCCGGAACAGCTGGACGACCTCGAGGACCGACGTCCGCTGGGCGGTGTCGGCCTTGACCTTGACGAGCAGCAGCTCGCGCTGCACCGAGGACGCGTCCTCGAGCTCGACGATCTTGATGACGTTGATCAGCTTGTTGAGCTGCTTCGTCACCTGCTCCAGGGGCAGCTCGTCGACGTCGACGACGACGGTGATGCGCGAGATCTCCTCGTGCTCCGTCGGGCCCACGGCGAGCGAGTGGATGTTGAACGAGCGGCGGGCGAACAGGCCCGCGACGCGCGTGAGGACGCCGGGCTTGTTCTCGACCAGCACGGAGAGGGTGTGGCGGCTCATGGGTCAGTCCTCCCGGTCCCACGCGGGGCTGATGCCCCGGGCGTACTGGATGTCGTCGTTGCTCACGCCCGCGGCGACCATCGGCCACACCATGGCGTCGCGCGACACGGTGAAGTCCACGACCACGGGGCGGTCGTCGATCTCGAGTGCGCGCTTGATGGTCGCGTCGACGTCGGCCTTCGACTCGCAGCGCAGGCCGACGCAGCCGTACGCGTCCGCGAGCTTGACGAAGTCGGGCACGCGCACGGTGCCGTGGCCGGTGTGCAGGTCGGTGTTCGAGTACCGCGACTCGTAGAACAGCGTCTGCCACTGGCGGACCATGCCGAGCGACGAGTTGTTGATGACCGCGACCTTGATCGGGATGTCGTTGATCGTGCAGGTGGCGAGCTCCTGGTTGGTCATCTGGAAGCAGCCGTCGCCGTCGATCGCCCACACCGTGCGGTCCGGCTGGCCGACCTTCGCACCCATCGCCGCGGGCACCGAGTAGCCCATGGTGCCGAGGCCGCCCGAGTTCAGCCACGAGTTGGGGCGCTGGTACTTGATGAACTGCGCGGCCCACATCTGGTGCTGCCCCACGCCCGCCGCGTAGATCGCCTCGGGGCCCGAGAGCTCGCCGATGCGCTGGATGACGTGCTGCGGGGCCAGGTGGCCGTCGGACGGCTCGTCGTAGCCCAGCGGGAACGTCTCGCGCCACGCGTCGAGCTGCTTCCACCACGCCTCGAGGTCCGGCTTGCCGTGCTGGCCGTGCTCGCGCGCGAGCTCCGGCAGCAGGTCCGTGAGGACCTCGCGCAGGTCGCCGACGATCGGCACGTCGACGGCCTTGTTCTTGCCGATCTCCGCGGGGTCGATGTCGGCGTGCACGACCGTGGCGTTCGGCGCGAACGACGCGAGCTGGCCGGTCACGCGGTCGTCGAACCGCGCGCCGAGCGCGACCACGAGGTCGGCCTTCTGCAGCGCGGCGACGGCGGCGACGGTCCCGTGCATACCGGGCATGCCGAGGTGCTGCGGGTGCGTGTCGGGCAGCGCGCCGCGGGCCATGAGCGTCGTGACGGCCGGGGCGCCCGACGCGTCGACGAGCGCGCGCAGCTCCGCGGCGGCACCGGCGCGGATCACGCCGCCGCCGACGTACAGCACGGGCCGGCGGGACGTCGCGAGCAGGCGCGCGGCCTCGCGGATCTGCTTGGCGTGCGGCTTGGTCACCGGGTGGTAGCCGGGCAGCGACACCTCCTGCGGCCACGAGAACGTCGTCTGCGCCTGCATGGCCGACTTCGAGATGTCGACGAGCACGGGACCGGGCCGACCGCTCGCGGCGATGTGGAACGCCTCGGCGATCACGCGCGGGATGTCGTCCGCGTCGGTCACGAGGTAGTTGTGCTTGGTCACCGGGAGCGTGATGCCGACGATGTCGGCCTCCTGGAACCCGTCGGTGCCGATGAGCGACGCGACGACCTGGCCCGTGATCGCGACGAGCGGCACCGAGTCCATGTGCGCGTCGGCGATGGGGGTCACGAGGTTGGTCGCACCCGGACCGGACGTCGCCATGCACACGCCGACCTTGCCGGTCGCGGCGGCGTACCCGGCGGCCGCGTGGCCGCCGCCCTGCTCGTGCCGCACGAGGATGTGCCGCACCTTCGCGGAGTCCATGAGCGGGTCGTACAGCGGGAGGATCGCGCCGCCCGGGATGCCGAAGACGGCCTCGACGCCCTGCTCCTCGAGCGAGCGGACGATCGACTGCGCGCCCGTGACCTTCTCGACCGTCGTCGGGGCGGCCGGGACGCGCTCACGGTCGCCGCGGGCGTGCGCGACGGCGGCGGGGCTGGCCTGCGGGACGGGCGGCGCGGGCGTTCGCGGCGGTGCCGGGTGAGGACCCTGGACCATCGGTGTCTCCCTGGGTGGTGCGGTGGGGTGTTCGTCGGGCCGGAACACAGAAAAACCCCTCGGGCCCCGACGTGGGAGGCGGGACGAGGGGTGCGCGCGCGGACGAGACCTGGTGCGGTGGCCTCAGCCGGCGCGCTCAGGAAGTACTACGAGGATCGTCTGCACGCGAGCGACCCTACGCCTCCGTCGGTGCGGTGTCACGCCGTCTCACATGATGGTTCACGTGTCCACCCGTCGGAACGGTGGCCGCCCGTCCTCGCAGGTCGGGCGGCCATCCCCCGCGCGGTCAGCAGGTCGTCCCTGTCGCGCACCACTGGTGCCCGACGTCCACGACCAGCCGTGAGCCGCTGCCCGGACCGGCGAGCACGAACGCCCGGAACGGCAGGCGCGCCCGGACACCCAGGCCGATCGTCGTGTACCCCTCGAAGCTCCCGGCCCACACGACGTCGCGGAAGGTCCGGTAGGCCGACGTGTCGACCAGCCGGCCGCCGGAGGCGACGAACCATGAGTCGGTCGGGATGACGCCGGCGTCGGCCACGACTTCGAGACGCGCGCCCCCGCGCACGTCGACCGGCAGGCCGGAACCGTCCTGCGTCACGACGGGCACGTACCGGACGGACCAGCCCGTGAGCGGCGCGTTCACGTCGAGCACCAGCCGGTCGTAGCAGTCGTGCCGGCCGGCGCGGACCCCCGTCACCTCCCCGTTCGGGTAGCCGAAGGCCGACTTGTCGAAGGAGCCCCACACCTGGCCGCAGTAGGCGGCCGCGGACGCGGCGGGGGCGGAGAGCAGGTTCAGGCCTGCGACGAGAGCGAGAGCGAGCAGGGAGACGATCGACTTGCGCACGAGGCACCACCTCGGGACGTCGGGCAGGGTGCTTCCCCAGGGTGCGGTGGCTGGCCCGGCGGCGACGGCGTCGTCGGGCCGGCACCGGGACGCGTCCGCCGGTGGGCGCTGTCGGGCGGGCGCGGCGCGAGGCCCACACCGGGAGGAGCCCACCGCACCCCCGCCAGATACGTCGGGGTCAGACCGCGGGCTCCGGGTCGAAGTCGAACGCCGGGAGACCGTCGATGCTCGTGCGGTTCTTCTGCCGCCGGTACGCCGCCTGCCCGTCGGCCCCCTTGCGCTCCATGTACGGCGGCAGCAGGTCCCGCTCGCCGACGTAGTCCATGAGCGGCACGCCGTACCCGCACGAGTCGGAGACGCGCTCGACGTCGACGACCACCACGGCTCGCGCACCGCGTGTCTCGGGGAACAGCGCGAGCAGCTCGGCGAAGCCGTCGTCGTAGAGCGTCACGAACCGGCCGCGGCCGTGCAGCCGCACGATGTTCGGCGGGCCGTCGAAGGCGCAGAACATCACCGTGATCCGGCCGTTCTCCCGCAGGTGCGCGATGGTCTCGGCGCCGCTCGCGGTGAGGTCCAGGTACGCGACGGTGTGGTCGTCGAGGACCACGAACGACCCGTCGACGCCCTTGGGCGACACGTTGACGCGCCCGTCCGGGCCGCTCGGGGCGGTCGCGACGAAGAACACGTGCTGCGCGAGGAGGAAGCGCCGCATGCGCTCGTCGATCCGCTCGTGGACCTTGCCCATCGTGCCGCCTCCCGTCGTGCCACCCTGCCGTCGACCCGTCACGCTAGCCGTCGCGGCGCGCGGTACGACGACCGCGTCCGCGCGCCGGTCACGGGGCACGTGGCAGGCGGGCCGGACTCGGCCGGGTCCCGCCCGCGTCCGGCCGGGTCTCACGCGCCGGGCAGGATGCCGCGTTCGATCGCGACGGTCACCGCGCGCGTCCGGTCGTCGACACCGAGCTTCGCGAACGCACGGAGCAGGTGCGTCTTGACGGTCGCCTCGGTGATGAACAGCTCGCGGCCGATCGCGGCGTTGGACAGCCCGCGGGCGACGCTCGCGAGGACCTCCTGCTCGCGCGCCGTGAGCCGCTCCGCGTCGCCGCGCACCTGCTGCACGAGCCGGCGCGCGACCGACGGCGACAGCGCCGACTCGCCGCGTGCGGCCGCGCGGACGCCCGCGACGAGCTGGTCGCGCGGCGTGTCCTTGAGCAGGTAGCCCGTCGCGCCCGCCTCGACGGCCCGCAGGATGTCGGTGTCGGTCTCGTACGTCGTGAGCACCAGGACGCGCACGCCCGGCAGGGTGCCCGTGATGGTCGCCGTCGCGCTCGCGCCGTCGAGCACCGGCATCCGCAGGTCCATGAGCACGATGTCGGGCCGCAGGGTCTCCGCGAGCGCCACGGCCTGCGCGCCGTCGCCGGCCTCCCCGACGACCTCGAGGTCCGGCTCGACGGCCAGCATCCCGGCCAGCCCCGAGCGGACGACGGGATGGTCGTCGGCCAGCAGCACCCGGATCGTCACGCGTCCTCCCCCGTGGTCCCCGGGCGCGGCCCGGTGGCGCGCCCGTCGTCGCGCGCCGACGTGGCGGGCACCGTGTCGTGGGGCAACGTCACGGCGACGCGCGTGCCGCCGCCCGGGCCGCTGCCGACCTCGAGCGTCCCGCCGCCCGCGTCGACGCGCTCGCGCATGCCGCGCAGGCCGACCCCCTCGACCGCGTCCGCGGGCAGCCCGCGCCCGTCGTCGACGACCTCGAGCCGCACGTCGTCCCCGTCCCGGCCCACGGCGAGCCGCACGACGGTCGCGTCGGCGTGCTTGCGGACGTTCGCGAGGGCCTCCTGCGCGGCACGCAGCAGGACCACCGCGTGCTCCGGCCCGACCGCGCCCAGCTCGCGCAGGCCGTCGACCTCGACGCGGACGTGCGTCTCCGCCTCGAACCGGGCCGCGAGCCGGTCGAGCGCGTCGCCGAGCGTGCCGCGCTCGAGCTCGGGCGGGCCGAACGCCGCCACGAGGGCCCGCGCCTGCGCGAGGTTGTCGCGCGCGACCTGCTCGATCTGGCCGACGCGCTCCGTCGCGGGACCGACGCGGTCCCGGGCGAGCTCGGCCGACGCGGCCTGCGCGAGCATCACGACGCTCGTGAACCCCTGCGCGAGGGTGTCGTGGATCTCCTGCGCCAGGCGCGCCCGCTCGGCGAGCACCCCGCTCGCGTGGTGGGTCGACGCGAGCTCGGCCTGCGCGGCACCCAGCTCCTCGACCAGCGCCGCGCGCTCCTCGCTCTGCTCCGACACCCACGTGATCCACAGGCCCAGGGCGATCGCGAAGACGAGTCCCGTGCCGACCTGGCCGACCAGCTCCGCGGCGTCGGCGACCGTCGCGATCGCGCCCGGCTCGCGCACGACGATCGCCGCGGCGAACGCGACCGTCAGCAGCACGCTCCACAGCACGCCCTCGAGGCGGCGCGTCGCGAAGAACCAGATCTGCGAGTACCCGACGAACAGCAGCACCGACCCGAGCTCCGACAACCCGACCTCCAGGACCACGACGGTGACGAGCACCGCGAGGTACGTGCGGGTTAGCAGCACGTCGCCGCGCTGCGCACCGCGGCGGCCCAGCGCGAGGTAGGCGACGACGAGCGCCGCGAGCCCGAGGACCGCGACGGCGGCCTCGCGCAGCGACCGGACCTCGATCGCGATCGACACCCCCGCGACCGCCGTGATCGCGTAGAAGCCGACGTCCCACCCGCGCAGCGCGCGGACCCAGAACTCGTGCCGCGCGACCGGTCGGGGCGTGCGCCTGGTCATGGCGCCGAGCCTGCCACGTGCAGGTCCGTCGACGGTGCGTCCCGCCCCAGCGCGCACGTCAGCCGTCGTCACGCCGGCGCCAGCGGAACCAGCGCGCCCCGATCACGAGCCCGGCGACGAACCACACGCCCAGCACGAGCGCGGTGGTCACGAGGTCCACGTCACCCGCGACCGCGTCGGGCAGGAACGCCGCCTGCATGCCCTCGACCAGCCAGCGCAGCGGGAACACCGACGCGACCTGCTGCATCCACGTCGGCAGCGAGTCCCACTGGAAGAACACGCCGGAGACGAACTGCAGCACCAGCACGATCGGCGTCACCACGGCGCTCGCCGACCGGCCCGAGCGCGGGACCGACGAGAACGCCACGCCGCACACCGAGCCCGCAGCCGTCCCGAGCAGGTAGACCCACGCGAACGTCGCCCAGTCCCCCACGGTCGACGGCAGCGTCACGTCGAACAGCGTCGCGGCGACCGTCAGCAGGATCGCGGTCTGCACGAGCCCGCTGCCGAGGACCTGGCCGATCTTGCCCAGGAAGTACGCCGACGCGGGCATCGGCGTGCCGCGCAGCCGCTTGAGGCCGCCCTCGTCGCGCTCGACCGAGATCGAGATCGCGAGCGACTGGAAGCTCGACAGCATGACGCCCGTCGCGAGCATGCCCGGCAGGAAGTACTGCGCGAACGGGATCTCGACGTCACCCGCGCGGACGGTCGCGCCGTCCTGGCCGAAGACCGTCGCGAAGATCGCCATCATGATCACGGGGTAGGCGAAGATGAACACGACCGCGTCGCGCTCGCGGAAGAAGACGCGCAGCTCGTAAGCGGCGCGGACCAGGCCGAGGCGCAGGACGCCGGGGACGGCGGCGGGGCGCGCGGCCGACAGCGTGACGGTGCTCATCGCAGGACCTCCACAGGGGTGTCGGCGGGCGAGTCGGCGCCCTGGAGCAGGCCGAGGTACACGTCCTCCAGCGTGGGGCGCAGCACCTCGAGGCCCGGCACGTCGCCGAGCCGGGCGAGCAGGTCGGCGACCGTGCGGGACGCGTCGTAGGTGCGGACCTCGTGCCGGCGGCCGTCCTCGACCCACCGCACGAGCGCCCGGCGCGCGTCGCGACCGCCCAGGTCGGCGGGCGTGCCCTCCGCGACGACGTGGCCCGACGCGACGACGACGACCCGGTCGGCCAGCCGTTCGGCCTCCTCGAGGTAGTGCGTCGTCAGCAGGATCGTCGTGCCGTCGGCGCGCAGGCCCTCGACGAGGTCCCAGAACGAGCGGCGGGCCTGCGGGTCGAACCCGGTCGTCGGCTCGTCGAGGAACACGAGCTCGGGCCGGCCCACGATGCCGAGCGCCACGTCGAGCCGGCGCCGCTGGCCGCCCGACAGCTGCCGGGCGCGCGTACGGACCTTGTCGCGCAGACCGACGGCGTCGATCACCTCGTCGGGGTCGCGCGGGTCGGGGTAGAAGCGGGAGAAGTGCCGGACGAGCTCCCCGACGGTCGCCTCCGCGAGGTCGTTCGTGCCCTGCAGGACGATGCCGAGGCGCGAGCGCCACCCGCGTCCGGCCGCCTGCGGGTCCTCGCCGAGGACGCGGACGTGGCCCTCGTCGCGGTGCCGGTAGCCCTCGAGGATCTCGACGGTCGTCGTCTTGCCCGCGCCGTTCGGGCCGAGGATCGCGACGATCTCGCCGCGGTCGACGCGCAGGTCCAGGCCGTCGACGGCCTGCTTGGGCCCGTATCGCTTGCGCAGGCCCGCGACCTCGATCGCGGGGGCGCCTGCCGGTGTCGTCATGCCCTCAGCGTCGCCCTGGGCGAGGGCGCGCCGCGACGACCGAGGCGTTGTCCCGGCCGTCCACCGATCGGTTGACCCCGGGGCGCGCCGACCGTCCGGGGGTCGGCGACCGGGCACATGAGTGGGCCTGCCATACCGACACGAAACGGACACCGACCGTAGCGTCGGCGGACATGACGACCTCCACGTCCGCGCCTCCCGCGCCGCCGGCCCTGCCCGCCCGCGCACCGCGTCGCCGCCGGTCGGCCGGGCGCCGCGCCGGCTGGACCGCGGTGCTGCTCACGTCGCTCGCGATCGTCGCGTACTCGGGCGTGCCGTACCTCATGGGCGCGCTCGAGGACCTCGACCAGGACCGCGCACCGCTCGCGTCCGCGTACGCGGCCATGCCGCCCGTCGTGCAGGTCGCGCTCGTGCTGCACGTCGCCGGTGCCGCGGTCGCGCTGCTCGTCGGGCCGTTCCAGTTCTGGGCGGCGCTGCGGCGCCGGTTCCCCCAGGCGCACCGCTGGGCCGGGCGCGCGTACCTGCTCGGCGTGACCGTCGGCGGGGCCGCGTCGCTCGTCATGGCGCCGTGGAACACCGCCGGCATGGTCGGGTTCCTCGGTTTCGGCAGCCTCGGCGTGCTGTGGCTGTGGACGGGGTGGCGGGCCTACCGCGCCGTCCGCGGGGGCGACGTCCGGTCGCACCAGGCATGGATGATCCGCAACTTCGCGCTCACCTACGGCGCCGTCATGCTGCGCACGTGGGTCCCGCTGCTGCTCACGGCCCAGGCGTTCGCCGCGGGCGACGCGTTCGACCTCGACGCCGCCTTCGACAACGCGTACGACGCCGTCACGTTCCTCGCGTGGGTGCCGAACCTGCTGGTCGCCGAGTGGCTGGTGCGGCGGCGGGGGCTCCCGTCGTACCGGCTCGTCGACCGCTGACGGCCCGCACCGCCCCGGTCCTCAGACGTCACGAAGCCGGAACGTGAGCCAACCGGCCGCGAGCGCTACCAGGACCACGACCGAGGCGACGAGCGCCCCCTGCCCCGCGCTCACGTGGTGCGCGACCTGCTCGCACAGCTCGGCGCCGGGGACCGCCGGGTCGGGCACACACTCCGGCACCCAGTAGTCCGTCCCGCCGGAGAGCCACGCGCGCACGTTCGTCGACAGCGGGAGGAAGCCCGCGACCGGCAGGACGAGCGGCAGCGCCGTCTCGACGGCCGCCGCCCACCAGACCAGCACGCCGGTCACGGCGGCCGCGTGTCGCAGGGCGAAGGCGAGACCCACCCCCAGCGCGGTCGCGCCGAGCCCGCTCGCGAGCCAGCGCACCGACCGGTCCGCCGACGCGGCCCACTCGGCACCCGGTACGTCCGTCGACGTGCCGTTGACGAGGCACACGCCGACCAGACCGACGACGAGCACCGCGAGGCCGAGCAGGCCGCACGGGAGAGCGGCGAGCAGGGCGGCGGCGAGCTTGCTGACGAACACGCGTCCCCGGCGCGGTGCGAACGTCAGCCAGGTGCCGATCGAGCCCGACGTGAACTCCGCCGTCACCAGTCCGACGCCCACCATGAGCATGGCGAGGACGAGCATCACGCCGACCGAGGGCAGACGGGCGTCCAGCAGCTCGCCGAGGTCGGCACGCCGCGGCTCGTAGACCTCACGCGCGGGCGCGAGCAGCTCGCACGACGCGTCGTAGTCGTCGCCCAGCTCCGCGCGCATCGCCCGCTCGGCCTCGTGGCAGCGGGCGATGATCGCCTCTCCCTCCACGTCCCACGACCTGAGCGCCTCGGCGAAGGCCGCGTCGGCCGCCGCGGACTCCTGCGCCGACGGCGGGCGCGTCTCCCACCAGCCCGTCGCGACCAGGCCGACCGCGCCCAGGGTGAGGGCGACCGCCACGAACCACACGAACGGTCGCGCCCGCGCCCGGGCGAGCTCGGCACGCAGCAGCCCGCTCACGACAGGTCCCCGTTCGACACGCCGCCGACCGCCCCGGCCGTCGCGTCGGGCGGGCCGGTGAGCTCGAGGAACACCGACTCGAGGTCACGTCGCAGCACGACGACCTCCTCGGCGAAGACCTCCCCCCGGGCCAACGCCTCGTTCACCTCGCGCGCGTCACGGGCTCCCGTGACGACGAGGCGCGGGCCGTCGGTGCCGACGGACCACCCGCAGGCTGCGAGCAGCGCCGTCGCGCGCGACCGGTCGGACACGACCACGGCCACCGCGGAGGCGGCCTCGGTCGCGAGCAGGTCGGCGACGCGGCCCTCGGCGAGCAGGCGACCGCGCGCGACGACCGACACGGTGTCGGCGACCTGCTCGACCTCCGCGAGGATGTGGCTCGACACGAGGACCGTGCGGCCCTCGTCGGCGAGCCCGCGCATGGTCGCGCGGATGTCGCGGATGCCCGCGGGGTCGAGGCCATTCGTCGGCTCGTCGAAGATCAGCAGGTCGGGGTCCTTGAGGAGCGTCGCGGCGATCGCGAGCCGCTGCTTCATACCGAGCGAGTAGCGACGGAACTGGTCGACGCCCCGCTCCCGGAGGCCGACACGTTCCAGCACCTCCTCGACGCGGGTGTGCGGGACGCCGACGGCGGTCGCGAGCAGCCGCAGGTTGCGACGGCCCGAGAAGCCGGGGACGAACTTGGGGTTCTCGACGATCGCGCCGACGCGGCCGATCACGTCGGGGAGCCGCTCGGGCACGGGCGTGCCGAACAGGTGGACGGTGCCCGCGTCGGGCCGCGCGAGGCCCAGCAGCATGCGGATCGTCGTCGTCTTGCCCGAGCCGTTGGGCCCGAGGAACGCGTGCACGCCTCCCGCGGGCACGGTGAGGTCGAGGTGGTCGACCGCGACCACCTCCCGGAGCGTGAACGTCCGGTACGTCTTGCGCAGCGCGCGCACGCGCACCGCCGGTTCTCCTGCTGCGTCGATGGTCGCCTCCCCGTGTCCCTGCACGTCCCATCGGCAGGTGACGCCTACGGTGTGAGGACCTGCGACGACGAGGGAGACGGATGACGACGAGGCGCCGGACCGTCCTGACCACTGCCGTGCTGTGCACGCTGCTCGCCGCGTGCGGGCAGGGCACCCCGGGCGCGGACGGCTCGTCCTCGCCGACGGCGTCCGCGACGGGGTCCCCCACCGGGACGCCGACCTCGCCCGCGCCGTCGGCCACGACGCCCGTGCCAGAGCCGGGTGCGGAGGCGGAGGCGGGCGACTTCTCGCCCGCGAACGCGCAGCTCACGGCGGACCCGTCCGGCACGCCGGTGACCGTCACCGACGTGCGCGTCGGGTCGCACGAGGGCTACGACCGCGTGGTGTACGAGGTCGCGGGCGGGGGCGTACCGGGGTACCGCGTCACGTACGTCGACCAGGCCGTCGAGGACGGCAGCGGCGCGACGGTCGACGTCGCGGGTGACGCGGTGCTCGACGTGTGGCTGACCGGCACGGGCTACCCGCACGACACGGGTCACGAGGAGTTCGCGCAGGACGTCGGGCCGCGCGAGGGGACGGTCGTGCAGGTCACGCGGCCGCTGACGTTCGAGGGCATGACGCAGTCCGTCGTGGGCGTCGCCGGCGAGCGGCGGCCGTTCCGGGTGTTCGTGCTGCAGGACCCGGTGCGCGTCGTGGTGGACGTGCAGTCGTCCTGACGCCGGCAGGGCCGCGTCGCCGTCAGAGCGCCGCGCGAGCGCCCGGTCGGCGCGGCTCAGCGTGCGACGCGGCGGACCTGCGACTCCCACGGCCGCAGCCGGACCCGCCCGTCGGCGTCCGGCGCGGCGTCGTCGTCGTAGTTGCCGAGCACGAGCGTCGAGCCCGCGCCGGCGTCGACCGCGACGTCCTGCTCGTCGCCCGAGAAGTTGCCGAGCACCAGCAGGGTGTCGCCGTCGAGGGACCGCGTGAACGCGTAGACGTGCTCGTGGTCGGGCAGCAGCATCGTGAAGTCGCCGAGCGCGACCACCGGGTCGGTGTGCCGCAGCTCGATCAGCCGGCGGTAGTGGTGGAACACCGAGCGGTCGTCGGCGCGCGCCGCGGCCGCGTTGACCTCGACGTGGTTCGGGTGGACCGGCAGCCACGGGGTTCCGGTCGTGAACCCCGCGTGCTCGGTGGCGTCCCACTGCATGGGCGTGCGCGCGTTGTCGCGGCTCATCGCGGCGAGGCCGTCGAGCAGCTCGTCGTCGGTGGCGTGGCCGTGCGCGCGGGCCTCGGCGACGTGCCGCAGCGACTCGATGTCGCGGTAGTCGTCGAGCGAGTCGAACCGCGCGTTCGTCATCCCGAGCTCCTCGCCCTGGTAGACGTACGGCGTCCCCCGGTGCAGGTGGAGCACGGTGCCGAGCATCGTCGCGGACTCACGCCGGTAGGCGCCGTCGTCGCCGAACCGGGACACGATGCGGGGCTGGTCGTGGTTGTTCCAGTAGAGGCTGTTCCACCCGACGTCGGCGAGCTCGGCCTGCCAGCGCCCGAACGACGCCTTGAGGTCGCGCAGCCGCAGCCGTCGCACGTCGAACTTGCCGCCGGGGCCGTGGTCGAGCCCGACGTGCTCGAACTGGAACACCATGTCGACCTCGGCGCGCGCCGGGTCGGTGAACAGGCGTGCGTGCTCGACGGTGACGCCGGGCATCTCCCCCACCGTGAGCAGCCGGTCGGGGCGGCCCGCGAACACCTCGCGGTGCATCTCGGCGAGGAACTCGTGGATGCGCGGGCCGTTCGTGTAGGCCGCACTGCCGTCGCCGAGCACGCCGTCGCGGACCGGCCCGTCGGGCAGCGCCGGGTCCTTCGAGACGAGGTTGATGACGTCCATGCGGAAGCCGTCGACCCCGCGGTCGAGCCACCAGCGCATCATCGCGTAGACAGCGTGCCGGACCTCGGGGTTCTCCCAGTTGAGGTCGGGCTGCTTGCGGCTGAAGAGGTGCAGGTAGTACTCGCCGGTGGACTCGTCGAGCTCCCACGCGGGTCCCGAGAAGAACGAGCGCCAGTTGGTCGGCTCGGCGCCCGGCTGACCCGGTGCCATGCCGTGCCGCGGCGGGCGCCACCAGTACCAGTCGCGCTTCGGGCTCTCCGTCGACGCACGCGACTCGACGAACCACGGGTGCTCGTCGGACGTGTGGTTGACGACGAGGTCCATGACGAGGCGCATGCCGCGCTCGTGCAGCGCCGCGAGCAGCGCGTCGAGGTCGGCGAGCGTCCCGAACGACGGGTCGACGTCCTGGTAGTCGCTGATGTCGTACCCGTTGTCGTCCTGCGGCGACGGGTAGATCGGCGACAGCCACACGACGTCGACGCCGAGTGCGGAGAGGTGGTCGACGTGGTCGAGGACGCCCCGCAGGTCCCCCACGCCGTCGCCGTCGGAGTCGGCGAACGAGCGCGGGTACACCTGGTAGACGACGGCGCGGGTCCACCACGGGGCGTCCTCGACGGTCCACGTCATGCGATGTCGGTCCTTCCGTCAGCGAGCGGTGCGGTGCGGCGGGCGCCGTGCGCGGGCCGCGGCGGGGTCACTTGATCGCGCCGCGCGTGACGCCGGAGATCACCCAGCGCTGCGCGAGCACGTACACGACGAGCAGCGGGACCATCGCCAGCAGGTAGGAGGCGAAGGCGACCGTGTAGTTCGTCGAGAACTGCGCCTGGAAGACGTACTGCTGCAGGGGCAGCGTCGCGGCCTCCGGGTCGGACAGGATGACGAGCGGCAGCATGAAGTCGTTCCAGGCCCACACGCACGTGATGATGCCGACCGTCGCGTTCATCGGCCTCAGCAGCGGGAAGATCACCTTCCAGAAGACCGTCCACGCGTTCGCGCCGTCGACGATCGCCGCCTCCTCCAGCTCCTTCGGGATGGAGTGGATGTAGGCGACGTAGACGAACACGTTGAACGACAGGCCGAACACCGTGTACAGCAGGATCAGACCCGCCTGGTTGTCGAGGTGCAGCTGGGCGGTGAGCTTCGCGACCGTCAGCATGAGGATCGGGAACGGCACGAACAGCGCCGCGATGAAGTAGAAGAACAGCCCCTTGAACAGCCTGCGGTGCATGTTCCGGGCGATCGCGTACGCGACCATCGAGTTCGTCAGCAGCGTGAGGGTGACCGCGCCGACCGTGATGATCGCGCTGTTGAGCGCCGAGCGCGGGAAGTCCGTGAGCCGCCAGGCCTCGCCGAAGTTCCCGAACGTCGCCGGGCTCGGCAGGTCGAACCCGGCCCCCGAGAGCTGGTCGGGCGTCTTGAGCGCCGTGACGACCACGAGGTACATGGGCACGAGGATGCTCAGCGACAGGAAGATCATCAGGCCCGTGAGCCACCAGTTGGTGCGACCGCCGGGCTCTCCCGGCTCGGCCGCGCGGCGACGGTTGCGCCACGACGGGCGGCGCGGTCCGGTGGTGTCGACGGCGTCGGCGTCGTCGCCGACGAGGCCCCCGACGGGTGGTGCTGCGGTGGCGGTCATGCGACGTTCCCCTCTCCACGCTGCAGGACACGGAACTGGACGAGGGCGAACACGATGATGACGACCATGAAGACCACGGCGTTCGCGAGCTGGTAGCCGAACTCGCCGCCCTGGAAGCCGCCCTTGTAGATGAGGACGCCGACCGACTCGGTCGCCGTGCCCGGACCACCGCCCGTCATGGCGATGACGTGGTCGAACACCTGCAGGAAGCCCTTGAGCGCCAGGACCATGTTGATGATGAAGAAGCTCCAGATCATCGGGAACGTGATGCTGGTGAACTTGCGCCACGACCCGGCGCCGTCGAGCGACGCGGCCTCGTAGAGCTCGTGCGGGACGGTCTGGAGGCCGGCCAGGTAGAGCACGATGTTGAACGCGGCCGCCTGCCAGACGGCCAGGACGACGATCGCGATCCACGCGAGGTTCTCGTCGCCGAGGATCGACGTCGAGAACCGCTCGTTGCCGAGGGACTGCGCGATCGCCGGGATCGAGATCGCGAACAGGTACTGGAACACGTACCCGACGACGAGGATCGCCAGCACGTACGGCACGAAGTACACGGCCCGCAGCGTCGTGCGGAACTTGATGCGGCTGTTCAGCGCCATCGCCACGGCCAGCGCGATGACGTTGACGAGGATCGTCGAGACGATCGCGAACTGGAACGTGAACAGGTACGCGTGCAGGACGCGGTCGTCCGAGAACAGCGCGACGTAGTTCGCGAGCCCGACGAACTCGTACGGGCCGTACCCGGGCGAGTCCGTGAAGCTGTAGTACACGCCCTGCAGGACCGGCAGCGTGTGCAGCAGGAAGAACAGCGCGAACGCGGGCAGCACCATCCAGTAGAAGGCGCGCGCGGTCCGCGAGGCGATGCCGCCGCGGCGCACGCGCTGCGGACGGTCCGCCCCCGTCCGTGCGGGGGCCGTCGTGGCGGTCATCCTTCCTCCACCTTCCCCAGGCCCCAGGTGCGGCGGGCCGCGACCTTGTCCCAGGACTCGTCGAGCTGCGTGAGCATGGTCTGGGCGTCGCCCCCGAGCAGGTACTCCTGGAGCAGCGGCGCCAGGGGGATCGCGGGGATGAACTGGTGGTCGGTGAAGCCGACCAGCCGCTGGTCGTCGATGTACGGCTGGACGCCCGCGAGCGCGGGGTCCGTGTTGGCGGCGCCCTCGATCGCGGGAATCGCGACCTGCGCCTCGGCGTACTCCTGCACGACCTCCGGCTGCAGGAGGAACTCGACGAAGCGCTGCGCCTCCTCCGGGTGGGCGCTGTCCGCGCCCGTCGTGACCAGCACGTCGACGCCCGAGACGAGCGTCGTGCGCTCGGGGTCGTCGGTGGCCGGCAGCGCGAACGAGCCGACGGTGAACTGCGGCTCGAACGTGCGGATCTGCGGCACTGCGTACGAGCCGAGCAGCAGCATCGCCGACTCCCCCGCCGCGAACGCGCGCGTGCCCTCCTGGTAGCCGACGGCCGCCGGGTCGGGCTGCGTGTACTCGTAGAGCTCGCCCTCCTTCTCGAGGGCCTCGAGCCAGCCCTCCGCGAACGTCGTCTCGCCGGCGAACCGCTCCTCGAAGAAGTCGTCGGGGGCCGTCTGCGCGGTGAGCGGCGCGAGCGGGGACTGCGCCGTCCACGCGTCGGCGAGCATGCCGTAGAACGGCGTGACGCCCGCGTCCTGGAAGGTCTGGGCCGCGGCGATGAGCTCGTCCCAGGTCGTCGGGACCTCGACGCCGTGCTGCGCGAACAGCTCCTCGTTGTAGAGGACACCGCTCGCGTTCGCGGCGAACGGGATGCCGTTGACCGCGCCGGGCTCGCTCTGCCCGAGCGCCTGCACGACCTCGACGAACCCGGGGTTGATGTCGTCGAGGACCGGGTCGTCCGCGAAGTCCGTGAAGATGCCCGCCGACGCGAACTCCCCGAACGTGCCGTTGCCGTTGAGCGTGAGCACGTCGGGCACGTCGTCCTTCACCAGCCGCGTGCGCAGCGCCGTCTCCGGGTCGGGCACGTTCTGCACGACGACGCGGACGTCGGGGTTCTGCTCCTCGAACTGCGCGGCGAGGTACTCGAAGTACTGGACGGCCTCGGGCTTGAACTGGAAGAACGTGATCTCGGTGCGGTCGTCGCCGCGCGCGCACGCGGCGAGCGGCAGCAGGAGGGCCGCGGCCGCGAGCGCCGCGGTCGTGCGTCTCCTCGTCCGTCTCCTGGTCATGCGTCGTCTCCTGACGTCGGCCGGGCGGCGTCGGCGCCCCCGGTGCCGGGTGCGGGCGGCGCGTCGGTGCGCCGGACCTGCACGAGGACGGTCCGCTCGGGGAAGAGGGTGGGGGCGCGGAGCCCGACCTGCTGCAGGACGCGTCCGGTGGTCCGGACCCCCTCGTCCCACCAGGCCAGGGGCCCCCGACCGTGTCCCTCGATGGTGTTCCCCGGCGGCAGCGGGCGCACGTCGTAGCGCGCGTCCGGGTCGAGCCCGGGGAGCCGGACGGCTCCGGGCGGGCTCGTGACGCTCGTCGTCAGCTGGGTGACGGCGAAGATCGCGGCGGACCGGTCGGGCGCGACGACGCCGTCGACGCGCAGCGCACGGTCGGCGGGCTCGTCGTGCAGGCGGGTGCCGGTGTGCAGCAGGTCGCGGTGCTCCTGGTGCGCGGCGATCCACGTGGCCAGCTCGGCGCGCTCGTCGTCGGTCGCCTGCGTGACGTCCCACTCGACGCCGAAGTGGCCGAAGAACGCGGTCGCGGCGCGGAACGAGAGCGCGTGCCGGCGGCCCGTGGTGTGCGACTCGGGGCCGCCGACGTGCTGGCCCATGAGCTCCGGGGGCAGCAGCAGGCCGGTCCACCGCTGGATCTGCTCGCGCTCGACGGGGTCGATGGTGTCGGACACCCACACGCGGTCGGTGCGCTCGAGGATGCCGAGGTCGACGCGCGCTCCGCCGGACGCGCACGACTCGATCTCGACCCCGGGGTGGCGGGCGCGGAGCTCGTCGAGCAGGCGGTACACGGCCTGCGTCTGCCGGTGCACGCCGGGGACGCCGAGGTGGCCGTGGCCCGCGTCGACGAGCTCGCGGTTGTGGTCCCACTTGAGGTAGGCGATGTCGTGCTCGGTGAGGATCGCGTCCAGGCGCTCGAGGACGTGCGCGAACGCCTCCGGGCGCCCGAGGTCGAGCACCTGCTGGGTGCGTGCGGGCACGGGCAGCCGGCCGGGGACGGCGAGCAGCCAGTCGGGGTGCGCCCGCGCGAGGTCGGAGTCGGGGTTGACCATCTCGGGCTCGACCCACAGGCCGAACTGCATGCCGAGGCCCGTGACGGTCTCGATGAGCGGGTGCAGCCCGTCGGGCCACGCCTCGGCGGAGACCTCCCAGTCGCCGAGCCCGCGCGTGTCGTCGCGGCGCGAGCCGAACCAGCCGTCGTCGAGCACGAACCGTTCGATCCCGAGGTCGGCGGCGGTGCGCGCGAGCGCTCGGAGCCGGTCGAGGTCGTGGTCGAAGTACACGGCCTCCCAGGTGTTGAGCGTGACGGGTCGCGGCGTGCGCGGGTGCTGCGGGCGCGACCGCACGTACGTGTGGAAGCGGCTCGCGAGCTCGTCGAGGCCGGTGCCGTGGCTGCCGTAGAGCCACGGCGACACGTACTCCTCGCCCGGCTGGAGGACGACCTCGCCGGGCAGCAGCAGCTCGCCGCCGCTGAGGACCGCGTCGCCGCGCGGGGTGCGCTCGGCGGCGAACCGGTGGTTGCCGCTCCAGCCGACGTGCACGCCCCAGACGGCGCCGCGGCGCGCGTCGAAGCCCTCCTCGCCCGCGACGAGGACCAGGGTCGAGTCGGCGCCGGGACGACCGCCACGGGCCTCGCGCACGTGGCTGCCGCTGACGAACGGGAGGCGCTGCGGGCTGCGCTCGCGCAGGTGTCGTCCGGTGGTCCCGAGCAGCTCGGTCGCCACGTCGGGGACGGGCAGGGCCGGCAGGACACCGTGCAGGTCGAACGGGGTGTCGGCGGCGTTGCGGACCGCGGCGCGCAGGCGGACGACGCCGCTCGGGTGGAGCTCGAGGTCGACCGCGACGGCGATCCCGGCCTGCGCGTCGGCCGCGTGCGCGGTGAGCCGCTGGACGCCGTCGGCGCCCTGCTCGGGCCCGTCGATCGCGGTCGTCCGCACGCGCGGGCTGAACCCCGCGCCTGCGCGGTGTCCGGTCAGCCCCGGGGTGCCGGCCCAGCCGGTCGACGCCTCGGGCAGCGGGGTGACCGGCACGGCCACGTCGAGGCCGCCGGAGACGGGGATCGCGCACGCGGCGGCCAGCAGGCCGCGCAGCGCGTCGTCGTCGAGCGGGCCGAGGTCGGGCCCCCAGTGGACGATCCGCGGCAGGCCGCTGTCGGTGGTGTCGAGGACGACGCTCGTGCCGCCGGAGCGGAGGTGGAGCGGTGCGGTGAGTCGGGTGGGCGTGAGCACGGATTCATTCCATGGCGGAACTAAGTGTCCTGTCAACTGTGGTCGCGATCCCAATTCTCCGGATCCGTTCACCGGTCTTGCTTCCGTTGCGGAAGGTAAGGTCGGCGGCAGGACGCGTCGTGCCACGATCGCCACGACCGAGACGCCGGGGAGCGGAGGAGCCGTGGTCGCAGACGGACCGGAGTGGGCCGAGGGCGGCAGCGAGCTCCAGGTCGCCCTCGAGGTGCTGCTGCGCGGACCCCTGTCGCGCGCCGAGCTCGCCCGCCGGCTCGACCTCTCGCAGCCGACCCTGACGCGGCTCACCAAGGACCTCGTCCGGCGCGGCCTGCTCGTCGAGTCCGCCGCGCGCCCCGGCCGCGCCGTCGGCCGCCCGAGCCAGCCGCTCGACGTCGACGTGACGTCGCACCACTTCGTCGGGGTCAACCTCGCCGTCGGCACCGCGCACGCCGTCCTCGTCGACATGCGCGGCACGGTCGTCGCGACGCGCTCCGCGGACCTGCCCGAGGACGACCCGGACGCGGTCGTCGCGGTGGTCGGGTCGCTGGTCGACGCGGTCGTCGCCGCGGCGCCGTCGGGTGCGGTCCCGAACGGGCCCACGGGCATCGGCGTCAGCCTCGGCGGGCACTCCCCCGACGGCACGACCGTGCACCTCGCGCCCTTCCTCGGCTGGCACGACGTGCCGCTCGGCACGCTCGTGCGTGCGCGCACCGGGCTGCCGACCGTCGTCGAGAACGACGTCGCCGCCCTCACGTCCGCGGAGCACTGGTTCGGCGCCGGGCGCGACGTGCGGACGTTCGCCGTCGTGACGGTCGGCGCGGGCGTCGGCTACGGGCTCGTCGTGCACGACCGCCTCGTGCGGCACGCCGACATGGGGCTCGGCCTCGTCGGCCACTTCCCCCTCGACCCGAACGGCCCCCTGTGCCCCGAGGGCCACCGCGGGTGCGCGGGCGCGATGCTCACCACCGAGGCGCTCGAGGCCGAGGCCGCCGTCGCGCTGCGCCGTCCGGTCGCGGTGGACGAGCTGCTCGACCTCGCCCGGGACGGCGACCCGGCCGCGCGGCGCATCGTCGACGACGCGGGCCGTGCGCTCGGCCGGCTCGTCGCCGCGGTCGCGAACCTCACGATGCCCGAGCTCGTCGTCCTCACCGGCGAGGGCGTGGGGCTCGCGGTCGTCGCCGGCGACGCGGTGCGCGCGGCGGTCGCCGCCGACCGGCACCCGCAGGCCACGCCGGTCGACCTGGTCGTCGAGCCCGGCGACTTCTCGCAGTGGGCGCGGGGGGCGGCCGTCGTGGCGATCCAGGACTTCGTCCTGCGCAGCCGCTGACGCTCGCGCGCGCCGGTCGACACCGACATGGATTGCCGTTCCCGTGCGCCGAACGGCATCCGTGTGGGTATCAACCCGTCCCGACAGCTCGGAACAACTCCCCCTTGCACATCTACTTTCCGAAGTGGAAACTACTCGCATGACGGAGAACGAGACGACCCCCGCACCCACGCCGGACGAGGCCCGCGCGCTCCTCGCCCGCTCCGCCGCCGCAGCCGGAACCCTGCGCGCGAGCGGTCAGAACCGGCACGCCCTGTGGCTCACCGGCCACGCGGCCTCGACGTTCATGTTCTTCGTGGGACTCTCCACGATCCCCGACGACACGGGCGCCCTCACGCTCGCCGGCGCGTACGGGCTGACGCTCCTCGTGCTCTCGCTGGCGTGGCTCCGCGGCGCGCCCGTCACCAAGCAGGGCATGGGCCTGCGGTGGGTCGCCGCGGTGACGACGTGGGGCGTCGTCTACGCGATCGCGCTGGTCGTCGGCCTCACCTGGCTGCGCGAGTCGGTGCTCTGGTGGCTCGCTGCCGCGGTCCTCGCGACGTTCCCGCTGGCGCGCGGGGCCTGGCGCGAGGCGCAGGCGTGACACCGCCGCTGCCCGGCCCCGACGCGGTCGGCGAACCGGCGCGCGCCCGCCTCGACGAGGTCATCCACTCCCCCGTGCGACTCTCCGTCGTCGCCGCGCTCGCCGCGACCGACGAGGCCGAGTTCGGCGCGGTGCGCGACGCCGTCGAGATCAGCGACTCCGCGCTCTCCAAGGCCGTCACCGTGCTCGAGCAGGCCGGGTACGTGAAGGTCCGCAAGGGGTACGTCGGCAAGCGTCCGCGCACCTGGCTCGCCCTCACCCCTGACGGCCGCACGGCCCTCCGCGACCACCTCGCGGCCCTCCGCGCGATCGCCGGCGACTGACGAGCGGCGGCCCGCGACGCGGCCCGCGCGTCCGTCGAGCGGGCCAACGACGTCAGCTCAGGACCGCACCCTTCGACGCGGACTGGACGAGCTTCTGGTACTTGCCCAGGACGCCGCGCGTGTAGCGCGGCTCGATCGGCGCCCAGCCCTCGCGACGCGCGGCGAGCTCGGCGTCGTCGACCAGCAGGTCGAGCGTCGCGTGCGCGACGTCGAGCCGGATCCGGTCGCCGTCGCGCACGAACGCGATCGGTCCCGCGTCCACGGCCTCGGGCGCGATGTGGCCGACGCACAGGCCCGTCGTCCCGCCGGAGAAGCGGCCGTCGGTGATGAGCAGGACGTCCTTGCCGAGCCCGGCGCCCTTGATGGCCCCGGTGATCGCGAGCATCTCGCGCATCCCCGGCCCGCCCTTGGGGCCCTCGTAGCGGATGACGACGACGTCGCCGGCCTGGATCGTGCCGTCCTCGAGGGCGTCGAGCGCCGCACGCTCGCGCTCGAACACACGCGCGGTGCCCTCGAAGACGTCGGAGTCGAAGCCCGCCGACTTCACGACCGCCCCTTCCGGCGCGAGCGAGCCGTGCAGGATCGTGATGCCGCCCGTGCGGTGGATCGGGTCGTCGAGCGCGCGCAGGATCTTGCCGTCGGGGTCCGGCGGGGCGATGTCGGCGAGGTTCTCCGCGACCGTCTTGCCCGTGACCGTGAGGCAGTCGCCGTGCAGCAGGCCCGCGTCGAGGAGCGCCTTCATCAGCACGGGCACGCCGCCGATGCGGTCGACGTCGTTCATCACGTACCGGCCGAACGGCTTGAGGTCGCCCAGGTGCGGCACGCGCGCCGCGACGCGGCTGAAGTCGTCGAGCGTGAGGTCGACCTCGGCCTCGTGCGCGATCGCCAGCAGGTGCAGCACCGCGTTCGTCGAGCCGCCGAACGCCATGACGACGGCGATGGCGTTCTCGAACGCCTCCTTCGTCATGATCTGGCGCGCCGTGATGCCGCGGCGCAGCAGCTCGACGACGGCCTCGCCCGAGCGGCGCGCGAACTGGTCGCGGCGACGGTCCGCCGACGGCGGCGCCGCGGAACCCGGGAGCGACATGCCCATCGCCTCGGCGACCGACGCCATCGTGTTCGCGGTGTACATGCCGCCGCACGCACCCTCGCCCGGGCAGATCGCGCGCTCGATCCGGTCGACGTCCTCCTTGCTCATCAGCCCGCGGGCGCACGCCCCGACGGCCTCGAACGCGTCGATGATCGTGACGTCCTTCTCGGTGCCGTCGGACAGCTTGACCCAGCCGGGCATGATCGAGCCCGCGTAGAGGAAGACGCTCGACAGGTCGAGCCGCGCGGCCGCCATGAGCATCCCGGGCAGCGACTTGTCGCAGCCCGCGAGGAGCACCGACCCGTCGAGCCGCTCGGCCATCATCACGGTCTCGACCGAGTCCGCGATGACGTCGCGGCTCACGAGCGAGTAGTGCATGCCCTCGTGGCCCATCGAGATGCCGTCGGACACCGAGATCGTGCCGAACTCCAGCGGGTACCCGCCGCCCGCGTGCACGCCGTCCTTGACCGCCTTCGCCAGCCGGTCCAGCGACAGGTTGCACGGCGTGATCTCGTTCCACGAGGACGCGACGCCGACCTGCGGCTTCGCGAAGTCCTCGTCCCCCAGCCCGACCGCTCGCAGCATGCCGCGCGCCGCCGTCGCCTCCAGACCGTCCGTGACCTGCCGCGACCGCGGCTTGATGTCGACCGTTCCGTCCTGCGTCGTCGTCATGAGCCGAGACTAGGCAGCACGCGCCCGCCCGGCATCCGCCTCGCCGGGAACGCCCTTCGAGATCAGACGGTGCGCCACGGGTCGACGACCGCCAGCCCGTCGACGCCCGCGAAGTCGCCGACGTTCCGCGTCACCACCGCGAGGCCGCGCTCCAGGGCCGTCGCCGCGATGAGGCAGTCGCTGTACGGGCGACGGTCCGGCACCGACAGGGACGCCGCGCGCGTCGCCACACCGACGTCGACCGGGACGATCCGGCCGTCGAACTGCACGAGCACCTGCGTCGAGAGCCACTCGCGCAGCCGGGCGGCCTGCGCGGGGTCACGCCGGGCGACCGAGAGGATGCCGACCTCGATCTCGTACACCGTCATGACGGAGATGAGCAGCCCTGCCGCCTCGTGCCGTCGGACCCACGCGACGACCGACGGGTCGGGCTCACGTCGGCGCAGCTCCGCGACGACGTTCGTGTCGAGGAGGTAGGTCACAGGTCGACCGGTCGCGGCGAGAGCTCGACACGGCCCGGCTCGAACTCGATGGCGTCGTCGCCGCGCAGCGCGTCGGCCAACGACGGCCGCGGGGTGGGCGCGCTCAACCGGTCGAACTGCTCGATCGTCAGGAGCACGTGCGACGGGACGCCGCGGTCGGTGATGACGACAGGCCCGTCCGACGCGGCTCTCTTCGCCGCCGAGACGTCGTGGTTGAACTGACGTGACGTCATGGTGGTGGTCATCGCGCGCTCCCCTTGTAGGTACGTACCTACGATACCGGGGTCGCGCCGGCGGCTCCAGACCTCCCGGCGTCAGCGGGTGACGCAGACCACCCTGCGCCGGGCGGGTGCTGTGCGGCCGTGAGGCTCATGCGCGCGCCTGCCCTGCCGATCCGAGGGCGACGGGACCGTGCGGTCCTCGTCGCGTGCGGTCAGCAGCCCCGCCGCACCGCGCCGCGTGCGCACAGGACCGAGGACCCGGAGGCTCGATGACCGCGTCGGACGTGACGCCCGGTCGCGCCCCCGTTCCGGGTGTCCTCACCTGGCGGCGCTTCCTCGTCGCCGGACTCGCGCTGACCGCGGCCGTCATGGTCGTGCCGGGCTGGACCGGCGAGGTGCTGTGGGACGTCGTGCCCCTGCTGGCGTGCGCCGCGATGGTCGTCGGGATCCGCCGGCATCCCGGCCCGCACGCCCGGGCGTGGTGGTGGCTCGCCGCCGGCACGGCGTGGTGGGCGCTCGCCGACCTCGGCTGGACCGCCTGGTACGCGGCCGTCGGGGGCGACGCGGACCTCGTCCCGTGGTGGTTCGACATCGTCTACATGGCGACCTACCCCCTGCTCGTCGTCGGGCTGACCCGGCTCCCCCGCAACTCGCTGCGGTCCCGCCACGAGAGCGCGACGATGGACGCCGTCGTCGTGGTCGTCGGCACCGGCCTCCTGTACTGGGCGCTCGTCTTCCGCAGCTTCCTCGGGCCCGACGCGCTCCAGGACGCGGCGCACCTGGTCTCGGTGGTGTCGCTCGGGGCGGGCCTGGGTGTGGTCCTCATGGCGTCGCGGCTGCTGTTCCGCTACGGCGGGCGCAACGGCGCGTACGCGCTGCTGGGCTGCGGCGTCGCCGCGTCGACGGCCGGCGACGTCCTGTACACGCTCACCCTCATCGGCGACGGCAACCCGGGCATCTCGGTGCTCGACACGTCGCTCACCGAGGGCGTCGGCAGCGCCGCGTGGCTCGTGTGGTTCGTGCTGTTCGGCGCGGCCGCGCTGCACCCGGGCGTCGCGGGCTCCCCCGACGCCGAGCCGAGCCGCGGCCTCACGCTCGCGCGCGGCGTCGTCTTCTTCCTCCTCGCGTCGCTCGGGCCCGCCGCGCTGCTGCTGACGTTCCGCGTCGGGTCGACGGTGACCATGCCCTGGTCCGACCTCGCGGTCCCGGTGCTCGCGGTGACCGCGCTGTCCGCGTTCCTCGTCACGCGCCTCGTGGTCGGCACGAGCACCGCGCAGCGCCGGGCGATCCAGCTCGACCGGCAGGCCGCGGAGCTCGCGCGCGCGCTCGACGAGCAGAGCGCGCTCCAGAAGCTCCTCAGCCACCAGGCCCAGCACGACCCGCTGACCGGCCTCGGCAACCGCACGCGGTTCACCGAGCGGCTGTCCGCGCCGGACCGCCGGGGCAACGGCGAGCGCGCGGTGCTCATGGTCGACCTCGACGGGTTCAAGACCGTCAACGACGACCACGGCCACCACGCGGGCGACGACCTCCTCGTGCAGGTCGCGCGGCGGCTGCGCCGCGTCGTCGGCGGTGACGACACGCTCGCCCGGCTGGGCGGCGACGAGTTCGCCGTCGTGCTGGAGGACACCCACGAGTCCGACGCGCGCGACGTCGCGACGCGCGTGGTCCGCGCGCTCGGCGAGCCGTTCGTCGTCGACGGGCGGACGGTCCGGATCACGTCGAGCGTCGGCGTGCGGCTGGTCGACGCGTCCGTCGAGCCGCAGGCCACGCTGCGCGACGCCGACCTGGCCCTGTACGCCGCGAAGGCCGCCGGCAAGAACCAGGTCCGCCTGTTCGACCCGAGCCTGCGCGTGGCCCAGGACAGGCGCTCGCACCTCGCGGAAGGGCTGCGGCACGCGGTCGAGCGCGACCAGCTCGTCGTGCACTACCAGCCCGTCGTGTCGCTCGGCACCGGCCAGGTGCAGTCCGTCGAGGCGCTGCTGCGGTGGCAGTCGCCCGACGGGCTCGTGATGCCGGACGGCTTCATCCCGGTCGCCGAGGACACCGGGCTGATCGTCCCGATCGGCGAGCACGTCCTGCGCCGGGCGTGCGCCGACGTGCGGCCGTGGTTCGAGCGGCACGGCGTGCGCGTGCACGTCAACGTCTCCGCACGTCAGCTCCGCGAGCCCGACGTCGTCGAGCAGGTGCTGCGCGCACTGCGCGACGCGAGCCTGCCCGGGCGCGCGCTCGTCCTCGAGATCACCGAGACCGCGCTGCTCGCCGCCGAGGAGCCGGAGGCCACCCTCGTCGAGTCGCACCTGTCCCGCCTGCGCGAGCACGGCGTGCGCGTCGCGATCGACGACTTCGGCACGGGCTACTCGTCGCTCGCGTACCTGCAGCGCCTGCCGGTCGACATCGTGAAGATCGACGGCGCCTTCACGCGGTTCGCGGCCGAGCCGGGCGAGGAGGGCCGCCGTCGGCGTGCGCTCGCGAGCGCGATCGTCGACCTCTGCCGCAGTCTCGACCTGCCCGCGGTCGCGGAGCAGATCGAGACCGACGACGAGGCCGACGCGCTGCGGGCGCTCGGCTGCCCCGAGGGCCAGGGCTACCTGTTCGGACGCCCGGCACCCCGGGAGGCGATCGGCGCCCTGCTCGAACGCCCTGCCCGGCTCGGGTCGGTGCCGACGCCCCGGACCGCGCAGGACGCCGCCCGCCGGCCGGTCTGACGCCGTCGGACCGCCCGACCGCAGCGCCGAGGCGGACCTGGCGCGCGGTGGCGCCCTGCGGGATGCTCGGTCCAGACGCCGCGACGGGCGACGGGGAACCGCGGGCAGGTGGGTCGGATGGGCGACTTCAGCATGGGCACGTCCGAGGTCATCGCGGGCCTCGCGCTGACGGCGTCGATCATCTCGCTGCTCATCTCGTGGCGGAGCGCGCACCGCAGCACCAAGATCACCACGTACCGCAGCGCGACCGACCTCACGCTCGACATCGACCACCAGTTCGTCGAGCACCCCGAGCTGCGGCCGTACTTCTACCAGGGCCGCGAGCCGGCCCCCGACGACGCGACGCTCTCCGCACGCGTCGACGCCATGGCGGAGCTGATGCTCGACTGCTTCGAGTGCATCTGGGACATCCGCAAGACGTACTCGGAGTCCGACCGCATCTCGTGGGGCCACTACATCCTCGACATGCTCGGCACGTCGCCCGCGATGGAGCGCATGTTCGCGGAACGCCGCCCGCAGGACTGGTACCCCGCGCTCGACGACCTCCACCGCCTCGCCGACGAGGGCCGGCTGCGACCGCGCTGGACTCGTCCCTGGGCCTTCCGCCGCAGCACGGCCACGGACGCCCCGTCGGAGCCGCTCCCGGTCGCGTCGACGGAGCCGTGAGGTGGGCACGTCCGCCGAGCAGGTCCGACCGCCCGAGCCCACGCTCGTCCGGCTGAGCGAGGTGCCCGCTCCGGTCGTCGAGGACTTCTACGTCCGCATCCTCCAGGCGACGTTCCCGCCGGACGAGCTCGAGCCGTTGGAGTCGCTGCAGGAGTCGCTCGGGGAGACCGGCGACGGGCTGCTGGCGCTGGACGCCGACGGTGGCGTCGTCGGCGGCCTCGTGCACGAGCACTACGTCGACGGCGCCGTCCAGCTGCTCGCCTACCTCGCGGTCGACCCGGCGGGCCGGGCGCACGGCCTGGGCTCCCGCCTGGTGCGGGAGGCGGTCACGACGACGACGGCCACGCTCGTGCTCGGGGAGATCGAGGACCCACGGTCCTGGCCCGTCACGCCGACGAGCGACCCGCCCGCGCGGCTGCGCTTCTGGGACCGCAACGGCTCCCGCCTGCTGCCGCTCCCCTACGTGCAGCCCGCGCTGCGGCCCGTGCTCCGCCGCGTGCGCGACCTGCTGCTCATCGCCCTGCCGTCGCGCGGGGACGACACGGCGGAGACGGTGCCGGGTCCGCTCGTCGCGGCGTTCCTGCGCGAGTACTTCGCCGCGTCCGAGGGCCGGGCCGACCCGGCCGACCCCGACCTCGCGCGGCTCCTCGCGGCGTGCGACGTCGAGCGGCTCCCCCTGTGGTCGCTGGACCGGCTCGACGTGGTCGGCTGAGCGGGACGGCGTCGGGCGCCCGTCCGGGCCGCGCGGCGCGTGCTGCGGGTCAGGCGCGGCGGATGCGGCTCACGTCGCGCACGGCACCGCGGTCGGCCGACGTGGCCATCGCGGCGTACGCCTGGAGCGCGGGCGACACGTACCGGTCGCGGTTCACCGGCTGCCACGGGTTCTCCGACGCCTCCATCTTGGCGCGGCGCTCGGCCAGCACCTCGTCGGGGACGTTGATGCGGATGAGGCGCGTCTCGACGTCGATCTCGATCTCGTCGCCGTCCTCGATCAGGCCGATCGCGCCGCCCGCCGACGCCTCCGGGGAGACGTGCCCCACGGAGATGCCCGACGAGCCGCCGGAGAACCGGCCGTCGGTGATGAGCGCGCACACCTTGCCGAGCCCGCGGCCCTTGATGAACGACGTCGGGTAGAGCATCTCCTGCATGCCGGGGCCGCCCGAGGGGCCCTCGTACCGCACGACGACGACGTGTCCGGGCTGCACCTCCTTGCGGAGGATCTTGTCGACGGCCTCGTCCTGCGACTCGCACACGAGCGCCGTGCCGACGAAGTGGAAGAGCTCGGGGTCGATGCCCGCGGTCTTGATGACGGCACCGTCCTCGGCGAGGTTGCCGCGCAGCACGGCCAGCCCGCCCTCGACGGTGTAGGCGTGCGCGACGTCGCGGATGCAGCCGTTCGCGGCGTCGGTGTCGAGCGACTCCCAGACGTTCGACGTCGAGAAGGCCTGCGTCGTGCGGACACCGCCGGGCGCGGCGTGGAAGAGGGCCAGCGCCCGCTCGGTCGCGCGGCCTCCGCGGATGTCCCAGTCGTCGAGCCACGCGCGGAGCGTCGGCGTGTGCACCGACGTGACGTCGTGGTCGAGCAGGCCTGCGCGGTCGAGCTCGCCGAGCAGCGCGGGGATGCCGCCCGCGCGGTGCACGTCCTCCATGTGGAAGTCGGGGTGGTTCGGCGCGACCTTGGACAGGCACGGCACGCGGCGGCTGATCGCGTCGATGTCCGCGAGCGTGAAGTCGAGCTCGGCCTCCTGCGCGGCGGCCAGCACGTGCAGGACGGTGTTGGTCGAGCCGCCCATGGCGACGTCGAGCGCCATCGCGTTGGCGAACGCCGCGCGGTTGGCGATCGAGCGCGGCGCGACGCTGTCGTCCTCGTCGTCGTAGTAGCGGCGGGCCAGGTCGACGATCGTGCGTCCGGCCTCGAGGAACAGCTCGCGGCGCGCGGAGTGCGTGGCGAGCGTCGAGCCGTTGCCCGGCAGCGACAGGCCGAGCGCCTCGGTGAGGCAGTTCATCGAGTTGGCGGTGAACATGCCCGAGCACGAGCCGCACGTGGGGCACGCGTTCTCCTCGACACGGCCCAGCGCCTCGTCGGAGACGTTGTCGTCCGCGGAGTAGTTGATCGCGTTGATGAGGTTGAGGTGCGTCGTCGCGACACCGTCCGCGACGACCGCCTTGCCGGCCTCCATGGGCCCGCCCGACACGAAGATCACCGGGATGTCGAGCCGCAGCGCCGCGTTGAGCATGCCGGGCGTGATCTTGTCGCAGTTGGAGATGCAGACGAGCGCGTCGGCGCAGTGCGCGTTGACCATGTACTCGACCGAGTCGGCGATGAGGTCACGGCTCGGCAGCGAGTAGAGCATGCCGCCGTGGCCCATCGCGATGCCGTCGTCGACCGCGATGGTGTTGAACTCCTTGGCGACGCCGCCGGCCTCGCGGACCGCCGACGCGACCAGGTCGCCCATGTCCTTGAGGTGCACGTGCCCCGGGACGAACTGCGTGTACGAGTTCGCGATCGCGACGATCGGCTTGCCGAAGTCCTCCGACGTCATGCCCGTCGCACGCCACAGCGCGCGGGCGCCGGCCATGTTGCGGCCGTGGGTCGAGGTACGAGAGCGCAGTGGACGGCTCATCGCGGCAGTTCTCCTTCGAGGGGACCTCGTCGGTGCGGCGGGGCAGGCGGCAAGGCGGCGGCAGGTCGGACGGCTACCCGGCGGTAGCGCCTCGTCACAGTACGCCGCCGCAGGCCAGGGGCCGGCCGACGTCCGCACCGTGGTCCACGGACGACGG